>DASUJD010000013.1:0-12256 GCA_036279455.1 Rhodanobacteraceae bacterium | reverse complement strand
TTCCTGCCGCAGGGCGAGGGCGAAGACACGCCTTTTGCCCGTTTCGTCGCGACCTTGGCCGACAACGGCCGGCTGCGCGAATTGCCGGAGATCGCGGTGCTGTTCGAGCAGTACAAGCGCGACGCCGAGCGCGTGCTGAAGGTGAACGTGCGCAGTGCGGCGAAGATCGACGATCTCGAAATCGCGCGCCTGCGCGATGCCTTGAAGCGCCGCTTCAACCGCGAGATCGAACTGGAGCAGACGCTCGATCCGAACGTGCTGGGCGGCGCGGTGATCGATGCGGGCGACACCGTCATCGACGGATCGGTGCGCGGGCGGCTGGCGCGGCTGGAAAGTGCACTGGCGCATTAAAAACCTGAACGTGAACGGCAGGCGGGAAAAAAGGCTGGAGTTTTCCGCTCGCCGCTGAACCAAAAAATGCGATTCGATTGAACCGTGCAGCGCGATCCGGTGCACGAACCAGGAAACGAAACAATGGCGACCACACTCAATCCTTCCGAAATCAGCGAGCTGATCCGCGAGCGCATCGAGCAGTTCAAGCTTTCGGCGGAGACCCGCAACGAAGGCACGCTGACCAGCGTGTCCGACGGCATCGTGCGCATCCACGGCCTGAACGACGCGATGGCCGGCGAAATGATCGAGTTGCCGGGCGACACCTTCGCGCTGGCGCTGAACCTCGAGCGCGATTCGGTCGGCGCGGTGGTGCTCGGCAAGTACGAGCATCTGTCGGAAGGCGATACCGCCAAAACCACCGGGCGCATCCTTGAAGTGCCGGTCGGGCCGGAACTGCTGGGGCGGGTGGTCGACGCGCTGGGCAATCCGATCGACGGCAAGGGTCCGATCAACACCCACGTCACCTCTCCGGTCGAGAAGGTCGCGCCGGGAGTGATCTGGCGCCAGTCGGTGTCGCAGCCGGTGCAGACCGGCTACAAGTCGGTGGATTCGATGATCCCGATCGGTCGCGGCCAGCGCGAGCTGGTGATCGGCGACCGCCAGACCGGCAAGACCGCGCTGTGCGTGGATGCGATCATCAACCAGCGTGGCACCGGCGTGAAGTGCATCTATGTCGCGATCGGACAGAAACAGTCTTCGATCGCCAACGTGGTACGCAAGCTCGAGGAACATGACGCGCTCGCACATACGATCATCGTCGCGGCCTCGGCCTCCGACTCGGCGACGATGCAATACATCGCGCCGTATTCCGGTTGTGCAATGGGCGAATACTTCCGTGATCGCGGTGAAGACGCGCTGATCATCTACGACGACTTGACCAAGCAGGCTTGGGCGTACCGCCAGATTTCGCTGTTGTTGCGCCGTCCGCCGGGCCGCGAAGCCTATCCGGGCGACGTGTTCTACCTGCACTCGCGCTTGCTGGAACGCGCGGCGCGCGTGAATGCCGAGTACGTCGAGCGCGAAACCGGTGGCGAAGTGAAAGGCAAGACCGGTTCGTTGACCGCATTGCCGATCATCGAGACCCAGGCAGGCGACGTGTCCGCGTTCGTGCCGACCAACGTGATCTCGATCACCGACGGCCAGATCTTCCTGGAAACGGACCTGTTCAACGCCGGTATCCGTCCGGCGGTCAACGCCGGCATCTCGGTGTCGCGCGTGGGCGGCGCGGCACAGACCAAGATCATCAAGAAGCTGTCGGGCGGCGTGAAGCTGGCACTGGCACAGTATCGCGAGCTCGCCGCGTTCGCGCAGTTCGCGTCCGACCTCGACGCCGCCACCCGCGCGCAGTTGGAACGCGGCCAGCGCGTCACCGAGTTGATGAAGCAGAAGCAGTATTCACCGCTCAGCATCGCGCAGCTTGCGGTGTCGCTGTACGCGGCCGAGAAGGGCTATCTCGACGACGTGCCGCTGGCGCAGATCCTGCCGTTCGAGCACGCGCTGCACCAGTTCATGGAGTCCAGCCATGGCGACCTGATGAAGAAGATCGTCGAGACCGGCGACTGGAACGCTGACATCGAAGGCACTTTCAAGGCGGCATTGGACGAGTTCAAGAAGACGGGAAGCTGGTGATGAGAGCTGGGACCAGGGATCGGGGACCAGGGACCGGGTTTCGATCCGGTACCCGGTGGCGATCCGTGCTTGGTGCCCAAATGAAACAATCAGGATGGGGTCACGACGCTTTGACCGGTCCCCGGTCCCCAGTCCCCGGTCCCGAGTAAAGATATGGCAGGCGCAAGAGAAATCCGGACCAAGATCAAGAGTGTCGCGAACACCCGCAAGGTGACGAGCGCGCTGCAAATGGTGTCTGCGTCCAAGATCCGGCGCGCGCAGGAGCTGATGCGCACATCGCGTCCGTATGCGCTGCACATGCGCCAGGTGGTGGCGCACATCGCCCAGGCGAACACCGATTATCGGCACCCGGCGCTGCGCGAACGAGAGATCAAGCGCGTCTGTTACATGATCGTGTCCACCGACCGTGGATTGTGCGGAGGCCTGAATGCCAACCTGTTCCGCAAGGTGTTGACCGACATCCACGGTTGGCAACGGAAGGGCGTCGGCGTCGAGGTGATCGCGATCGGCCAGAAGGCGGCGCAGTTCTTCCGGCGCATCCAGGTGGACCTGGTCGGCACCGTCACCCATCTGGGCGATCGTCCCCGCCTTGAAAAACTCGTCGGCGTGATGAAGCTCGCCGACGACGCCTTCATGCAGGGCAAGCTCGATCGCATCTATCTTTGCTACAACCAGTTCGTCAATACCATGACCCAGCGCGCGATGGTCGATGCGCTGATCCCGCTGCCGGCGATGGCCGAGGAGATCACCGCCGCCGCGGGCGACGAGCTGCATCCGTCGTCCAGCGATGCCAGGATCGAGCGCGCGACCAGTTGGGACTACCTGTACGAGCCGGAGGCCGAGCCCGTGATCCGGCATGTGCTGAATCGCTACGTCGAGGCGATGGTGTACCACGCCACCCTCGAAAACCTCGCCAGCGAGCACGCCGCGCGCATGGTGGCGATGAAGGCCGCTTCGGACAATGCCACCAAGGCCATCGATACCCTGACCTTGATCTACAACAAGGCGCGCCAGGCGGCGATCACCCAGGAAATTTCCGAGATAGTCGGTGGCGCTGCGGCGGTCGGTGGGTGAGTGAGAAGCGGCGCTTGCGTGATGCCAGTGGCATCACGCGCCGCTTCAAACGGGCGGCCAAGGACGGCCGCACCGGCGCCACGCCCCATGGACGGTTGCTTGCCGAATCCAGCATTACCCTGACCCTCTCCGTGCGCAGGAGAGGGTCGAACCAAAGTTTGATGAGGAAAACACAATGAGCCAAGGCAAGATCGTTCAAATCATCGGCGCGGTGGTGGACGTCGAATTCCCGCGTGACGCGGTGCCGAAGGTCTACGACGCGCTCAAGGTGCAGGGCACCGCGGTGACGCTGGAAGTCCAGCAGCAACTCGGCGACGGCGTGGTGCGTGCCATTGCGCTGGGTTCCACCGATGGCCTGAAGCGCAACCTCACCGTGGACAACACCGGCACCTATATCAAAGTGCCCGTGGGCAAGGCCACGCTGGGCCGCATCATGAACGTGCTGGGCGAGCCGATAGACGAGCGTGGGCCTGTCAACTCCGAACAGCACTGGGAAATCCACCGTGCCGCACCGTCGTATGAGGACCAGGCCGCGGCCAACGAGCTGCTGGAAACCGGCATCAAGGTGATCGACCTGATGTGCCCGTTCGCCAAGGGCGGCAAAGTCGGCCTGTTCGGTGGCGCGGGCGTCGGCAAGACGGTGACGATGCTGGAGCTCATCAACAACATCGCAACCCAGCATTCGGGGCTGTCGGTGTTCGCCGGTGTCGGCGAGCGCACCCGCGAGGGCAACGACTTCTACCACGAGATGATCGAGGCGGGCGTCGTGAAGCCCGACAACTTCCCCGAGTCGAAGGTCGCGATGGTGTACGGGCAGATGAACGAGCCGCCGGGCAATCGCCTGCGCGTCGCGTTGACCGGCCTGACCATGGCCGAATACTTCCGCGACGAGAAGGACGAACACGGCAAGGGCCGCGACGTGTTGATGTTCATCGACAACATCTACCGTTACACCCTGGCAGGCACCGAGGTTTCGGCACTGCTCGGCCGCATGCCTTCGGCGGTGGGTTACCAGCCGACACTCGCCGACGAGATGGGTCGCCTGCAGGAGCGCATCACCTCCACCAAGACCGGTTCGATCACCTCGATCCAGGCCGTCTACGTGCCGGCCGACGACTACACCGACCCGTCGCCCGCGACCACCTTCGCGCATCTGGACTCCACCGTGGCGCTGTCGCGCGACATCGCGAGCTTGGGCATCTACCCGGCGGTCGATCCGTTGGCGTCCACATCGCGCCAGCTCGATCCGCTGGTGATCGGGCAGGAACATTACGATGTCGCGCGCAAGGTGCAGGGTACGCTGCAGCGCTACAAGGAACTCAAGGACATCATCGCGATCCTGGGCATGGACGAGTTGTCGGAAGCCGACAAGCAGGCCGTCTATCGTGCGCGCAAATGCGAGCGTTTCTTCTCGCAGCCGTTCCACGTCGCGGAAGTGTTCACCGGTTCGCCTGGCAAATACGTGCCCCTGAAAGAAACCATCCGCGCATTCAAGATGATCGTTGAAGGTGAAGTCGATCATCTGCCCGAACAGGCCTTCTACATGGTCGGCGGCATCGAGGATGCCATCCAGAAAGGCGAGTCGATGAGCGCCTCCGAGAAGAAGGCAGCGTGAAGCAGGGGCGAGGGACGAGTAGCGAGGGCGCAAGCCCCGACTCCTCGTTCCGACCCACGTTTCTACTCCCTAACCCCTAACCCCTCATGACCACCATCCGTTGCGACATCGTCAGCGCCGAAGCCGAGATCTTCCATGGCGAGGCGACCCTGGTCATCGCCAGCGGCGAGGCAGGCGAACTCGGCATCGCGCCGCGCCACGAGCCGCTGCTCACGCGCCTGAGGCCCGGCCAGGTCGAGGTGATCGGCGAAGATGGCAATCGCCATTCCTACTACGTTTCCGGCGGCATCCTGGAAGTGCAGCCGAACATCGTCACGGTGCTGGCCGATACCGCGCTGCGTGCCGACGAAATCGATGAAGCCTCCGCCAAACGCGCCAAGGACGAAGCCGAACGCGTGCTGGAAAACCGCGGTGACGCCAAGACCGTTGCCGAAGCGCAGGAACAACTCATCCAGGCCGTCGCGCAGTTGCAGGCGCTGGAGCGCTTGCGCCGCAACCTGCAGCATTGACCAAATTGGTTGCTTCTCCCCTGGCGAGAAGGACGCAAGCGCTGGTGAGGGTCCGCCTTCGCGCGGCGCGCACGACATCCCTGCCTTTTTTCCGCGCAGCTACTCGCCACATCCATGTGGCGCGCGCTTCGGGCCGCCTTCGGCGTTCAGATCGGCAGTCCTGCCGATCTGGTCAACGGCGTGGGCTCTTTCTGTCTCGGCAGAAAATAGCCAAGGACCATGGCGACCGTGGCGGGTGATCGAACGAACGTCCACGCGTTTCGTCCGGCATTGCACAGGGCGGCCGCACTTTCAAGAAGGCACGCCGCGAACAGGGCGGGGTCGAGCAATCGGGATTGTTCGGACGGCTTTCAGCCCTCCCCTCCAAGGGGAGGATTGGGAAGGGGAGGGTGTGACCCCATCCCCATCCCAACCTTGCCCGTGAGGGGAAGGGGATTGTGCAACTCCGTCAGCCGTTCGGTGATACTTGCCGTCGGGCGCGCGATGCGCCAATGTTGCCGGATCGACTGGAGACCGGATCATGGCCGACCCCCTGCACGTGATCGTCCTCGCCGCAGGCGAGGGCAGGCGCATGAAGTCGCTGTTGCCCAAGGTGCTGTTGCCGCTGGCAGGCAGGCCGCTGCTGGCGCACGTTCTGGATACTGCGCGTGCACTGCGCCCGCAAGGCTTGCATGTCGTGTACGGGCACCGCGGCGAACAGGTGCGCAGTGCGTTCGCACGTGACACCGACATCCACTGGGTGCACCAGTCCGAACAGCGTGGTACCGGGCACGCGGTGCGGCTGGCCTTGCACGACATTCCCGATCCCACGCGAATCCTGGTGCTGTTCGGAGATGTCCCGTTGCTGCGCGCGGAGACCCTCGCCGAGTTGGTGCGTACCCATGCCGAGCTCGCCGTGCTGGCGGCCGAGCTGGATGATCCGTCCGGCTATGGGCGCGTGCTGCGCGACGGGCTCGGACGGGTGCGGGCAATCATCGAAGACAGGGACATGGACGAAATGCAGCGTGGAGTGCACGTTGTCAACACCGGCGTGACCTTCGCGGAATCGCCGCAGCTGCGGCATTGGGTCGAGCGGTTGTCACAGGAGAACCAGCAGGGCGAGCTGAATCTCACCAGCGTGTTCGCGCTGGCCGCTGATGGGGGTGCGCCTGCGGATGTGGTGATGACCGCCGATCCGGTCGAGGCGTTCGGCGCGAACGACGCCGTGCAACTTGCCGAATTGGAGTCCTGGCTGCGCCGCCGCGACGCGCGTCGGCTGATGCTGGCGGGGGTAAGGCTTGCCGATCCCGCACGGTTCGATCTGCGTGGACACTTCAGCCACGGTCGTGACGTCGAGATCGACGTGGATGTGATCCTCGAGGGTGGCGTGACCTTCGGCGACGACGTGAAGATCGGCCCGTTCTGTCGCTTGCGCAAGGTCAATCTCGCAGCCGGCACCGAGGTGCTGGCGCATTGCGATCTGGAAGGCGTGACCACCTACGGTGCCTGCCGGATCGGCCCGTTCGCACGGTTGCGACCGGGGACCGAACTTGCAGCCGGCGTACACGTGGGCAATTTCGTCGAGACCAAGAAGGCCAGGCTGGGCGAAGGCAGCAAGGCCAATCACCTCACCTACCTCGGCGATGCGCGGGTCGGCGCCGGGGTCAACATCGGCGCCGGCACGATCACCTGCAACTATGACGGCGTCAACAAACACACCACCGTAATCGGCGACGGCGCCTTCATCGGGTCCAATACCTCGCTGGTTGCTCCGGTTCGTGTGGGCGACGGCGCCACCATCGGCGCGGGTTCGACCATCGTCGCCGACACTTCGCCCGGCAAACTCACCCTCGCGCGCAGCAGGCAAACCACGATCGAGGATTGGCAACGTCCCAGGAAACCGGACTGATCGGCTGGCGCGGCGACATGCACGGGGCCTCGCTGCGCGAATGTTCGCTCCGGCATCTGCCTGCGCAGTGCGAGACCGCCGGCGCACAAGCTGCCAGGCGCAGCAGGTTATCCAGGGTTTCCAAACCGCCAGCCGTCGATCTCGACCAATAGTTCCCGGCGGCAGATGTCGCCGTGCAGCAACACGCGTGGCACGTTCGCATCGAGGTGTCGCGCCAGCGAGCGTTGCACCGCACCGACATCCTGGGTGCGACGCACGTAGACCTTCAGCGGAGAATGTTCATCGAATGCGGGCAATCCTGCGCGTTCCAGCAAGACCTCGAGGTTGGCGAAGGCTTCATCGGACTGGGCGTCGATGTCGTCCACATGGTGCGAGGCATGACCTATCACCGAAGCGGTGCCGGAAATCGCGAGCGTACCGCCCGGCAGCCGCATCGCTCGTGCGAAGTTGGGGGCGGTGGGGCCATACCGACGTGGGTATTTCCAGGCGCTGACCTGACGCGGGTTTTCCAGCGCGCAGCCGGGGTTGGCGGTGCACAACGCATACACCTGCAACAGATCCCGCGGGCCGTGATGCCCGATCGCGGTGGCGGCGGGATAGCGGCTGATGCCGCACGCGGCGAGGCTGGACGCACGGCCCTTGCAGAACAGGCGGTAGCGCTCGCTGTCCCCGTCACCCGCATTGATGGCGTCGAGATAGTTCCAGATCCGCAACAGATGGCATTCCGGTGAATCGGCAACGTGCGCGAGCAAAAGTGCATAGGCACGATTGCTGGCACCCTCGATGCCATCGTGTTCCGCCTCGTCGATTTCCACCGCGGCAAATCGCCAGCCGCCGCCAGCCGCCCAGCGCAGCGCACCCGAGGAACCGGAGGTGACCCTGGCGCCGACGCTCCAGCATTCATGCGGGACGCTGGAAGAAAGGGATGGCAGGTGAACCCGCAAGTGGCGGGGGTCAGGAGGGTTTTCTCCGGTGTCTCCGAATCCGAACACCGCGAGCGTATCCGGTGCAGCGAGAAGGGTTGTCGCGCGTTCCGCACGATAAGCGACACGCAGCGCCGGAGCATTCATGCGGTCCGGTCCGTGTCGTCGTGCCGCGAGGGACTGTGCATGCAGGCCGGGATCCTGTATCGAACCGGCCATGTTACACTAAACGGTTGATTCATTGAGGTTACGGAGACACGGAGCATGATCCTGCAGAGCCCTGCGGAGCGGGAACTGGCAAGCCTCATCGTCGAGAACCTCAATCTCGAAAACGTGGCCCCCGAGAGCATAGATCCTGAAGCGCCGTTGTTCGGCGGTGAGCTGGGGCTCGATTCGATCGACGCACTGGAACTGGCGCTGGCGATATCCAGGCGGTATGGCATCCAGCTGCGCTCGGACAATCCAGACAACCAGCGGGTGTTCAGTTCGTTGCGCGCGCTGTCAGAGCACATCCAGTCGCACGTGTGCAATCGTCCCTGATCGCTGCATGGCTGTAGGGAGATGAGCGGGAAGGCCCCAGAGTCACCAGCGCCGGAACGGCCTTGGAGCCGCCACCCATGGCAAAGAGCTCCGCAGCCTGACTTTTCACGACAGCCGCTTTGAGCCAACCGTTTTTTCGTCCGCTATCGCTGCGACGGATCGGTTTCCTGCATTTGCTTGCGCAGCGCCTGGTAATGAGCAAGTTGCTGCGCGAAGCGCCGCTTGGCGTTCGCAAAATCGGCATGCCTTTGGGTCAGCACTGCGCGTTCGTTGTTCACGGTGGCGCGCTGGTCCGCGATACGCTGGTTGACGTAGGCAGGGACCGGTTTGTCGGAGTGTTCCAGATCGGCCGCGTGTGCCAGCAATTCGGTGAGTGAATCTTCCTGGCTGCGCAAGTTGGTTCCAAGCGTGGCGATGTCGTCCTGGAGTTGCTGCAGTTGGGCCTGCTGCGAATGTTCCAGATCCTCGGCACTGGAATATGCCGCCAGCATCTGGGCGTCCTCTATCCGCTGCTGTTGCAGCTTGCGTTTGACCGCTGCGGCACGTGCCGCGGACGCCGCGGCGCTGCGACGCTCGGTCGGAGAAAGTTCACGATCGACGTGGCGAACCACCATGCCGTGGCCGTTGACGATGTCGTAGCCGCCTGCCAGAGCCGACGCCGGGATCGTATCGCTGAAGTGCACGACGCCCGAGGCATCCTTCCAACGGTAATGGGTAACCGGGGTAGGCGGACTCGCGAAAGCCGGCACACACAGCCCGCAGCACAGCAGGGCTGCAAGCGGCAGGATGGTGGAGAATCGACGCATCACGGTCTCCGGGCGGTGACCCAGTATAGGCCCAAGTGCATGCAAGATATGGGCCGTGCCCGGGGTTCAGGCCGGGCCGGCGCCATAGCGGTCGCGGTAGGCTGCCAAACGTTCGTGCTGGTCGGCCAGACCCGGTCGGCTGCCGGCATAGTCCATGAGGTCGGCGAGGCCGACGATCGCGATCACGGGCGCGCCGTGATCGCGCACGAGCTCCTGCACCGCCGAGCGATCACCCTGTCCGCGTTCCTGACGGTCCAGTGCCACCAGCACGCCGGCCACGGTCGCGCCGGCGGCATGGATAAGCGCCAGCGACTCGCGCACCGCGGTGCCGGCGGTGATCACGTCATCCACGATCAGCACGCGGCCCGCAAGCGGCGCGCCGACCACCAGGCCGCCCTCGCCGTGATCCTTGGCTTGCTTGCGGTTGTACGCCCATGGCACGTCGCGGTGGTGTTCACCGGCAAGCGCGATTGCGGTCGCCGCCGCCAGAGGTATGCCCTTGTAGGCCGGGCCGAACAGCATGTCAAAATCGATACCGTTCGCGAAGAGCGCCGCGGCGTAGGCCGAGCCGACCGCAGCCAGCGCGGCGCCGGAATCGATCTTTCCCATGTTGAAAAAATACGGGCTCTGACGACCGGATTTCAGGGTGAATTCGCCGAAACGCAGCACGCCGCGTGCGAGCGCGACGTCCAGGAAGGCCTGTTGATGGGATTGGAGCATGGGGACCTGGGACCAGGGACCGGGGACCGGGGACCGGAATGATACGTGATGCACGTCCGCGACGAGGAACGTCGGTTTCGGCATGCGTATCAGTCGGCATTGCGGGCGCGTTTGCTTTACCCTTCACCGGTCCCCGGTCCCCAGCCCCTGGTCCCCATGAGAATCATCTCCTTCAACGCCAATGGCATCCGTTCCGCGGCCAACAAAGGTTTCTTCGACTGGCTGCGCAAACAAAACGCGGACGTCACCTGCCTTCAGGAGACCAAGGCGCAGGAAGCACAGTTGACCGATCCCAAGTTCCGGCCAGACGGCCATCACTGCTTTTACCGTGATGCGACGACCAAGAAGGGTTACAGCGGCGTCGCGATCTACGCAAAGCGCGAACCCGACGAAGTACTGAAGAAGATTGGCTGGAAACCGTTCGACGACGAGGGCCGTTACATCGAGGCGCGCTTCGGGAATCTTTCAGTAGTGTCCTTGTATGTCCCGTCGGGCACCTCGGGTGAAGAACGCCAGGCGTTCAAGTTCGAGGCGATGAAGAAGCTGCGCGCGATCTTCGATGGATGGCTGGCCAGCGGCCGCGACTACGTGCTGTGCGGCGACTGGAACATCGTGCGCAGCGAACGCGACATCAAAAACTGGAAGTCCAACCAGAAGAATTCCGGCTGCCTGCCTGCAGAACGGGCCTGGTTGAACGCGTTGATTGCGGACGCACACGGCGATGGCGCACCGGCGCCGAAACACGGTTGGCTGGACAGTTTCCGCATGGTGAAGCCGCAGACCGAGGAGTACACCTGGTGGTCGAACCGCGGCGCCGCGCGCGCGAACAATGTCGGTTGGCGTATCGATTACCAGATCACGACGCCTGCATTCGGCAAGCGCGCGCACGCCTGTGCGATCACCCGCGAACCGCGGTTCTCCGACCATGCGCCATACCTGGTGGATTACGCCGAATGAGCGAGGCGGCCGCGCCGGCGGATCGCAGGCAGCGAATGCCGATATGGAAAGCGTTCACGCAACCGGCGGCGTGGACGATGTTTTTCTTCGGGTTCTCGTCCGGGCTGCCGTTCCTCTTGGTCAGCGGCACGCTGGCCTATTGGCTGCACTCGCGCGGCCTCGAGCTGAAAGACATCACCATGATTGCGAGCGCCAGCCTCGCCTACGAATTCAAATTCGTGTGGGCGCCGTTGCTCGACCGTTGGCGGCTGCCGGGCTTTGCGAGGCTGGGGCAACGACGCGGCTGGCTGCTGCTGGGCCAATTCGGCGTCACCGGCGGGATGCTGGTGATGGCGGGACTGACGCCGAACAGCCTTGGCGTATTCATCGTGGTGACGCTGTGCGTGGCGTTTTTCGGCGCCACCCAGGACAGCGCCATCGACGCCTACCGCATCGAGATCGTGCCGCCCGAGGCGCAAGGACCATTGGTCACCACCTATGTGCTCGGCTATCGGGTCGGTTTCATCCTGTCGGGCGGCATTGCGCTGGTCATGGCCGATCACATGTCGTGGAGCGTGGTGTACGTTGCGATGGCGGCATGCATGCTGATTCCGATTGTCGCCAATTTCGTGGCGAAGGAACCGCAGGTGCACCGGCTGCGCGCGAAACGATGGGCCGATGCCATGCGCCAGGGCGTGGTCGAACCGTTCGTGGATTTCTTCCGCCGCTATGGCTGGTTGCTGGCGCTTGTGACGCTGCTGTTCATCCTGCTGTTCAAGGTTCCCGAGCAGGCGACCATCGGCGGCATCGTGAGTCCGTTCTACCGCGACATGGGCTTTTCCAGAACCGCAATCGGCACGATCACCAAGGGTTATGGGGTATTCATGGGGATCGCCGGCGTGTTCGTTGGTGGCATCGCGGTGGAGCGCTTCGGTATCAAGCGCAGTCTGCTGGCCGCCATCGTGCTGTGCGGATGCAGCAACCTCTTGTACCTGTGGCTGATCGGCAACCACGGAAGCCTGATCGTGCTGACGGGTGTCATTTCCGGCCTGAATTTCACGTTGGGATTCATCGGGCCGCCAGCCGTGGCATTCCTGTCCTCGCTGGTGAGCGTGCACCACACCGCGACCCAGTACGCGTTGCTGTCCTCGCTGGTGAACCTGCCCGGCAAGTTGTTGGGCTTCTTTGCCGGTGGCATCGTGATGGCCACCAGCTACGGCTTC
>DASUJD010000012.1:0-16008 GCA_036279455.1 Rhodanobacteraceae bacterium | reverse complement strand
CTGACGGTGCTCCATTTTCCGGCACCAAGAAAGATCAGATCCCCCGGCTGAGTGGAAGTCGCACGTTGAATTTTTTGTACGAGTTCAAGCCCGAGAAATTTGAACACCGATGAGGTGATGGCACCTTCGGCCGGTCCAGATGCAAAGCTGATCCATGCCAATCCCTTTGCGCCAAATTTTGCGCAATAGGCGCCGTATTGGTCGATTTGCTTGCGTGACAACTTCGCACCACCAGGCACGCGCAACGCAACAACACGACCATCCGGATCACTAGCTGGCTCAGCGAATACCCTGAACTCCAGATGCTTCACCAAGTCGGCGATATCCACCAATTCCAAGTCGATGCGCAGGTCGGGCTTGTCCGAACCGTAGCGCGTCATCGCTTCGTTCCACGTCATCCGCGGAAACGGATCGGGCAGTTCGATGCCGCCGACCTCGCGGAACACGTCGCGGATCAGTGCCTCGACCGTGTCCTGCACGTCGCGTTCCTCGACGAACGCGAACTCCATGTCGAGCTGGGTGAATTCGGGCTGGCGGTCCGCGCGCAGGTCCTCGTCGCGGAAGCAGCGCGCGATCTGGTAGTAGCGGTCGAAGCCCGCGATCATCAGGAGCTGCTTGAACAACTGCGGCGACTGCGGCAACGCGTAGAACTGGCCCGCGTGCACCCGCGAGGGCACCAGATAATCGCGCGCGCCTTCCGGCGTCGCCTTGGTCAGGATCGGCGTCTCGATGTCCTGGAAGCCGCGCGCATCCAGCCAGCGACGCAGCGCCTGCACCAGCTTGATGCGGGTGCGCATCAGCTTCTGCATTTCGGGGCGACGCAGGTCGAGGTAGCGGTAGGTCAGCCGCATTTCCTCGTTCGGGTTCTCGTGCAGCGCGAACGGCAGGTCACGTGCGGCGTTCAGCAACTCGATGGATTCGGCGACCACCTCGAAGCGGCCGGTCGGGATCTTCTCGTTGATGTTCGAGCGCACGCGCACGGTGCCGCTCACGCGCAGGCAGTCCTCGTAGCCGATTTCGCTTGCGACCGCGAACACGTCGGTGCGGTCGGGATCGGCCACGATCTGCACGATACCCTCGTGATCGCGCAGGTCGATGAACACCACGCCGCCGTGGTCGCGGCGCGCGTCCGCCCATCCGCACAGGGTGACGGACTGGCCGACTTCGGCTTGCCCGACCAGACCACAATAGTGACTACGCATCCGAAACTCCTGCGCCCGCCGTTGCTCGGCAAAGCAAGTCGGGAATGCTAAGCGCCGCCATGCTGCGGCGCAAACATCAATCGCTTGAAGGAGCCAGCCGTTGCGAAAAGTCAGGCCACGGAGTCCTTCGCCATGGATGGCGGCTCTGAAGGCCGTTCTGGTGTCTGTGAGCGAAGGCGCTCAGATGCCGTGAATGGCCGGCGAAGCAACGATCACGGATTCGCGCCCGAAAATCAGGCCACGGGGCTCCCGGCCATGGATGACAGTTGCAAAGGCCGTTCCGGGCCATCACGACCGCGAGAGGCGATGGGCAATCAGGCCAACCGTCGAGCAGAATCGCGGACGATCGCACATCAAGTGCGAACGCGGGTTCGCAACAGCATCTTGTCGGCGCGCCGCAGGCTCGATTCCAACGGTTCATCGGCTTCGCGCAGGGCCCAGCCCAGCGAGAACACCGCCGGCATGCCATCGCGCGAGGCCACTGCCAGCCGCTCGGCCAGCTCCCGCACGGCATTTTCCGTCGCGTGAGGGATTACCACCGCAAACTCGTCGCCACCCAGACGCACCACCACGTCGGTCGAACCTGCCGTATTCCCGAGCAGTCGGGCCATGTCACGCAGGACCTCATCGCCGCGCGCGCGCCCTTCGCTTGCATTCAGCTGCCGGAAGTAGTCGATGTCCACCACCACGCACCCCCAGACCTGATCGCGCACAGCCTGCAGTGCGAAAGCCTCCAGGAAGCGCCGGCTGCGGCATCCGGTCAGCGCGTCGCGCTGGTTCTGATCGCGCAGCCGCAGCTCATGACGATGCCTCAAGGTCACGTCCTGCGCGGCGCCCAGCACGTACGGGGTCGGTTCCGCATCGGGATAGCACACGAACTGGTACTGCCATACCCGCCGCTCGCCATTGCGGGACACGAAATGCAGCACGCCGGCGTCACGTCGCAGGCTGCGGAAGCGATCCATGTAATCGCTCCAGTTCGCGTGCGTTTCCTCGGCGACGAAGTCGGCCAACAGCTTGCCGGACATGTCCTCGCGATCGTAGCCCAGTGCTTGCGCCATTGCGGCGTTGACCCTGAGCAGGCGGCCTTCCAGGTCGTGCATCCATACCAGCGAAAGGCCCGATTCCACCAGGTCCTCATAACGCGTCGCACACTCGCGCAACGCCTTTTGCGCAACAAGCTCTGCCGATACGTCACGCACCATCATCACCCGTGCAGGCACCTGTGCATGCGGCAGGTTGCCGATATCCGTGAGCACCTGGAACAGCTCGCCACTTGCGCGCCTGTGCTGCCATGCCACGCTGCCGGGAGGTACGGCGCGCCCAGCATCGCGCAGGTAGCTGTGCAGGCGCTCCACTTCCGTGGGTGCGAACAGTTCCGTCACACGCATCTGCAGCAGCCGCTGGCGGGCATAGCCGTAACACTGCTCGGCCGCGATATTCGCCTTCAACACGCGCTGGTCGGCACTGGCGAAAACCACCATCGGCAAGGGATTCTGGTCGAACCAGCAGCGCGTCTCCTCCGCGCGGCGACGTCCGAGTTTTTGCAGTTCCAGCTCGTCGGTGATGTCGCGCGCCGAGCCGAGCAGACCCGAAACACGGCCACGCGTGTCATGCAGCGGATGTTTGGAAACCAGAAAACTGCGTTCGCCTGCGGGCGTCATCTGTGCTTCGCGGAACATGCTGGGCAAATCCCGATCCAGACACACACGGTCGTTTTCTTCCCAGGCCAAAGCCTCGCCACTGGACTCCAGCTCGCTGTCGCGACGCCCCAATACGTCCGCCGGCCGACGCCCGATCAGCGCCGCCGCTGCCTCGTTCACGAAGCGATAGCGCTGCCCGGCATCCTTCACGAACACCGGGCCGTCGCCGTGCTCGCACAGCAGCTGCGCCAGTTCGGCAAGCCGGTGCAAGTTGCCAAGCGCCCATACCAGCAGCGCGCCTGAACCCACCAGTGCGCACAAGCCGGCCAGCGGCAGCAGCAAGCCCACCTTGTCGGCGTGCATGATATGGCTGCCGGCTTCCACGAGCACTGCCAGCACCGCCGCCGGGACCACCAGCAATGCGATACCGAACCAACCGAGCCAGCGCAATGAAGCGTGCGCGCCCGGAATGGCTTCCAGTACTCCAAATTGTCCCCTGTGCTTTGCCACGACGTCTCCTCGACGCAATCAGCGGGCCGCAAACGGGCGGCGCCAACCCGGCAAGTGCAAAAGGCGTGCTCGCGCCCGTGCCAACCATGCCGACGTGACAGTTGTTGACCGGCAAGCCCGTGATTTGTTGACGGGCGTCTCAAATCCGGGGCGCACGACAGAAACGGCGAGCTTCAGAAACCCCCTGAAGGGCCGTCGCGGAGCACCGCCGGGCGCAAGCTGCCGATTTGAACGCCGCAGGCGGCCCGCAGGGCGAGCCACGTGGATGTGGCGAGTAACGCAGCAGGCTATTCGGGATTTTCTTCAGGCGCGCATCAAGGTGGACTTGCCGAACAGGCTTTCGACCAGGTCCACCACCAGTTCGGCGGTGCGGTTGTGCTCGTCCAGCGCAGGGTTCAGCTCCATGATGTCCAGCGAGGCGGCCAGCCCCGTATCCGCGATCATTTCCATGCACAACTGCGCTTCGCGATAGCTGGGCCCACCCGGAACCGTGGTGCCGACCGCCGGGGCGATCGACGGATCCAGGAAATCGACGTCGAAGCTGACGTGCAAATGGCTACCCTCGTCGATGCCGGCGAGCGCTTCGGTCATCACCCGCCGCATTCCGACCTCGTCGATGTAGCGCATGTCGAAGATCACGAGCCCGGCCTCGTGCACCAACTTCTTTTCGTTCGGGTCGACCGAGCGGATGCCGATCTGGTGCACCGCATCGGCGGCGATTGCCGGCGTCGTGCCGCTCAACCCGGTCAACTCACGCGGACCGTAGCCGCACAGGCAGGCTACCGGCATGCCGTGGATGTTGCCGGAAGGCGTGATTTCGGCGGTGTTGAAGTCGGCGTGGGCATCCAGCCACAGCACCCGGAGTTTGCGGTTCCGCGCGCGACAATGACGCGCCACCGCGCTGATCGAGCCGATCGCAAGGCAGTGATCGCCGCCCAACAGGATCGGCATCCGACCGGCTTCGAGCTCGGCCAGCTCGGCATCCAGCACCGCACGATTCCACGCGAGCACTTCGGGAAAGTGCCGGTAACCGTCGTGTGGCGGCTGCCACGGATTGAGCGGACCCGCCAGATTGCCGCGGTCAAGAACGTCCAGTCCGCGGCCAGTGAGCGCCTGCGGCAACCCCGCCACACGCAACGCTTCTGGCCCCATGGACGCGCCCCGGGAACCTGCGCCGATATCCGTGGGGGCGCCGATCAGGGAAACCGGCTTCAGCTTCTTCACCACGCGCCATCACCTGCCGTTTCCATGCGACCTTCGAGGATAGCCCACTGCCGCGCATGCCGCTACCCGCGCATCATGTCGCAGCGATGGCCGTATCCAGCGCCGCTTGCAGCAGCAAGACCCGGGCCGCCGCCGCAGCGCGTTCGCGACACGGCGAACGCCCCGACAGCAGGCGATCCAGCTCGCGGGCCGCTTCGCCGACAGCATCCAGTCCGTAGCAAGGCGCCGAACCGGACAACCTGTGCGCGACATCACGCAAGTGCAGCCATGGCGCTTCGTCGCCTGCGTCCGCACAAGCGGACCACGCCGAGTCCAGTGCAGCGTGGCGAGCCGGAAGCTCGCACATGAACTGCTCGCGCAGGGACTCGATCTGCGCCTGGAATTCCGCTTCGCGAGGATCCAACTCCACAGCCATCACCCTGGGGCCTGCAACGGGTCTGGTGCCGGCAGTCCGACTCGAACGGACGACCTACTGATTACAAATCAGTTGCTCTACCAACTGAGCTATGCCGGCACGTCTTGGAGATTATGGCAAAAACCCGCCCACGGTGGCGCGCGCGGCCCAACGGCTGCATCATCGCACGGTCGCGGGAGGCGACGATTGGAAACAATCGATGGGCCTGGATTGCAAATCACTGCGGCCCGGCAACCACGCCTGCCAATCGAACCCGCTGCCGGCCGGCACGGCATAATCCACCCAGTATGCGGGTTCGGTTTCGACACGCTGTTCGACTTTGGCCTGGAAGCCCAGCGCCTGCACCTTCGCAAGCCGTTTGCTGGCGTTCGATCGATCGTTGAACAAGCCGAGCGAGATCGTGTTCTGCGAATCGCCCGCAGTCACCACGTAGTAGTCGTGGATGCCCTTGGCGGCGAGCTGGCGGGCCTCGTCCAGAGCCTGCTCACGACTTGCGGTGGCGGGCAGGTACACCCAGTACCCGTGCGAGCGGCTTACCTGCTCCTCGCGGTACTGGATGCGCGCAACGTGCGACGTCAGGGTTTGCATGACTGCGCGCATGTCGACCGTGGTCGTGAACGGCCCCAGCGTATCGCAGGCGTCCCGAACGCGCGACACGACAACCGGCTTGCCTGATGATGCGGCTGCGGCGGCTTGCGGGGTTCGCCTGGCCTCGGTGAGCAAACGCAGCTCGGCCACGCCGGGATCGGTAGCCGGCGGCTGCGTCGGTGCGGGCGCGCGCCCGAACAGCAACCACGCGCCTGCACCGAGGTTCAGCGCCGCCAGCGACAGGAACAGCAAACGGACAAGCATCAGGTTTCCGACGTCAACGCTTCATTCGAAGCGGCTGTTGTGAGAAATCAGGCCACGGAGCTCTTTGCCAGGGATGGCGGTCTTCAAGGCCGTTCTGACGTTCATGGTTTTGACTCGTCACCCATCCATCGGGTTTCGGCGAAACAGCGATCATGGATGATCGCATATCTCCGTTGCCCAGATCCCCAGTCCACGCAACACCGCGTCCTCGAACACCTCCGCATGGAAGCCGTCGCTCGTCAGCCAGGCAGCCATCGCTCCAGCCCAACCGCCGTGCAACCACACCGACGCATCGCCGAGCACTGCGCGCTGGCGCGTCGCAAACCATTCGACCAGCGCGCCGGCCGCAGCCCGGCAGCCCGCCTGCAGCGCTGCCGCGGTATCGTCTGCGCCGCCTAGGAACGCATCGGGATTGCTGTCGGCGATCGCGGTTTCACTGCGCAACGCACCCAGCATGCGTGCGGGCGAGAGCGTGATCAAACCGGCTGCGTGGTTGCCGTCCGAAGCCACCGCATCCAGCGTCAACGCGGTGCCGCAGCCGACCACGATGGCCGCGCCCGAAGCATGCGCGTGTACCGCGACCATCGAAAGGAAACGGTCAATGCCGAGCCGCTCCGGTTTCGCATAACGGTTGCCGACACCGCAGGCGTGCCGCGGCGATCGCAACCATTCCGGCTTGATTGCCGCCGCGTCGGGCAGCAGTTCCGCGATGCGTCGGGTGCGCTCCACGGAAGCCACCGAGGCGACCAGCACGCGCCTCGGCCGCGGCCACGCCTCGGCAAGACCGTGCACACGCTCGGCAAAATCGGCTTGCGACCAGTCCAGTGCGACGACACCGGTGGGCGCGCCTCGTTCCAGACGTGCCAGCTTGGCGCGCGAATTGCCGAGATCCAGCAACCAGGTTTCTGCGGTGGCCGCGCTCATGCCGGCCTCACCGAGACTTCTGCACTGTCGATGCTGCGCATTCCCGCGCCCGTGCGCACCTGCAAGGCGCCGCGCGCGTCCACGCCCGCCGCGACGCCATCGAACGCATCGCGTACGCGTTCGACCCGGATTCGGCGCCCCGCCAGTGCGTCGCGCTCGGCCCATGCATCCGCGAACGCGGCGAAACCGGAATCATCGAAGGCGTCCAGCGATTCGACCAGCCGCACGATCAACGCCGCGGCCAGTGCGTTGCGCGATGGCGCGGCACCGTCGCACAGCTCGGTCAAATCCGCGCATGCCCGGGCCAGCGTCGCCCGCATCGGTTCGGACAGACGCACGTTGATGCCGATGCCGACGATCGCGTGACACGGCCCCATGAATTCACCGCCAAGCTCGACCAGAATGCCGCCCAGTTTCGCATCGCCATGGACGAGATCATTGGGCCATTTGAGGGCGGTTCCGCGCACGCCGCAATCTTCCAGCGCCCGGGCCGCGGCAATCCCCATGGCGAGCGAGAGGCCCGACAATGCAGCATAACCGCCCGCAAAGCGTTTCAAACAGGAAAACTGCAGATTGACCGCCGGCGGCGACAGCCATTGCCTGCCGTGCCGCCCACGCCCGGCTTGTTGCCATTCGGCGAACACGAAGGACAGATCGGGCAGGCTTGCCGCTCGCCGCGCCAATTCGCTCGACGTGGAATCCACCTGCCAGTGGTTTTCCAGAGCCCCCACGCGGCGTCGCACTGCGGTCGAGAGGCCGGGCAGGATGCGCGCCACCTCCAGCGGCTCCAGCGGGTGCACCAACCGATAGCCGCCTGCGCCGGATTCGATATCGATCCCGGCTTTGCGCCATGCTTCGATCTGCTTCCACACGGCCGCTCGCGACACACCCAGCCTCGAGGCGAGTTCCGGCCCTCCCATGTGGACTCCAGCGGCCAGCAGAGCCAAAATGCGAGGTACGCCCGGGATTGGCGATGAAATGGACGGGTCGGCGGCTGGCGAAATGCGTTCGAATGTGTCAGGATGGGTTTTCGACATGCACTGATTCCGGGGGCTGTCATGAAACACCTGTCGTTATGGTTGACGGTGTTGCTGGTGGGCGCGGCGCCACTGGCCGCTGCCGCCGCCGATTATGGCCCGAACTGCCAACTGCCTGCCGCGAACAATGGCGAACAGCAAACGTCCGCGACGCAGACAGCCGCCGCACCGACGGACGCGATTGCAAAATCCGACCCGCTGGCAGCAGGTGCTGACGACCCGTCGGGTATTTTGCCGCTCTCGCCACGCGTCGCGCCTGCATCATCTGCGCCGTCCAGCTCCGCACTCCGCAGCCAAGGCCCGATGAGCAGCAGCAAGCCGCGCGGCAATGCGCCGACCAAACCCGCTGTGGAACCGAATCCGGCTACCTGGCAGTCCATGCTGCCCGGCTCCATCCAGTAAGCCTTTTCGCCGGTCACATCTCGGCAAAACTGACATGAAAGCACGTGCCGCCCAACTCGGTTGAGCGGTCCACCTGCAGCGTGCCACGATAGGCGCGCACGACGTCCTCGACGATCGCGAGCCCAATGCCGTGCCCCTGCACGCGTTCATCGCCACGCACGCCTCGCTGCAGCACCCGTTCCAGTTGCTCGGGCGGAATCCCCGGTCCATCGTCCTCGACCCGGATGTCCAGGCCCAGGCGCCAGGCCTTGGGGTTGTCCGGCGTCAGTTTCCTGATGCTGAGGAGAACGCGGTGGTTCGCCCACTTGAACGCATTCTCCAGCAGGTTACCGAGCAGTTCCAGGAGATCGCCCTCCTCACCGTAGAAACATGCGCCATCATCAAGGTCGAACTCGCACAGGATGTTTTTGCCGGCATAGACGCGCTCCAGGCTGCGCACCACGGCGTCGGCGTGGTCCTGCACCGGAACCGGTGCGGCAAAAGTGGAATGCCCTGATGTCTTGGCGCGCACCAACTGATAGGCGACGATCTGATCCATGTGCTGGATTTGCAAAAGCAATTCCTTGCGCACGTCGATTTCGGCGTCATCGGATTCCAGTCTCGAGCGCGCCACCGCCAGCGGCGTCTTGAGACTGTGCGCAAGGTCGTCCAGGGTATTTCGGTAACGCTTCAGGTGTTCGCGCTCGCTTTCGATGAAGCGGTTCAAACCGCGCGTCAGCACCGACACTTCGTACGGGTATGGCCCGACAAGGCGCTCGGCGCCGCCACGCTCGATTTTCGAGATATCGCGGGCCACCCGCCGCAACGGAGAGAAGCTCCAACGCAACAGGATCTGCTGCAATACCAGCAAGGCCAGGCCCAGCGCGCCCAACCAGCCGAACAATGTGCGGCGATACGCTGCGACCCCTGCCTGCGCCTGATACAACGCTTCGCTTTCGGCGATGTAAATGGTCAAGCGATAATGCGGTACGGTCCATTCCACGCCGAGGGCGAACACATACAAGGGACCGGTCGAGCTGGCAACCGGCCCGTCGAAGCGGACCGCACCGGGCTCCAGCAGGGCGTGAAAAGGCAGGTCGCGGCCCAGCGCCGAGCGTGCTTCCCAGCGAAAATCGCTTTGGCCCACGATCACCGCGTACAGGCCGGAGCCCGGACGCTGGAATTCAGGGTTCGGCGAGGTCGTGTCGGGCGGAATCACCCGGTCGGAGCGGCTGCTGACATCGGTGCCGGAAAGATAGGCAAACGCGTAGCTTTGCAGGCGCCCGTGCAGCCCCGCCAGCGCCGCGTGCGCATAGGCACGGTCCAACGCGAAGCCGGTGATGCCAAGAAAGCCGACCAGCACCACCAGGGTCGCGATGGTCGAGCGCGAGACCAGCGACAGGGGCCTGCGTGGTGCAGTGCCCTCGGGAACCATTCGTCTAGGGTTCGTCGACACCATGCCAAATGGACCGTGTTGCTTCCGCATGGGCCGCCGGACGCGGCGCACGCCCTCGCACGCGGCGCAGCGGCGGCGCCACGTGGGTCGCATGGCCGAGACGCGCACCGCATGCTGACCGCTGCGGAACAACCTTCATGGCCGTGGCAATTCGCCCACAGGCTGGCGTCATGGCTCGTCGCTGTATCGACATGCACCTTCCTCGCTGTTCCTCGCCCGCAGGCCATTGGCCGAGGCGCAGCCGCATGACCTGATGGCAACGAACCCACCCTTGCGTGGTCACCTCGAACCGCAATCGCCACGCATCATCGCCGTGGGTGACGCGATGCGCAACGGGCGGGAGTCCCCACTATTCCGTCACGTTCTCGTCGCGCGCTATCGCAAAACGATAACCACGGCCACGCACGGTTTCGATCGGCTTCATGCTGCTCTCCGGATCGAGTTTGCGACGCAGCCGGCCAATGAACACTTCCAGCACATTGGAATCGCGGTCGAAATCCTGCTGGTAGATATGCTCGGTGAGATCGGCCTTCGACACCAGCTCGCCGGCGTGCAGCATCAGATATTCCAGCACCTTGTACTCGTAGCTGGTGAGATCGGTGGATCTGCCCTCGACGGTCACCGTCTGTGCCGTCGTGTCGAGGCGGATCGGCCCGCACGACAGCACCGGTTTGGCCCAACCCGAGGCGCGCCGCACCAGGGCATTGATGCGCGCCAGCAATTCCTCGACGTGAAAAGGCTTCACCAGGTAATCGTCGGCGCCGAACTTCAGGCCCTCCACCTTGTCTTGCCACGACGACCGCGCCGTCAGTATCAGGATCGGATAGCTGTGGCCTTCCTTGCGCAGGGTTTCGACCAGTTCCATGCCGGACAACTTGGGCAGCCCGAGGTCGACGATCGCGAGATCGAATGGCACCTCCCGGCCAAGGTACAGGCCTTCCTCGCCATCGGCCGCGGCATCCACAGCGTAACCATCGCGCTTGAGGCGCGCGGCGAGTGTTTCGCGCAATGGCGCTTCATCTTCCACCAACAGGATACGCATCAATGCCCTCCTTGATCGGAATCCGGTTTGCCGCTCGACTTTGGCGGCTTTCGCACATGCGAATGCATCTGCACCACCCGCACCTGGCCTTGCGGCGTCAAAACCTTGATGCGGTAGACGTTGGTCTTGCCGCGCGAAACCTGGTCCGCCGCAAGGATATGCCCATGGGTCCGGTGTTGCACCTGTCTGACGGCCTGCTCCAGACTCTGCGGCTGCGACGATGACGGCGCGGAAGGCGGCGGTTGCGGCGGCGACTTCTGCGCGAACGCAACGCTGGTGCACGCGAGCAGCGTGCACGCGAGCGCCGACGCATGCATCCGGTGTCCCATTGTCATCAAGCTTCGGCCAATACAAAACTTCAAGCGACGATCATCCGGCAGCCCTTTGAATTCGTGCTGAACATCCGGTTGCAAGCCTTCGGCAAGGTGACTCGACCATCCCACCATCAGGCCGCTCAAGCCACCGCGCGAACCTCAGCCGCGCGGATCAGCTGCAACCCCGCCTCGACGACTTCCCAACCCGCCCCGGCGGCTCGCGCCCGTTCCGACAGCAAACGCCGAAAGGCCTTGCCGCCGGCCTCGCCATGGTACAGGCCCAGCACGTGCCGGATGATCGAGGCCAGCCGCACGCCGCGCGCGCATTCGGCCTCGATGTAGCGCCGCATGCGTCGCAAAACGAGTTCGCGCCCGGGCAGTTCGCTGCCGAACAATCCGGCATCGATTTGCGCCAGCGCGTACGGCGCCTGATACACCGGTCGCCCGAGCATCACGCCATCGACAAAGTGCAAGTGTTCGCGCATTGACGGCAATCCGCCGATGCCGCCGTTGATCACCACCGTGAGTTCGGGAAACTCGCGCTTCAATCGATGCACCCGGGGATGGTTGAGCGGCGGAATTTCACGATTCTGTTTGGGCGACAGGCCTTCCAGCCACGCCTTGCGCGCGTGCACGATCAGCACCCGCACGCCGGCGTCGATCATGCAGCCGGCGAACGCGAACAGGTCGTTGTCGTCATCCTGATCGTCCACGCCGATCCGGCACTTCACCGTCACCGGCACCGACACCGCTTCGCGCATCGCACGCACGCACTCTGCAACCAATTCCGGTTCGCGCATCAGGCAGGCGCCGAAACGCCCCGACTGTACGCGGTCCGAAGGACACCCGACGTTGAGGTCGATTTCGTCATAGCCCGCCTGCTCGCCGTAGCGCGCCGCCTGTGCAAGCTCGGCGGGATCGGCGCCGCCCAGTTGCAGCGCCACCGGCCGTTCCTCGACGCTGTGCGCGAGCAGATGCATGCGCTCGCCGCGCACCAGCGCCGCGGCCGTCACCATTTCGGTGTAAAGACGCGCGTTCGGACTCAGCAGCCGATGGAAATACCGGCAGTGACGGTCGGTCCAGTCCATCATCGGCGCCACGCACAGACGCCAAGGGTTCGGGGCGAACACTTCCATGTACTAGGGCCTGTCAACGCTATGCCAAGTGAACCGCGTTGCTTCCGCAGCGGTTGCCAGACAAGACGCGCGCCGCAACGCCATGGTGGTTCCATGGTCAAGGCGCGCACCGCGGTATGGCGGCCGCTGCGGAGCAACCCCTTGGGCCGGGGCCGTTTGCCCGCATGGCTTTGTCATCGCTCGTCGAAGTATCGACATACGTCTTCCTCGCTCTTCCTTGCCCTACGGACAAACGGCCGACGGCGCGGCCACGTGGCATAGCGTTGACAGGCCCTAATGATAGGGAATCCCGATCCATCTTCCACAGCGAATGCTTAACGGCAGGAAACTTACACTTGCGCGGGTTCCAGGGCCTGTCGACGCCATGCCATCGAAGTCATCAACACCTACCTGCCTGATCATCGCGCTCGCAAGCGTGGTGCTCGCGGCGTGCCAGCAACAGTCCGCGGACAGCAGCGCAGCGGCCAGCGCTTCCGCCTCGGCAGTGGCCGCGCCGGTCATCGCGGCGCCGGCTCCGATGGCAAGCGTGAGCCTGCCGGGCGATCATGCTGTCACTAGGCACTTCAGGATCGCGATCACCTTGCCGACGCTGCCGGCTGGCGAGAAGGCACTCACAGCCGCATTGCGCACGACCGCCGACAACGCCAAGCGTGGTTTCATGCAAGCCTTGCCGGACCCGCGACAGTCACCGGAATTTGCCAACCGCCGGTTCGAATTGCTGCTGAAATTCAGGATTGTCGCGAACACTCCGGCGTTCACGAGCGTGCGCGAGACCGGCATGCAGGGCACCGGCGGCGCACATCCGATCCCCGTCGAGGCGACCTTCGTATATGACCGCAAGGCCGGCAAGCTGATCACTCTGGATGACCTTTTCGCCGACTCCGATGCGGCGCGCAAGACGCTGGCCAATTTCGCCCGCGACAGTTTGTTGAAAAAATTCAAGGCGCATGCGCCGAAGCCGGGTACAGCTACCTCGCCCGACGCCATACGCGAGTGGAAGACCAATATGGTGCAAATGCTGGACAACGGCACCCAGCCCACCTCCGTCAACTATTCCGTGTTCGTGGTGCGCGCCGGCAGCACACAGGCGCAGCCCAGCCCCGGCATCACGCTCATCTTCCCGCCGTACCAGGTGGCTCCGTACGTCTATGGCACCCAAACCGTGGATGTGCCCACGGGCGAATTCTCGAAATTCCTGAAGCCGCAATACCGGGGCACCTTCACCAACTGACGGCTGGCCAAGTCGCGGCCGGGCACGCAGCATCCAGAGCGGCTGTTGCGAAATGTCAGGCCACGCAGCTGTTTGCCATGGATGGCGGCTTCAATGGCCGTACCCCATGCATCGACAGCCGGGCAATCGCGCGAAGATCAGCCGCTGAACCAGCATAGCGAGCGAAGGCAGCTTCGTCCGCTCCCCACGAAGCGGCTGTTGTGAAAAGTCAGGCCACGGATGGCCGTTCTGGTGTAGCCAACGGGCAAACCACCACATGTCCGCGACGGGCCACGGTGCGGCGATCATGGACGATCGCAAAACTATTTGCTGATGGTGAGCTTGCCGAAATCGACACCCAGATTCCAGCCCTTGCCGCTGCCGTGCATGGCCAGGGAGACGTTGCCCTTGGTCATCGCGGTTGCGCCGCCCGTCTGCGCCGCACCTGCATGCGCGCCCGCCGTCGCATAGGTGCCCAGGATCGAATCGATGTTGAAGATGCCCGTGAACTTGCCGGTACCGGTGATGCTGGATTTGCCGAAGGTCAGCCCGCCGCCGCGGCTGCGCAGGTGCACGCTCATGTGCTGTCCATTGCTGCACGTGACCTTGCCGGTTCCATCAGCCTTCTTGTAGAAGGCTGACCAGCCGTGCATCTCGAACGTCATCTGGCAGGTGATTTCACCGGCCGCGTGCGCGTTGCCGGCGAAGGTGAAAGGTGCGCCGGCGAGCAGCGCGGCGAGGACAAAGTTGCGTGCGGTGTGCATGGTGACCTCCTTAGGAAGCTCGATCGATGCCGCGGCATTCTTGCGCATCGCGGGCAATGCCGCCATGCGGCCCCAAGGCGTTCGTTCAGGTTGCCGGGCTGAACTGGCGCTTGAACTCATCCGCGAATCCGGCTTGTTCGAAATGGTGGTTCTGGGTGCCGGGACAGGCGATTTTCAGCGCGCCCATCAATGAGGCGATGCGCCCCGTGGTTGGCCAGTCGAGCCCGCGCAGGATGCCGAAGATCAACCCGGCGCGATAGGCGTCGCCGCAGCCGGTTGGGTCCACCACCTCGCGCGGCTTCGCCGCCGGGATGGCGTGGCTGGTGCCGCTGGCATGGATCACCGAGCCGTCGGCGCCGTGGGTGACAACGTACGCTTTCACGCGCCCCGCGATTTCCGCCTCCGACCAACCGGTGCGTTCGCTGAGCAGGCTGGCTTCGTAGCTGTTCACCGCCACGTAATCGGCCTGCTCGATGAAGGCGCGAAATTCCTCGCCCGAAAACAGCGGCATGGCCTGGCCGGGGTCGAAAATGAAGGGAGTGCCGCGGGCGGCGAATTCGGTCGCATGTTGCAGCATGCCGTCGCGGCCATCCGGCGCCACGATGCCGAGTGCGGCCTCGGCCACGTCGCCGACGTGATTGAGGTGGCTTTGCATCATCGCGCCCGGGTGGAAGGCGGTGATCTGGTTGTTGTCCTTGTCGGTGGTGATGAAAGCCTGGGCGGTGAAGGTACCCGGCACCTCGCGCACCCGGTCCAGGCTGATGCCAAGGTTCGCGAACCACTCGCGATACGGGGCAAAATCCTGCCCCACCGTCGCCATCGGAATGGGCTCTCCGCCAAGCAATTTCAGGTTGTACGCGATGTTGCCGGCGCAGCCGCCGAATTCGCGACGCATCCGCGGTACCAGGAACGACACATTCAACATGTGCACCTTGTCCGGCAGGATGTGGTTCTTGAAACGGTCCTCGAACACCATGATGGTGTCGTAGGCCATGGAGCCGCAGATGAGCGCCCGGGGCATCGGTTGGTTTCCTGTTTGATCGGCACAAGCCGACGATCGTAGCGGTTGCGCCGGGCGGTTTCGAGCGCGGCACCGCAAGCGACCGCGAATGGCGCACAGCTGCGCGCGATTTTGACGATTCCGTCCTTGCGCGGCACCCCCCGGCTGACTAGACTGGCGCGTTCTTTCATTCCGCCTGACGCTCTGCCCCGCACCCTGGCGATTCGCGCATGTTCAAACTGTTTCGCGGCATCTTTTCCAACGACCTTTCGATCGATCTCGGCACCGCAAACACGCTGATCTACGTGCGTGACCAGGGCATCGTCCTCAACGAACCCTCGGTGGTCGCGATCCGCCAGGACCGCGGCGCCGGCGGCCCGCGCTCGGTCGCGGCGGTCGGCAACGAGGCCAAGATGATGCTGGGCCGCACGCCCGGCAACATCGTCACGGTGCGGCCGATGATGGACGGCGTGATCGCCGACTTCACCATGACCGAGGCCATGCTGCAGTATTTCATCAAGCAGGTGCACAAGACGCGCTTCCTGCGCCCCAGCCCGCGGGTACTGGTATGCGTACCATGCGGTTCGACCCAGGTCGAACGCCGTGCGATCAAGGAATCGGCCGAGGGCGCCGGCGCGCGCGACGTGTTCCTGATCGAGGAGCCGATGGCCGCGGCGATCGGCGCCGGCATCCCGGTGCACGAGGCGCGCGGCTCGATGGTGCTCGATATCGGCGGTGGCACGTCCGAGGTCGCGGTGATGTCGTTGAACGGCATCGTGTACTCGCAATCGGTGCGCATCGGCGGCGACAAGTTCGACGAAGCGATCATCAACTACGTGCGCCGCAGCAACGGCACCCTGATCGGCGAACCCACCGCCGAACGCATCAAGATCGAGAT
>DASUJD010000011.1:0-23251 GCA_036279455.1 Rhodanobacteraceae bacterium | reverse complement strand
GGACGGCCACCGTCGCCCCGCCACCGAGGTGCTGATCAATACCCCGCACATCCGCGACCTGCTGCGCCGCGGCGAAGTCCACGAGGTCAAGCTGGCAATGGAACGCAGCCTCGAGGAAGGCATGCAGACCTTCGACCAGTCGCTGTACAAGCTGTACAAGGAAGGCACGATCGACCTGGAGGAAGCGCTGTCGAAGGCCGACTCGCGCGACGGTCTCGCCCTCAAGATCCGCCTGGCCGAAGGCGCCGGCGGTACCGAGCTGCCGCAGGATGATCCCTACGGGATGGGGATGTCGTCGATGTGACTCTGCCTGTGCCTTCTCCCCGTGGGAGAAGGTGGTCCGTACAGGGTGCGCACTCGCACGGCATTTCAATTTCGATATTCCCGTCCTTCCCCGCACATCCTCTCGCTTGAGAGGACGACGTCCCTGTCTTTTTCCGCACGCCTCCCGGGCGCACGGGTAACTTTCTCTTGCTTGGCCAAGAGAAAGTCACCAAAGAGAAGGCCACCCCGCGAGCACGCCCTTCGTCCATCCATGGACTACGGTACGCTCGCGATCGCCGGGGTTCGCCGACGGCCCTTCCCTGTGCCGGCGGCGAACTGGCCCGCATCCTGCGGGCCACCCTTCGGGCTTTTCCGTCGCCGCTCGCCGTGTTCGAGGGGCCCCATCTGCGCGCTTCCTGCGCGCGTGATGGGACAAGGAACACAGCACTGTTCTTGCTCCGAATTAGGCCATGGATGGCCGCCGTCGGAGTGACAATCGCGCCGTTGCATGACGCCGCGGCGCGCAGCTGAACGGCAGAGCAAGCGCCGCATGTCCGAGCACAGGGATGTGCGAGTTTGGCGCGGCTGCCGTTCGGCGAGCACCAAGGGCAGTTGAGCCGACACGATGTCGGCGATACCGTCATGCCCGGCGCAATGGCTTTGGTTACTTTCCCCGAAAGGAAAGTAGCCCGCGCCGTCGGACGGTGCGGAAAAGACACGGATGTCGATGCACGAACAGCAAAGACACTGGATCCTGGCCTGCGCCAGATGACCACATGATTGATCCCGCGCGTCAGAGTTTCATTCCCTTCAACGCCGGATGCACCAGCTCGCCGCCGGCGACGTTGATGCCACTGGCAAGGATCGCGTCCTTGCGCCAATTCTTCTGCGAAAGGCGCTGCACGTACGGCAGGATCGCCGCCGAAATCGCCTGCGACGATGTCTGCGGCACCGCGCCCGGCATGTTGGTGACGCAGAAATGCGTCACGCCATCGACCACGTAGGTCGGTTCCTTCCAGGTGGTCGGTTTGGACGTCTCGAAGCAACCACCCTGGTCGATGGAAATATCCACCAGCACGGAGCCCTTCTCCATCGTCTTGACCATTTCCCGGGTGACCACGTGCGGTGCCCTGGCGCTCGGAATCAACACCGCGCCGATCACCAGATCCGCATTCGCGACTTCCTCGGCCACGGCCGATTCGTAAGCGTAAAGGCCGGTGACATTCGGGCCGTACGCCATCACGTTTTCGAGCCGATCAGGCCGCTTGTCGAACACCACCACGTTGGCGCCGCCCGCCGCCGCCAGCGCCGCAGCGTTGCCGCCGGCCACGCCCGCGCCCAGCACCACGACCTTGCCGCGCTCGGTGGTCGGCATGCCGCCCAAAAGCTTGCCCTTGCCGCCCTGCGGCTGGTGCAGCAGCGTGGTTCCGCACTGCGTGGCGAGGCGTCCGGCGATCACCGACATCGGCGCCAGCAGTGGCAATGAACCATCGGCTTCCTGCACGCTTTCGAAAGCGACACCGGTCAAGCCGATCTTGAGCAGCGCCTTCGTCAACTTGGGATCGGGCGCAAGGTGCAGGTAACAGAACAACAGGTGGCGTTTTTTCAGGAGTTTCAGGTCACCGGCGATCGGCTCCTTCACCTTGACGATCATTTCCGCCTTGTCGTACAGCGCGGCCGCGTCCGGCACGATCTTGACGCCGACGCGGGTGAAGCGTTCGTTCGAAAACCCGCTCTTTTCGCCCGCGCCGGATTGCAGAAACACTTCGTGGCCATGACGGATCAGGTCGGCGCATGCCGCGGGGACGAGGGCGACGCGGCCCTCGAGGGTCTTGGTTTCGGAAGGAACACCTATGCGCATGGAAATCATCCTCGTGCAAAAAGCTGTTGTGAAAAGTCAGGCCACGGAGTTTTTGGCCATGGATGGTGGCTTTAATGGCCGTTCTGGATTTGCTGGCGCCGCACTCGCGGACCTTGCCATATATCCAATCGGAGCCGCGTTCACGGATGAACGCAAAAATCACGTCGCGCGCTTGAAATACCGCTCACAACTCCCCATGCTGCACGACTCGCCCCGGCACGCCGCCCGAAGCCGGACGCGCGACGCATCAGTGTCACGGGCGAAACCGCCGTCTTGGGATGGCGGCGCCGAGACACGCGGCGTCGCGAACGAGGGGAAGTTCCGAGCGGACCTTGTAAAAAATCCTGAGGATTATACATGAGCACCCCGAAGCACAGCCGCCTTCTCATCCTCGGTTCGGGCCCCGCGGGCTACACCGCGGCCGTTTATGCGGCCAGGGCGAACCTGCAACCGATGCTGATCACGGGCCTTGCGCAGGGTGGCCAGTTGATGACCACCACCGATGTGGACAACTGGCCGGGCGACGTCGAGGGATTGCAGGGACCGGCATTGATGCAGCGCATGGCTGAACATGCCGAACGCTTCCACACCGAAATGGTGTTCGACCACATCCACAGCGTCGACCTGCACCAGCGTCCGTTTCGCCTCAAAGGCGACAGCGGCGAATACAGTTGCGACGCGCTGATCATCGCCACCGGCGCCACCGCCAAATACCTCGGCATCGCCAGCGAGGAAAAGTTCAAGGGCAAGGGCGTGTCGGCCTGCGCGACCTGCGACGGATTCTTTTTCCGCAACCAGGATGTGGCGGTGATCGGCGGCGGCAATACCGCGGTCGAGGAAGCGTTGTACCTCGCCAACATCTGTCGCAAGGTCACTTTGGTGCATCGCCGCGACAAACTGCGCGCGGAAAAGATTCTGCAGGACAAACTGTTCGAGAAGGCCAACGCCGGCAAGGTCGAGCTGGTGTGGAACCACACCGTCGATGAAGTGCTGGGCGACAGCTCCGGCGTCACCGGCCTGCGCTTGCTGAGTATCGCTGACGGCAGCACGCGCGAGATCACGGCCACCGGCATGTTCGTCGCGATCGGCCACACACCCAATACCGGCGTGTTCGAAGGCCAGCTCGAGATGCGCAACGGCTACATCCGGATCAAGAGCGGGCTGGAGGGCGGTGCCACGGCCGCCTCGGTACGCGGCGTGTTTGCGGCGGGCGACGTCGCGGACTACGTGTATCGGCAAGCGGTGACTTCTGCCGGATTCGGCTGCATGGCCGCTCTGGATGCCGAGAAATTCCTGGACTCGATCGGGTTGGCGGGCTGACCCAGCCGTGTGACATCAGCCGGCTGAAAGCACGCACGTCCAGGGATCTTGCGCAGCCAACCGGGCACCCGGCTTCAATACCAAGGCAAGGCCTGTCAACGCCGCCAGGCAGCCGCGCCCACTTGCATCGCCATGACTTTCGGCACTCCCGGCTGACTGCACCGAAGCGCAGGCTCGAAAGGTTCACCTGCCGCACGGCACGAAGCGTGCACAGCTTCGCCTGCACCGGTCCCCGGTTTCGTCCATCAGTGAGGTCTTCCGATGAAACGCTCCGCACTCGCATCCGCGCTCGCTGTCGCTCTCATCGCCACGGCATGGAGCGGCGCCGGCGTTGCCGCCGACATCACCACGCCCTATTCCGGCACGATCACCTTGAACGTCGACATGACCCAGGCGCCGCGCAGGATTTTCACCGTGCACGAAACCATACCGGTCAAGCCTGGCCCGCTATCCCTGTACTACCCGAAATGGATCCCGGGCGAACATTCGCCCAGCGGTCCGATCACCAACGTGACCGGCATGGTGTTCACGGCCAATGGCAATAAGCTTCCCTGGCGACGCGATCTGGTGCACATGTACGAGATCCACCTGGACATTCCCGCGGGCGTGACCACGCTCACCGTGGATTTCGATTTCCTGTCTCCGATCGGTGGTGGATCGTTCGGCGCCGGTGTCTCGGCGACCCCCAAAATCGCGGATCTCGAGTGGAATCAGGTCGTGTTCTATCCGGCAGGTTATGCGTCGAAGGCGATTACCATCCAGCCCAACCTGAAGCTGCCGCAGGGCTGGAAATTCGCCACCGCGCTGCAGCCGCACACCGGAACCGGCGCCGGCGAAAGCAGCGCGACCCGATTCCAGCCGGTGACCCTCAACAACCTGGTCGATTCACCGATCATGTCGGGTGAGTACTTCAAACAATTTTCCCTGTCGAGCGGCTCCGGGGCGCCCGTGTATCTGGATCTGGTGGCGGACACGCAGGGCGAGCTCGATGCCAAGCCCAAGCAGATCAAGCAGTACAGCAACCTGGTGACGCAGGCAAACCGGATGTTCGGTGCGCATCACTACCAGACGTACCACATGCTGCTGACGCTTTCCGATCACACCGACCACTTCGGACTGGAGCACCACCAGTCCAGCGACGACCGCATCTTCGCGGACTATTTCACCAATCCAAAGGCCTATCTGGTCGGCTCCGGCCTGGTTCCGCACGAATACACCCATTCATGGAACGGCAAGTACCGCCGTCCGGCCGACCTGTGGACGCCGGATTTCAATTCGGTGCCGATGAAGGACGATCTGCTTTGGGTGTATGAAGGGCTTACCGAATACTGGTCGTATGTGCTGACCGCGCGCAGCGAGTTCTGGACGCCCGCGGAATTCCACCAGGCGCTGGCGATGACCGCGGCGGGGATGGACCACGTGGCGGGGCGCGGCTGGCGGCCGCTGCAGGACACCGCCGACATGGCTTCGCTGTCGTATTACGTCGGCGGCGGGTGGCAAAACTGGAAGCGGGGCACGGACTTTTACCCGGAAGGGGTGTTGTTGTGGCTGGACGTGGACACCAAGATCCGCGGACTGAGCCACGACAAGCATTCGCTCAATGATTTCGCGCACCTGTTCTACGGCATGGACAGCGGCAGCTACGTCACCAACACCTACACCTTCGATGACATCGTCAACGCATTGAACAAGGTGCAGCCCTACGACTGGGCCACGTTCCTGCGCGATATCCTCGACGCGCGGCAATACCATGCGCCGCTCGCGGGCATTACCCAGGGCGGCTACAAACTGGTCTATACCGACAAGCCATCGGACATGGCCAAGGCCCGGCAAGCCGCGTTCGGCGGCTTCATGGGAGTCGATGCCATGTACACCATCGGACTGAGCGCGAGCGGCAAGGGCAATATCCGTGACGTGCTCTGGGACGGCCCCGCATTCAAGGCCGGCCTGGTACCCGGCATGCAGATCGTCGCGGTGGATGGCAAGTCTTTCTCGTCGGATGCGTTGAACAGCGCGATCAAGAACTCGAAGGGTTCCAGTGCCCCCATCAAGTTGTTGGTCAAGAACATCGAGCAGTACCAGACGCTCGAGGTCGACTACCACGACGGCTTGAAGTATCCGCATCTGGAACGCGTCAAGGGCGCCAAGGATTACCTCGACGAGATCATCACGCCGCTGAAGCACTGATCGCCGCGCGGGTTCCGGCAATCGCCTGATGTGCGGGCCGGTATTCACCGGCCCGCATAGAATGTGTGCATGTTGACGCTGCGCACGCACAATTCCATCGACGACATCGACGCAGCCGCGTGGGATGCACTGGCCGCGAGCGACAATCCGTTCGTCGGCCACGCCTTCCTTGCCGGGCTGGAGCGCACCGGCTGCATCCGGGAAGCGTTCGGCTGGCGCGCACAGCACCTGACCTTGCACGATGGTGATGCGCTGGTCGGCGCGGCGCCCTTGTACGTCAAGGGCAACTCACACGGCGAATACGTGTTCGACTGGGCCTGGGCCGACGCATGGGAACGCGCGGGCGGCGATTACTATCCGAAATTCCTGTGCGCCGTGCCCTATTCACCCGTCACGGGCCCGCGCCTGCTGTGCGGCGATCGACCCGAGGCCGGCAAATACCGCGCCATGCTCGCGACGTCACTGCGTGAATTGACCGAGCGCACCGGACTTTCCTCGGTGCACGTCGATTTCCTGCGCGGGGAAGAAACCGGGGCCTTCGACGACGACTGGTTGATGCGATCGGACTGGCAGTTCCAGTGGCGCAATCCCGGCAATTGGCGCGACTTCCAGGATTTCCTCGGTGCACTTACCCACAAGCGCCGCAACGCGATCCGGCGTGAGCGGGCTCAGGTGACGCAAGCTGGCGTCGAATGCGAGTTCCGCGACGGCGGCTCGCTGCGCGATGAGGAATGGCGCTGCATGCACCATCTGTACACCCACACGTTCGACGAGAAGGGCAACACACCGACCCTGACGCTGAATTTTTTTCGCCATCTCGGTGCCGCGTTTCCGACAAGATCGCATGTGGCATTCGCGCGTCGCGGTCGCGAGCCCATCGCCGGTGCGCTGTTCCTGTCCAGTCACGACACCTTGTACGGTCGCTACTGGGGCGCATTCGAGCAGGTTCCCGGCCTGCACTTCGAACTTTGCTACTACCAGGGCATCGAGCATTGCCTGCAACGCCAGCTGAAACGCTTCGAGCCCGGTGCGCAGGGGCTGCACAAGCTCGCGCGCGGGTTTCTTCCGTCGCGTACGCATTCGCGACACTACATCGCCGACGCCCGATTTCGAGCCGTGATCCGCACGTCACTGGCGCGCGAAGCCGCGCTGCTGGACGCCCGCGGCCTTGAATTGCACGCGCACTCGCCGTTCGCCGAACGCAGCACCCAACCATGATCCGGATCCCGCCACTCGACGCATTCGCGCCGAATACATTTCCAGACCCCGAACTCGCACTCGCCGACCCCGACGGTTTGCTGGCATACGGTGGCGACCTTTCGCCGCAGCGGCTGGTCGCCGCGTATTCGCGCGGCATTTTCCCGTGGTATTCCGAAGGTGAGCCGCTGTTGTGGTGGTCGCCCGATCCACGTTGCGTATTCGCGACGGATGAAGTGCATGTGTCGCGCAGCCTCGCCAAATTCCTGCGCAAGTGCACGTGGCAGTGGAGCATGGATCGCGCCTTCGAGGCCGTGATGGGCGGCTGCGCCGAGCCGCGCGCGGATCAACCCGGCACCTGGATCACGCCCGACATGCTGGCGGCCTATACCAACCTGCACCAGCTGGGTCACGCGCATTCGCTGGAAGTATGGGATGCCGATGAACTGGTCGGCGGCATTTACGGTGTAGCGGTCGGCCGCATGTTCAGCGCCGAGTCGATGTTTTCGCGACGCAGCAATGCATCCAGGCTCGCATTGCTGGCGCTTGCACGGGTACTGCGCGAGCGCGGTTTCCCGTGGATCGATGCGCAGATTCCCAACCCGCACCTTCTGCGCATGGGCGCGCGCACGTTGCCCCGCTGCGTGTTTCTCTCCGAACTTTCCCGACTTTCCGCGGAAGCTGCACCGAACGACTGGCCAGCTGGCATGTCACCGATTGCCGGGTAGTGGTTCAGTTTGAAAATCCGTTCGTCCTGAGCGTAGCGCCGAAGGCGCGAAGTCGAAGGACAAATGGCACTTCGACTTCGTTCGCGCTGCTCACTACGCTCAGTGCGAACGGTTCAAATTTCAAACCAGACCACTACCGATTGTCGCGCTGTCGTGAAATCGTGCGCCGATTGGCGTACATTGGACTTCCAGCCAACCGGAGATGCCGCGATGAACGACCCCGACTCCTCCAAACCGGATCCATTCAAGGCCGCCAAGGAAGCCGCCACATCAGGGCAGCGCTTCAGCCGCGGCATGATGGATTCCGCGCAACAGATCTGGCTTGCGGGCTTGGGCGCCCTTTCGCGCACACAACAGGAAGGTGGGAAATTTTTCGACGCACTGGTCGAAGAAGGCGTGCGCATCCAGGAAAAAACCCATGCCTACGGCCAGGAGCAGATGAAGCAGGCACACGAGCAATCCATGCCATGGGTGGACGCCGCACGCAAACGCACCAACGCGGCGATGGGCAAGCTGGAGCAGGCTTTCGACGAACGCATTGCGCGTGCGATGAAACGCATGCACATGCCGAGCCGGACCGACATCCAGGAATTGTCCGCGCGCATCGACGCCTTGACCCGCGAGGTGCACGCCGGTCGCGCGCCCACCGGCAAGCCACGCGCCCCGACCAAGCGTGCCAAGCCGAAAGCCTGAGCTTCAGCGATGTCCACCGACCTCGATGCCGGCTTCCGGCAGGCTGCCGAAGACGTCAAACGCCTGTCGGAGCGCCCCGACAACGACACCCTGCTGAAACTGTACGCGCTATACAAGCAGGCCACCGACGGCGACGTCAACGGGCCCAAACCCGGCTTCTTCGACTTCGTCAACACCGCCAAGCACGAAGCCTGGGCGCGCCTGCGCGGCATGCGCACCGACGAAGCGCAGCAGAAATACATCGAGCTGGTGAAGCAGCTTGGGGCTTGAGCCGTTCGAGTGGCGCGCTCGGGAGGCCGCCGCAGCTCGCAACAACTACAAGCCAGCAGCAGTGAGCGCGATCGCCGACGAGTCATCCAATCACGGCTGTCGCGGGCCTTGCGTGCGCCATTACACCGGCGTTCGTCCCTGCGAAATCCATACCGCCCCACCCTCACCAATAACGAAGTGGTGCTTGCCAGATGCAACTGCAACAGCGGTGGGCAAATGGCTGACTTCGTGCAGAAATTCCCGGATTGCGGTATGCCGCGCAGCGCGCGATACTCGGCGCAACACCCCACAACGGGGTCGAATTGCTGTTGGGCGGCATAAGCTATGACGCAAGCACCGGGTAAAGTTCGCATCACTGCAATACCACCAGGCGAGGCTCCTTTGTGGGTGCGTGAAAAGTGGGTCGGCCTTGAGCTTCCTCTTGCCCAAAGGTCTCGGGCGGCGCACAGCAGGTCAACAGTTGGGGTTCTGTCTTGGCCCAAGAATCTCCTTTCAGGGCTAGTGGGTTGTTTCCTTGGCCGCTATCGCCGCACAAGTGGTTTTTCCGTATCGGTATTGGCTGCTCTGCAAGTGCTTGAGGTTGCGTCGCCCGAGGCGGCAGAGTGGTGGCGTACCAATACTCCGTATCTATGTAAACCTACGCGACGCTTCATGTTTCAAGCACACGTGTGCGAGGTCATTAGCTGATGGTGCCGCCCAACAACTCATTCCAGCGGACGCGCTACGCGCGCCGCTAAATTCAAGCGTTAGAGCCCATGCCAAAGACTTTCGCGATCGTAATTTCCCTGTGCGTCTCACTCCAATCGCATGGAGCATGGGGGCAAGTGTCAGGCACCCCGAACCAGCCAGACCATGTCAAGAACACCTGGGTTGGTATCAGCGACAATTTCAGTCTATTCCGGTTGCTACTGACTTCGACAAGTGATGGCGTTCTCGCAGTTCAATCGAGTGGCAAAGAGCATTCCACGGATATCTATCGTGTTACCAGGATCGTTCAGTCCAAAGGCGAAGTTTCCTTTGTCCTAGAGCCCGTTCACGTCGCTGATCAACGCACGCTTGGCTCCGAGAAGCTCATGGGCTCGTGGAGCCTCAATCAAATGAGACTCGAATGGAGCGGGATAGATAATGGCCACGTATTCTGGAGCACCAAAGTGGTCCTCGAACCAGAAAATGTGATCCAGGCCAGATCTCTTCTTATTGATGGCGCACTCAAACGCTACGCAGATGGGCCCTAACAATGCGTTCAATCCGAACTCGTGTCGCTCCACAAGCGGCATGGCACGTACAGCTTGCCATGCCGTTTGCTCCGCCACACGAGTCGGCTTAACTTAGGCGTTAGGCATTCTCAATGTCATCTCGTTGGCACTTCAACTTGGCGCAAGCGTTGCTTGAGGCCGGGTTGGACCCGGCTCTTGCATCACATGCCGAGCCAACGGAGAGTTTTTGCAACGATATTGCGCAGTTGGTGTCGCGCGCGTATTTGCAGGGTCAAGTGTCGTGGGGTGCTGCCGATGCCGTGGTCAACCACTTGCACTTTTTCATACTTGGGTGCCCAATACTTCCAAAATATGCTTGGGGTGTGTACGAGGCATTTGATGCTGGCGAGTACCACCCTGATTCGCCAGAACTCTCGGACGAGGCCGTGACAAAAGCAGCGTTGATTGCGCAAGGAGCGGGTGAGCATGCCTAACATCTCGGTCAAGCGGACACAAATCCCGCTACGCGGTCTTTGCACCGCTTACCTCGGGCGTTAGGGCTCAGCATGATTGATCTACTGCAAATGTTGGCACTGTGGGCGCTGTCTCCGGCTGGCCTCGCATTGTTGTTCGCATCGGTTCTTTTGGGAGTGGCGGCTGTCTGGTTAAGTCCAGCGCGCGGATTGGGTCGTTTTCTCTTGGTACCGTTGGCTTTTTGGGCTGTGTTCTCCACTTGGATCGCGCTTGATTCGTCCAGCGTTCGCTCCGCACTGGCTGGGGCGCTCTGGGGCTTAGTGATCCTCGGGCTTTTTGCCCTAGCACTTGCCCCGCTCGTTGCAAAGGGCAAGCGGCCTCTCACCATTGTTTCAATCTCGGTGGCACTATATGTGGTGCAGTTGCCGTTTTCGGCATTTGCGGCCCTTTTCATCGGTTGTTCCGTTGGGCACGATTGTCCCTGAACGGGCAGAGCCCTAATTAGCGTTAGGCTTTGCGTATGGCGTGCACGATTAAATTGGTAAGCGTCATAGCAGGCTTGGGAATTGCCGCGTCTGCATATGCCTCAACCGCGCAGCGAGTGAACGTGCGCCACCTTGTACACGAGCGTCAGGCTTTCTTAGGCAAAACTGTTTCGTTCAAAGGTTGTCTCATCAATGCTTCGCCACACGGTGAGTACATCCAGCCGTGTGGAAACAAGGACTGGCACAACATAATTATTGTGTCGGCATCAAACTTCAAGGGCATGGAGCCATTCGGCATAGGCTGTAAAAAAGTAACCTTCAACTGCGTCAATTGTGCGCGGGGAACGTTTGTCGGAACTTTAGTCAAAACACAGATAACTTGGCCGCAACAACGTGAAATAGTTACCATCAATCTAAGCTCGTTTGCCAATGTATCGGTGTGCAAAGCCTAACTACTCATTCCAGCGGACGCGCTACGCGCGCCGCTAAATTCAAGCGTTAGACCATTGGATGAATGTAGGGGCAATCATGGAGCTGGCGACAATCGGTCAGTGGCAGTTCGACATGCCGGAGGGCTGGCTACGCAAGGACAGTGAGAGTGTCGACTACTTTGAAGAACCAGGCGGCACAAAAGGCTTGTACGTAAAGTCGATCGTCCTACCGCAGCCAAAGGGTTCGCCAAGCGCCCTCGCGGAGTACATTCAAAGCGTGCATCTCAAAGGCTTCAACGAGGCTAGCGGTGCAAATTGGTCGGTGATGGAGCGTGCAATCAAAGAGCAACATGGCTTGGTAAGGTCGGTTCTCGACATCTACGACGCACAGGCGAGTTATCGGGTCTTGTCGTTCGTTGTTTGCGGTACCCAACAGGCAATTCAAGTATCGGTGCACGACTACGCATGTACAGACTACTCAGCCACTCGCAACGCGTTCACACCATTGGCCAGCTCAATCCACAACACACAGCCAATGGTCTAACATCTCGGTCAAGCGGACGGCGTTCCGCCGCCGCTTACCTCGGGCGTTGGGTGCAGCAGCCAGTGCCGAGGCGCGCATAGGAGTCCTCATGCAAACTGAACATCTCGGCTCGTGCCTTTGCGGCGCAGTGCGTTTCAAGGTCACGGGCGCATTCGAGAGCTTCTACCTCTGCCATTGCTCGCACTGTCGCAAGGACACCGGGTCGTCGCACGCCGCCAACATCTTCTCGTCGACAGCCAGGCTCGCATGGCTATCCGGGCAGGAGCAAGTAAGCACCTTCAACCTGCCGCAAACGTGGCACACGAAGTGCTTTTGCTCGGTCTGTGGCTCGGCCCTCCCCTACGCCTCACCAAAGATGCTTGTCGTGCCTGCGGGCAGCCTGGATACCCAGCCTTCCGTCACCCCCGATGCCAATATTTTCACGGCAAGCAGGGCCGCATGGGATCACGATTTGGCGCTTGCACCGAGTTTCGAGACGTTCCCGTCGTAGGCGTCACCTGACAGTTCGTCCATGGCTGGCGTGCACGCCGGGCTCTCGATGTCTACGGTAGGGGAAACTCAAGACATAAGCGTCAGCTGGTACACGCAACGATAAGGTAAAAAATAGTGCAAAAGCCAACATTTCGGGCTCTGGTCATGGACCGGCGTGATAACGCAGCGTTGACTGTTGGTGTCCGACAGTTGCCAATCCCGGATCTCCCCGCCGGCGAAGTCGATATCAGCGTGGAACACTCCAGCGTCAACTACAAGGACGCACTAATCCTGTCCGAGTCTGGATACCGCGCGCAACGATACCCGATGGTGCCGGGAATAGACCTCGCAGGTACGGTGCTTGCCTCCACTGATGCAGCATTCAGCCCCGGCGACCGCATTGTCTTGAATGGTGATGGATTGGGCGAGTCGCGCTGGGGAGGGTATGCCGAGCGCGCTGTGGTATCTCCTCATTCACTCGTTTTGCTTCCGCCTGAGCTTTCCACTCGCGACGCGATGGTAATGGGAACGGCGGGCCTTGCAGCCGCGCTCGGTATCCTTGCCTTGCTGGACCACGGCCTTTCGCCACAGTCAGGGCCGGTGCTTGTCACAGGCGCATCGGGTGGCGTGGGAAATCTTGCCGTATCCGTGCTCGCGAAACTCGGGTTTGAGGTGACGGCGTCCGCCGGGCGGACATCAACCCATCGCTTCCTCACCGATCTTGGGGCAAAGGAAGTAATCGGGCGCCTGCCGAAAGATGGCGATGCGCCACTACGAAAGGAACGTTGGGCAGGTGCGCTGGATACCGTTGGCGGCAATACCCTTTCGAGCGTGCTCGCGGAAATGGCATACGGCGCCAAAGTTGCATCGCTGGGATTCTCGGGTGGCATGATTACTCCCTTGAATCTCGCTCCATTGCTGGTGAGAGGGGTCAGTATCGCGGGCATCAATACCTCACTCTGTCCCATAGAACTACGACGTCGCGCATGGACGTTCCTTGCTGGCAGCTTCCCACGCGGCCTTCTCGAAGAATCCGTAATGGTGGCATCTTTGGCGGAGGTACCGGAGACGGCGCAGGCGCTTCTCCGGGGCGAGATTCAAAGTCGCGTCGTCGTAGACCCAAGAGCCGACTAGAGGCATCGCATTCATTCCAGCGGACGCGCCGCCAAATTCAAGCGCTGGCCTCCTGCCAATCACAGGGACACAAATGAGGCGCCTTCTTCCCGTTGCACTGCTCGCAGTCTCGTTCACGGCCAGCGCCGTCGTTATTCGTAGCGACGTCAAGGATGCCAAGTATCGAGTGCCGGCTTCGGCATTCCCCGCGCTGGTCGATATGCCTGGCGAGGGACAGGGCGTCCTGATTGCGCCTCGGTGGGTCGTGACCGCGGCACACGCAGCGCCAATGCAGATGCAAGGCATGGATGACGACGTATCCATCGGCGGCGTGGCGCGCAAGGTCAAACGTGTCATCACGTATCCGGGTTACAAGAGACTGCCCGACAAGCTGGTCAAGCAGGCCCTGGCGTCCGGCGATTTATCCAAGGTGTGGGCATTTCTTGCGTCGTCCAACGATATCGCGCTGATCGAACTTGCGTCGCCAGTAACGGACGTAACGCCAGTTCTTCTCTATCGCGGGAACAAGGAAGCGGGGATGACCGTAGAGCTCGTGGGCAAGGGCGCCACGGGCAACGGCACCAAAGGTCAGGATCCCCATAGCTCGCATCGCACCGTCTTGCGCCGTGCCTTCAACGTGATTGTCGGTGCCGGCACGCGCTATGTCTGGTATCGATTCGACCCGCCACCGTCCGCCCTGCCGCTTGAAGGCATCGGGGGGAGTGGTGATAGTGGCGGTCCGTTGCTCATCGGGCATGGGAGTTCAACGCAACTCGTCGGCTTGGCCTCCTGGAGCAAATATCCATTGGGCCATCCATTTTTGAGCAAATGGGCACCGGGTCGCCCATTCGTGCAGGGCCTCTACGGCGTAATCTCGTACGACGTTCGCATCTCAAGTTACATTCATTGGATAGAAGGCGTGATATCTGCGCCCGCGAATGCCCGTACTCAGCTTCAGCCAGCGGAGGCCAACGACTCAATCCAGCGGACGCACTACGCGACCGCCAAATTCAAGCGTTAGGCATCGGGAGGACAGAAAATGTCACGAGTGCGCGTAGACAGCTTCAGCATCTCACTGGATGGATATGGAGCTGGCCCGCACCAGGACCTCCAGAATCCGCTCGGTCGGGGTGGGCCGGAGTTGCATCAGTGGTTCTACCCCACCCGCACGTTCCAGCACAACGTGCTCGGCAAAGAAGGTGGCACGACGGGGATCGATGACGAGTTCGCCGCACGCGGTTTCGAGAATGTCGGTGCGTGGATCCTGGGTCGCAACATGTTCGGCCCGATTCGGGGCTCTTGGCCGGACCTGGAGTGGAAAGGTTGGTGGGGCGATGAACCTCCGTACCATGTACCGGTTTTCGTGTTGACGCACCACGCGCGGCGACCTCTGCGGATGAAGGGCGACACGACGTTCCACTTTGTCACCGACGGGATCCATTCGGCACTCGAGCAGGCACGCCGGGCAGCGAATGGCAAGGATGTGCGAATCGGCGGCGGACCCCACACCATCCAGGAGTACCTGCGGGACGGCCTCATCGACCAGCTCCACATCGCCATCGCGCCGGTTCTGCTTGGGGCTGGCGAACGTTTGTTTGGTGATCTCGACTTGCGGGAATCGGGGTACCGGTGCGTCGAGCAGTCGGCATCGAAGGCCGCTACGCACGTCGTGATTCGGCGCGGGGAAAGAGGGTGAGGCCCAACATGATCCGGACTTTCCTTGTGCGTACCATGGCGATCACCGCCATTCTTGCCATCGGCACGCCGCAAAGCGCCGGCGCATCTGCGGTGTCGTCATCGCGAGCGGGGTTGACGCCCCCGAATCGTTCCGTATCGCCGCACAAGGCCAGGCAGCCGAATCTGCAGCTGCCGGCCGGGGTCACCGTCGAAACGGCGGCGCCGGCCATGGCGCGGCTCGCCAAGTCGTTGCTCGAGAACTACCACACCGCGAGTCGGGAGATTCCGCTCGAAGACCGGTTCCGGGTGCAACTCGTCGCCGGGAAACCGCTCAAGGCGGAAACATCCATCGCAGCATTGCGGCGCCAGCTCATCCAGCGTCACGCCATGCAGTCAAATGCCCGCAATCTGCAATTCGCGATCCTGGCGAAAGCGCGAATCATGGGTCCATTGACGCAACAAAGCTTTGATGCCGCGTTCGACAAAGTGGTAAATCCACTGGATGACCGGACGGCTGCGATGGTCGTGCGCGAGATCGAAGTGAATCCCATCTACAGCTCGTTCACAGGGGACTTTGCAGATGCATTGAAAGCAGCGAAATCCAAGCCGGGGCTGTCGGCACCTGAAACGCTTGCGCTCGTGCGTGCCTGGCAGCTTTACGACGCCTATCGCATCTTTGCCAAATACGCCGGACCCGCAGTGAAGGCATCGGATGCCAGGCGTTACATCATCAAGAACGTGCAGGTGAAATCGGACGACGCCAGCATTTCCGTGATGGTGGTCCGTCCACGCAACGCACGTGGCAAGCTTCCGGCGTTGCTCAACTTCACCATTTATGCGGATCTTGAATCCACCCTCAACGAGGCGCGTCGCACTGCAGCCAACGGCTATATCGGCGTGGAAGGGTTCACGCGCGGGAAACTGTACAGCCCGGACAAACCGGTCGCCTATGAGGACGATGGCAAGGATGCCGATGCCGTCATCGACTGGATCGCACGCCAACCCTGGAGCGACGGTCGCGTGGGTATGTACGGCGGCAGCTACGAGGGCTTCACCCAGTGGGCCGCGGCCAAGCACCTGCCCAAGGCATTGAAGGCGCTGATGCCGTCGGTCTCTGCGGCACCCGGCATCGGCGTGCCCATGGAGGGCAACGTTTTCCAGACATTTGTCTACTACTGGCCGCTGTACACGCTGTCCGGCAAGACATTGGACAACAAGATGCTGACCGATCGTGCCCGCTGGTTCCGAATGGAGCTGCGGTGGTATGCGAATGGCAAGGCCTATCGCGACCTGCCGAAAATAGATGGCACGCCGAACCCGACGTTCGAGCACTGGCTTGACCATCCCTCCTATGACGCGTACTGGCAGTCGATGATCCCGTACCGGAACGAATTCGCGAACATCGACATTCCCGTCCTCACCACGACCGGTTATTTCGATGACGGCCAAATCGGCGCGCTCTATTACTACCGCCAGCTCCACAAGCATGCGCCGAAAGCGGAAAGCTACCTGGTGACAGGCCCCTATGATCACGTCTCCGGCCAGCGCGGCACCCTCACCCAGTTGGGCGAGCCGCGCGACACCGTTGATGGCTACAGGATCGATCCGGTTGCCCGGATCGATCTGGGTACCTTGCGTTACGCCTGGTTCAACTACGTGTTCAAGCATGGACCCAAACCGGCGATCCTCAAGAACCGCGTCAATTTTGAAGTCATGGGTGCCAACAAGTGGCGCCATGTCTCGTCGATCGCAGCCATGAGCAACTCCCGGAAGCGGTTCTACCTCACACCCTCGGGGCAAGGCGGGCGTCATGGTCTGTCGGCTTTGCCACAGCCTGCGGCCACGACGACGCTGACCGTCAACCTGGCTGAGCGCAAGAAGCAGGATCCATTCAATGAATTCGGACAGATCGTCACGCATGGTGTCGACCATTGGAATGGTCTCGTATTCGTCAGTGCCCCATTCAACAAGGATGTCCAGTTCAACGGCCTGTTCCGCGGCGACCTCGATGTCGTTGCCAACAAGAAGGACTTCGATTTCGCGATCGACTTGTACGAGAAGCGGCCGGATGGCTCGTATTTCCATCTCTCGCACTACTCGCAATACATGGCGCGGGCCAGCTACGTTGAGGACCGCACGACTCGCCACCTGCTCACGCCCGGCGCGCATACCCACCTCGTGTTTACCTCCGGTCGCATGACCAGCCTCGAAATTCGTAAGGGCAGTCGGCTCGTGATGGTGCTGAGCGTCATCAAGATACCGTTTGCGGAGATCAATTACGGCACCGGCGGGAAAGTCAGCGATGAAACCATTGCCGATGCGGGTGCACCGCTGAGGCTTCAGTGGTACGGCGACAGTTCGATTACCGTCCCGCTGTGGCAGTGAGTTCGGGTACACCCTGTCGATGGTGCGTTCGAGTGTCCGCAACGGGCGCCGGCAACCGCGCAGGCATGGACCATCCGTTTCAGCGATTGCGCCGTTCGTGCTGGGTCACGGCAATGGCCCTGGCCAGCTCGCGCTCGCGTTCCGCAGGCGCCGCGGCAAGGCCGGCGCGCGCACCTTCCTGATCGGCGGCGTTGCGGTTCTGGCTGAGTTTGTAGCGGCCGATCAATGATTCGATGCGCAATTCGATGCCGATGATGTGGCGCATCTCCTTGCGGACATAGTCTTCGGGCGCGTCGGTGACATGCCAGCGATGTTCGCGCCCCGCCTCGTTGTGATCGGTCAAACGGGTCAACAACTCGTGCAGGCGTGCGTCGTCGTCGAACGTCACGAGCCTGCCGCGCGCTTCCACTGCAAGATAATCCCAGGTAGGCACCTGGCGTGGATCGTCGCGCTTGCCCGGATACCACGATGGCGACACGTAGGCGTGCGGGCCCTGGAACACCACCAGCGCGTCAGCGCCATCGTTCGGCACCTGCCACTGTGGGTTGTAGCGCGCGAGATGGCCGACCAGGGTCCCGTGCGGGCCGCGCCCGGCGTCCAGTTCCCAGGGCAGATACGACGTCGCGAATCCAGCTTCGGGATGCGTGACCAGCAATCCGAAATGCAGCTCGCTGATGGCCGCATGCAGCACGTCGATGCGGTCTTCGCGGAATGCGGGGCTGGGGTAAGCCATGGCTGTATCGGGTCGAGGAATGGAAGTGCGAACGACTGTCAGCGGCGCGGTGGCGCACCGATGACGGAGCCTTCGTGCTCCCGATCCCAGGCGCGCAGTTCCTCGCGCAAACACGCCACGCGCTGGCGACCGAGCGCGTTGCGGTCTTCGTCGAGGAGTTCTCCGCCCAGCAGTTCGGCGATTCGCTGCGCCACCGGCAACATGGCTTCCCACGAGTCGAGCGCCGCCAGCGGACCGGGCAAGGTAATGAAGAACGTGACCCCGGGCGTGGCCAGTTCGCTGATGCGGCCCATGTCGAAGTAACCCGGCTTCACCATGTTCGCCATGCTGAAGATCGGATTGGCATCCGGCTGGCCCTCGGCCAGACGATGAAAAATCCGCATGGCGCCGAAACGCAGGCCGGCTTTTTCCGCGGCCACCACGATGTCGCTGCCGTGAAACACTTCACCGCTGCGCGCGACCACATACAAGCTGACGATCCGGTCCACCGGGAGGGCAAGCGAACGTTGCCCGACCGCCGGGGCCGGCTGTGAGGCAGGGCCGCCGTCTGCGGCAACCGTGGCGCCGAGGCGATCCAGCTCGCGCTTCAGCGCGACGTCCAGCTCGCCCTGCTGCGGCGAACGTGCGACCCCGGCGGCATCGTCCACTTCACCGGAGTCACCGATGACCGGCTCCACGCGCTGCCCGATGTCCCTGTGCAAAACCGTGCGGCGCCCCTGCCCTGACTTGCGTGGTCGTCCGAAAAAGTAGATCACGACCAGAATGACCACGCCGATCGCGGCGATGATCACGCGCAGGGCGGTGGCGGAAACGACGGAGTCCATGGCGCGGACTTTAGCAAAGAAGCACGCAGCCAGTGAAGAAAAGCCATCGATCCGCGAATGAACGCAAATAAACGCGAATCAAAGCAGGATACCGTTGCCGCCGACCTCGACGCTGGAATTCCCTCCCCCGAGAAGGGAGGCCGGGCCGAGCGCATGGCACTCCAGGAAGGGGGTGACGCTCGCGAGAACGCAGGACACGATTCGCGCATACCCGCCATTCGCGTATCCGGACCCTCATCCGGCGCTTTGCGCCACCTTCTCCCGAAGGGAGAAGGAAGAGACATTCGCATTCTTCGGGTTTATTTGCGGACTGTTCTGCTCCCGGGCCAGTCGCGCCGTCCTCTATGCTGCGACGCCCGCAAGTTTCGCCGCCTCCGCCAGATCCACCTGAACCAGCCGCGACACGCCGGGTTCGCGCATCGTCACGCCGCACAACTGGTAGGCCATCTCCATCGTGCCCTTGTTGTGGGTGACGACCATGAACTGCACCCTGGCCGACATGTCGCGCACCAGCTGGCTGAAGCGGCCGATGTTGCCTTCGTCTAGGGGGGCATCCACCTCGTCCAGCAGGCAGAACGGCGCCGGGTTCAGGTTGAATATCGCCATCACCAGCGCCACCGCGGTCATCGCCTTCTCGCCGCCCGAGAGCAACGAGATATGGCTGTTCCGCTTGCCGGGCGGGCGCGCCATCATGGTGACACCGGCATCCAGCAGGTCCTCGCCGGTCAGTTCCAGGTACGCGTGGCCGCCCCCGAACAGCTTCGGGAACAGATCCTGGAAGCCGGCGTTGACGCGATCGAAAGTATCCTTGAAGCGCTCGCGGGTTTCGCGGTCGATCTTGCGGATCGCGTTTTCCAGCGTGTCCAGCGCAGTGGTGAGGTCTGTCGTCTGCGCGTCGAGGTATTCCTTGCGCTGCGCGGCCTCGGCGTGCTCGCTGATCGCCGCGAGATTGACGGGCTCCAGTCGCACGATGCGTGCATCCAGGTCGGCTATCTTCTCCTGCCACGCCTCCGGCTGGACTTCGTCGGAAAGGTTGGCCAGCAGCGGTTCGATTTCGAGCCCGGCTTCATGGATCGCTTCGGCCAATTGCTCGGCGCGCAGGCGCTGGCCCTGCTCGTCAAGACGCAGTTTTTCCAGCGCGTCGCGCTCGCCCGCCATGTCCTGCTCGGCCGCGTGGCGCGCCTGTTCGTGTTCGCGCAGGCTGTTGGCGGATTCCTCGACCACTCGGCGCGCATCGACCAGTTTCCTGTCGACCATGAGCCGTAGCTCAAGGCAAGCCTGGCGTTCCTTCTCCAGCGCGGCGACCGGGTCGCCGCCTTCGGTCAGGCGCCGATCGAGCTCGGCACGGTGCTTTTCCAGCTGTCCACGCTGCGCCTGCATGCGTTCCAGCGATTGTTCGAGCGCCGCCAACGTGACGCGTCGGGACTCCAACGCGATAGCGTGGCGATGCGCGGTATCCGACGCTTCCTGCGCATCGGCGCGTGCGGCCTCGCGGCGTTCAAGCAGTTGCCGGCGTTCGGATTCCAGCGCGACCCGCGCCTGCTCGTGTTCGCCCATGCTGGCGACGGCGGTCTGCATGCGCGCCCGCGCGGCCTGCAGCAGCTGTTCGTTTTCGGCCAACGCGGATTCGATCTCGGCGTGTTCGGCGTCGATCGCGGCAAGGCGCGCCCTGGCGCCGTCGATGCTGCCCTGGCGGCTCTGCATTTCGCCGGCCAGTTCCGACAACCGCCGATGGGCGTTGTACAGGTCGCGCTGGGAATCATCGCGCGCCTGCTCCGCCACGCGACGCTGATCGCGCACCTCGGTCTGGCGATCCTGCAGCTCGGCAAGACGTTTTTCGATCGCAGCGAGTTCCGCCTGCGCTTCGTGCAGTTCGCGTTCGCGCGTCAGCACGCCCACCTGCCCGCCTTCTGCGCGTCTCACCCGAGCGAAACCGGGACCGAGCCAAACGCCTTCGCGGGTGATCACGGTGTGCGCGGGCGCCAGCGTCGAGGCAATGCTGCGCGCCTCATCCAGCGACGCTGCCGTGCGCACTTGCGCCAGCAGCGCGCGCGCCACTGCCGGCCCCTGTACTTCGGCGGCCAGGGTTCCCGCCACGTTCGCGTCCAGCGTTTCACCATTGCCGAGCAACGTGATGTCGGCTTTCGCGACATCCGCAAGCTCGCTCGCGTGGTGGGCAGGGTCGTCCACCAGCACGGCTTCCAGCATCCCGGCCAGCACGGTTTCGACCGCACGATCCCAACCATTGCCGACCTTGAGCCGCGCACCCAGGCGCGCACCCTCCGCAAGGCCGAGCTTCTGCAGCCAATCACGCGCGGCATCGCGATCATGACCCAGCGCCGCGCGTTGCAAGGCTTCCAGCGACGCGATCTTGCCGCGCAGGGTTTGTTTCTGTGCGTTGGCCTCGGCCAACCAGGCCTGCGCCTGGCGTTCTTCGCCGAGCAAACGCTCGGCTTCGGCCTTGTGTTTGTCCAGGTCCTGCGAGTGCGTTTCGACGTGCGTCTTCAACGACGCGTGCTCGTCGGCGAGGCCTTGCGTCGCCGCGGCCAGTGCGTCCAGATCGTAGTTCTTGCGTTCGTTGCGCAGCGTTTCACGCCGGCGCGAAAGGTCCAGCGCCTGCTTGTCGAGGTGATCGATGTGGGTGCGTTCGACCTCGGTTTCGCGCGAAGTGGAAGCAGTCTGTCCGCTGTGCGCTTCCCAGCGTTGCTGCCACGCCGCGTGCGCGGCTTCGGCTTCGCTCAAGGCCTGCCCAGCCTGCGCTTCAGCCTCGCGCAGGCGCCCGGTCTCGGGTTCGGATTTTTCAACCGCAGATTTCAGTTCATCGTGCTGCGCGCTGTCGGTCTCGATGTGGTCGGAAAGCTCGGTCCATGCCCGTTCGGATTCCTCGCGATCGTGCTGCAGGCGCTCCAGCATTTCGCGGTGGTGCTTGATCTGCTGTTCGACCCGCGCGAGTTCGGCGCCGACCTGGTATACCTCGGCCTGCACGGCATTCATGGCTTCGGTGTGCTGCTGGTGCGTTTCACGGCCCTGTTCGATTTCGGCCTCGAGATGCCGCTGCGCAGCCAGTTTCCCTTCCAGCGCGGTTTCGGCTTCGCGCAACGCCAGTCGATGTACTTCCAGCTGGGCGTTCACCGAACGATAGTTCAAGGCACGCAATTCGGCTTCGCGCAGGCTGCGCTGCTCCTTCAGTTTCTTCCAGCGTTCGGCCGCGCGTGCCTGCCGGTTCAAATGATCGAGCTGCTTTTCGACTTCCTCGCGCACGTCCTTGACGCGGTCGAGATTCTCGCGCGTGGCCTTGATGCGGCTTTCGGTTTCCTTGCGACGCTCCTTGTAGCGCGACACCCCCGCGGCTTCTTCAAGGTGGATGCGCAACTGCTCGGGGCGCGATTCCACGATGTCGGAAATCACGCCCTGCTCGATGATGGAATAACTGCGCGCGCCGAGTCCGGTGCCGAGGAACAGGTCGGTAATGTCGCGCCGGCGGCAGCGCACGCCGTTGAGGAAATAATCGGATTGCGAATCGCGCCCCACGCTGCGCTTGACGGAAATCTCGTTGAAGCCGGCGTATTCGCCGCCAAGCGTGCCGTCGGAATTGTCGAAGATCAGTTCGACCGTGGCCTGTCCCACAGGCTTGCGCCCGGACGAGCCCGAAAAGATCACGTCGGTGATGGCCTCGCCGCGCAAGCGGCTGGCCGCGCTTTCACCCATCACCCAGCGAATCGCATCGATGATGTTGGACTTGCCGCAACCGTTGGGGCCGCAGATGCCGGTGAGGTTGGTGGGAAGGTGCAGGATGGTCGGATCGACAAACGACTTGAATCCGGCCAGCTTGATCGTGGACAGGCGCATGGGTCAGGAATTGGGGAAATCGAAGGCGAAGAGACCGGCGGCAGATGCACCGGGCGAATGCGCCACTGTGCCAAACTGCAGCATGCAGCGCAACGGCGCGATATATATTTATCGTATTTCAGTTATTTACATTCGCAACCTAAAGCTGGACATCACCCTGGGTGGGACGGTGCGCGCAGCAGGAAAATCGGCACCGCGCCGGATCCGCCGCCAACCGACCGTCATGCAAAACCCGCCTTGCGATCCGTCACAGTTCAGTGTTTGACGGGCGCAATGATCTGTTCGAGGTAATTCGGCTTGCCCTGGATCCGCTCGAGGTGCGCGTAGCGCAGCCCTCCCGTGTAGTCGAGCGTGTACGTGTCGGTTGTCCCGGAACCGCTGGCCACGAACACCAGCTTGCCGTGCCCCGGTTTGGAAGTGTCGGCGATCTCGTGCAGGAACACCTGCGGGCTGAAGGTCAGGCCGTTCACCGAGACCAGCTTCATGCCGGGCGCCAGGCCCGCCTTGAACGCCGGCGAATTCCACAACACGTCCCCGATCACGCCTTCG
>DASUJD010000010.1:0-17829 GCA_036279455.1 Rhodanobacteraceae bacterium | reverse complement strand
CATTCTCCTCTTTACTCTTTGCAGCGGGCGACTTCACCCTTCCCAGCTCGTTGCTTCAGTAGCGGGCGACTATACTCATGCGTGGAGTCGGCCGGACAGTCGCGTCGTTCGCAAGAACGCCGAGGAAAGTCCGGGCTCCCGAGGGCAAGGTGCCAGGTAACGCCTGGGCGGCGCGAGCCGACGGACAGTGCAACAGAGAGCAGACCGCCGATGGCCCCGCGAGGGGATCAGGCAAGGGTGAAACGGTGCGGCAAGAGCGCACCGCGAGTCGGGCAACCGACCGGCACGGCAAACCCCACCCGAAGCAAGACCAAATAGGGGAACCATGGTGCGGCCCGCACCGTTCCCGGGTTGGTCGCTGGAGCCGGATGGCGACATCCGGCCTAGAGGAATGACTGTCACGCCGCAAGGCGCACAGGACCCGGCTTACAGGCCGACTCCACTTTTTTGCGATCATCCCTGATCGCTGCGTTCGAAATGGCTGCTTCTCGCGCCGCGCAGCACCAGAGGGGCCATAAAGCCGCCATCAGGGCTGCCGTCCGTGGCCAGGAGCTCCGTGGCTGACATTCCACGACAGCCGCTTCGATCGCGGAACCACCGAAGCGGTTTCTGCCGGATTCGTCTGGTGCAAGCGGCTGCGCCGATTCCGCCCCGCGCGCTCAGGGCAAATGGATTCCGGGTTGCCGTGCCACGAAGCCGGCACGCCCCGGAGTGACGGCATGTGAAGGGGGCGTACGAGCAAGCCGCGGTTGCGTGCAGCGCCGATGGCTCCAAACTGGCCATCGACTGAACTTGATGCGGGTTTTGGCGAGACCTGACTGGGAATTGATGCGGTTTCGTGAAATCCGGAATCCACGAAAGCTTTAGCATTCAACGACCTTGCGATTACAGCTCAGAATCGACTTCAAAATATGCCTGAATTCGGCCTTTCCCATTGATCTAAAAGCGAAAATTTCTTGACAGTCTCACCTCCTGCGACTAAGGTGGGTCCACGTGTGGTTTTGTGGGAAAACGTGGGAAACAGAGTCGTATGTTCCAGGGCGAGACGGCAATCAGCGTGGACGAAAAGGGCCGGCTGGCGATTCCAACCGCCTACCGCGAGCCGATCGCGCGCGTCTGCAACAACCATCTGGTGATCGCCTACAACCCGTTCGAATCAGGCTGCCTGTGGGTGTTTCCGCAACCCGAGTGGGAACGCGTGCGCGATCAGGTGAACGCATTGTCCAGCGTCAAGCGTGTGCACCGCGATCTGCAGCTGAAACTGGTCGGCGCCGCTGCACAGGTGGAACTGGACGGCGCGGCGCGCGTGTTGCTGCCGGCCAGCCAGCGTGCCGCATCGGGCATCGAGAAGAAGGCGGTGCTGCTGGGCATGGGCAACAAGTTCGAGTTGTGGAGCGAACAGGCACACCTCGCCAAGATCCACCAGACGATCGGTGAGGAGGAAGTCAGCGAGGAAATGGTGGGATTGAAGTTGTGACGCGCGCATTCGGCGAACGGCGGGCAGCGCCGGGTCGAACGAGGGCGGCACACGAACGGCGCATGCGAGCGCATGTGCAGATGCGGCAGATAAGGACCTGCGAGCGCCGCGCCACGTGGTCGCGCCGTCGGTCCATTGCCCGCGGGGCGAGGCGCCGCGAGGAAGATGTATGTCGATACATAGACGAGCGGCAACAAAGGCATGCGGGCAATGGAACACGGCCCGAAGGGTTGCTCCGCCCCGGCCACCATACGGCGGTGCGCGCCTTGGCCATAGAACCACCATGGCGCTGCGGCGCGCGCCTTGTCAGGCAACCGTTGCGAAAGCAACGCGGCTCACGCGGCGCGGTGTTCACAGGTCCCCTGGGACGCAAGCGATGACGGCCGGTCGGGAGCTTCAGCACACCCCGGTAATGCGGGAACCCGTGCTCGCCGGGATTGCCGTGCGCGCGAATGGGCGCTACCTCGATGGCACCTTCGGGCGCGGCGGTCACGCGCGCGCGATCCTGGATCGCCTGGGTCCGGATGGCAGGTTGCTGCTGATGGATCGGGATCCCGCCGCGATCGCGCATGCGCAACATGAATTCGGCGGCGATCCGCGCGTTGCGATCCGGCAAGCGAATTTCTCGGAGCTTGCCGAATGGGATGCAGCACGCGCCGGACTCGACGGCGTGCTGCTGGACCTCGGCGTGTCCTCACCGCAACTGGACAATGCCGCGCGCGGTTTTTCGTTCCAGTCGGATGCGCCGCTGGACATGCGGATGGATCCGACCTCGGGAATCAGCGCGGCGGATTTCCTCGAGCGTGCGCAGGAACGCGAAATCGCGGACGCATTGTTTCACTACGGCGAGGAGCGCATGAGCCGCCGCATCGCGAGTGCAATCGTGGCGCGACGCGAGGAATCGCCCATCCGCAGCACCCGCGAACTGGCGGAACTGGTCGAACGCACGCTGGGCAGGCGTGAACGCAACAAGCATCCGGCCACCCGCACCTTTCAGGCGTTGCGCCTGCATGTGAACGACGAATTGGGGTCGCTGGAACGCGTGCTTCCGGCCGCCGTCGAAGTGTTGAAGCCGGGTGGCCGGCTCGTGGTGATCAGCTTTCATTCGCTGGAGGACCGCATCGTCAAGCAATTCATCCGTGGGCCGCAGCCTGCTCGCGTGCGGCGCGGTCTGCCATCGCCGCCGGTCGAAGCGCCATCGCTGCGCGCGGTTGGCCGCGCGCAGGTGCCCGATGCCGACGAAATCGCGCGCAATCCGCGCGCGCGATCAGCGGTGCTGCGCGTCGCGGAGAAGCCGGAATGAAGGCGGTCGGCGTACTCGCGGTGGGTGTGTTGCTGCTGGCCGTGGTGGCAAGCGGGATTGCAGTGGTGTGGGCTCGGCATCAGGACCGCATCGCCTTCATGCAGTTGTCGAAGCTGCAAAACCGGCGTGATGCGTTGAACGTGGAGTTCGGCCGCCTCGAGCTCGAACAGGCGACCTGGGCCAGTCCGTCGCGGATCGAGCAGATCGCGCGTGGACAGCTTGGCATGATCAGCCCGCCGTCGAGCAGCGTGGAGATGATCCACCCATGACCCTGCGCCGTCCCCACGAGCCCAAATCGCACGCTCCACGTCGGCGCCGGCCGAACCCGCGCGGTCGCCTGACGCTGGTGGTGGGCGTGTTGTCATTGGCGGGGATCGGGTTGATCGCGCGCGCAGTGGATCTGCAGGTCGTGCATCAGGCGTTCCTGCAACAGCAGGGAGACGCGCGTTTCCTTCGCGAAGTCGAGATTCCGGTATCACGCGGCACGATTTTCGACCGCAACGGGGTACCGCTGGCGGTGTCCACGCCGATGCTTTCGTTGTGGGCCAATCCCGAGCAGCTGCTGCAGCACGCCGACCGCATCCCCGAACTGGCGAAGGCGCTGGGCGTGAACAGGGTCGATCTGACCCGCCAGTTGCAGAAACGCGGCGACCGTGAGTTCGTGTATCTGCGCAGGTTGATGACGCCGGACGCGGCCAAGGCGATCCTTGCGCTCGACATCCCGGGTGTCAACGCGCAACGCGAATACAAGCGCTATTACCCCGATGGCGCCGCGACGGCGCACGTGCTGGGGTTCACCAACGTTGACGACCGTGGCCAGGAAGGGTTGGAGCTGGCCTACGATGGCTGGCTGGCCGGCAAGCCCGGCGAAAAGCGCGTGATCCGCGATCGCCTCGGCCGCACGGTCGAGAACGTCGAGCAGATCCGCGCGCCGGTTCCGGGCCATCATCTGACCCTCAGCATCGACAGCCGCATCCAGTACCTCGCCTACTCGGCGCTGTCCGAGGCGGTGGCGCAACGGGGTGCGGCATCGGGGTCGATGGTGATCATGGATCCGCGCAGCGGCGAGATCCTCGCGATGGTCAACGTGCCGTCGTACAACCCCAACGACATCGACAGCAGCAAGGCGGCGCAGCGGCGCAACCGCGCGGTCACCGACGTGACCGAGCCGGGCTCGACGATGAAGCCGTTCACGGTCACCACTGCCCTGGAATCGGGCCAGTGGACGCCCGACACGATGATCGACACCGGCCCCGGCTGGATGATGCTGGACGGCCACACCATTCGCGACGACCGCGACAACGGGCGTATCGACGTCACCCATGTGATCACGTACTCCAGCAATATCGGGGCCTCGAAAATTTCGCTTGCCCTGACCGCGCAGCAGATGGACAAGGTGCTGCATCAGTTCGGTTTCGGCAAAAGCACCGGCAGCGGTTTTCCGGGCGAAGTGGGCGGCTTCATTCCTGCACCGCGGAGCTGGGGCGATTTCGTCAAGGCCACGATCGCGTGGGGCTACGGTCTCAACGTGACTGCGCTGCAGCTTGCCGATGCCTATTCGGCAATCGCCGATGGTGGCATGAAGCACACACCCACTTTCATCAAGGGCGACGACAACCCCGGCGTGCGGGTGGAGCCCGCGAACATCGCGCACGAAGTCATGGCCATGTTGCGTACCGTGGTGGGCCCCCCCCCGGCCACCGCACCGCAGGCGGCGATCCCCGACTACACCGTCGCCGGCAAGACCGGCACCGCGCATCTCGCAATCGCGGGCGGCTACTCGGACAGCCGCTACGCTGCACTTTTCTGCGGCATCATTCCCGCCAGCCATCCACGACTCGTCGGCGTGGTGATCATCCGCGATGCCGGTGGCCATGGCGGCGAGTACTACGGCGGTCAGGTTGCGGCTCCGGTGTTCCGCAAGGTGATGACCGGGGCGCTGCGTCTGCTCGACATCCCACCCGACAACGTCCAGCAGTGGTATGCGGGCGGTTCGGTAACGCCTGCGACGGCGCCGAAGACGGGAAGCGTGGCCGCTGCAGCACGCGCAGCGCAGGGGACCACGCCATGAGCGCGATGCGGCTCGACGACTTGTTGCGCGGGGTCGCGGCGCCTGTGCAGGCCGACATCGTGGTATCCGGGCTGACGCTGGATTCGCGCAGTGTGCGCGCGGGCGACGCGTTCGTCGCGCTGGCGGGTGCGAAACACCACGGGATCGAGTTTGCGGAGGCGGCCGTTGCACGGGGTGCGGTGGTTGTGCTTGCCGAAAGGCCGGGGCCGGAGACCGGGGGCCTGGGACCGAAAACACCAGCATCCAGTACTTCCGTGTCGTCGGCCCAGACTGCCGCGTTGGATACAAACCTGTACGAAAGCCGAAAGAATCCGGTCACCCCAGTTTTTGGTCCCCGGTCCCCGGTCCCCGGTCCCGTCTTGTGGATCGACAACCTCCGCACCCACCTCGGGGAGATCGCGGCACGTTTCTTCGATGACCCTTCCGTGTCGCTGCGGGTGATCGGCGTCACCGGAACCAGCGGCAAGACATCGATAGTGCAACTGCTGGCGCAGGCGCTCGCACACCTGGGCCATCGCGCCGCCACCATCGGCACGTTGGGCGCCGGTCTGCACGGCGCGCTCCGCGTGGGCGAGCGCACCACACCCGACGTGATCCGTGTGCACGGCCTTCTGGCCGAATTCCGCGGCGCCGGCGCCAGTCACGTGGCGATGGAAGTGTCCTCGCACGCCCTGGATCAACATCGCGTCGATGGGGTGCATTTCGATGTGGCGGTATTCACCAATCTGACCCGCGACCATCTCGACTACCACGGCACGATGGAAGCCTACGGCGCGGCCAAGTCCAGGCTGTTCGGGTGGCCGGACCTGGATGCCGCGGTGATCAATGTCGACGATGCGTTCGGCCGCGTGCTTGCGGCCCGGCTACCCGGAGGGGTCCAGCTTCTGCGTTATGGCATCGACTCGGCCGATGCCGACATTCGCGCGCAGGACGTGCATACGCATTCCAGCGGCATCGACTTCGAACTTGCGATTCCCGGGGGCACGGGCAAGTTGCGCAGTCGCTTGCTGGGCCGTTTCAACGTAGCCAACCTGCTGGCAGTGGCCGGGACGCTGGCTGCGTTGGGCGTTCCGTTCAAGCAAATCTGCGCAGCGCTCGAAGCGTTGCAGCCGATCAGCGGCCGCATGAACCGCCTGGGCGGCGGCGGCCTGCCACTTGTGGTGGTCGACTATTCGCACAAGCCCGATGCGCTGGAGCAGGTGTTGACCACCTTGCGGGCGCATTGTGAAGGCAAGCTTGTCTGTGTGTTCGGTTGCGGTGGTGAACGCGACGCCGGCAAGCGGCCGTTGATGGGTGCGATCGCCGAACGCTTCGCCGACGTCGTTGTCGTCACCGACGACAACCCGCGTGGCGAGGACGGCGATGCCATCGTTGCGCAAATCATCGCGGGGATGCAGGCGCCTGAACATGTGGCGGTGGAACGCGATCGCGCCCGCGCGATCGATCTCGCGATCGCGCAGGCGCAGCCCGGCGACGTGGTGCTGATTGCCGGCAAGGGCCACGAAACCTATCAGGAAGTCGCGGGGTCCAGGCGCCCGTTCGACGATCTTTCGGTGGCGCGCGCCACCCTGGAGGCGCACGCATGCTGAATTTGCGCCTCAAGGAAATCGCGGTGTGGACGCGCGGCGATCTGCACGGCACCGATGCAGGGGTGGCCGGCGTTTCCACCGATTCGCGCACGCTCGAGCGCGGCGAGCTGTTCGTGGCGCTTGTCGGTGAACGTCACGATGGCCACGATCATGTTGCCGAAGCCGCCGCACGCGGCGCGGCAGGTGCACTCGTGGCGCGCCGCGTCGATGTCGAACTGCCGCAAATCGTGGTGAATGACACCCTGCATGCACTGGGTGATCTGGCCAGTGCGGTGCGCGCACAGCGCGACGTCACGGTGCTCGGCATCACCGGTTCCAACGGCAAGACCAGTGTCAAGGCGATGACCGCGCGCATCCTTGCGCGTCACGGCGCCACCCACAGCAATGCCGGCAGTTTCAACAACGAGGTCGGTTTGCCACTGACCTTGCTCTCGATGCCGCGCGACACCCGCTATGCGGTACTGGAAATGGGCGCCGGAAAGCCGGGCGACATCGCCTACCTTGCCGCGATCGCGCGTCCACACGTCGGCCTGGTCAACAACATCGGCCCGGCGCACCTGGAACGCATGCGCTCACTGGAGGGCATCGCCGAAACCAAGGGTGCGATGTACCAGGCATTGCCGCCGGATGGCGTAGCCGTGATCAACGTCGACGATGCGTTCGCGGTGTATTTCACGGGTCTCGCGGGGAAGCGGCGGATTCTGCGCTTCGGCATCGACGCGCCGGCCGATGTGCGTGCCGCGGATATCGCGCTTGACGCGCAGGGCAGCGACTTTGAACTGGTGATGCCGCATGCCGGCGCCAAAGTGCGCTTGCCGTTGCCGGGCCGTCACAACGTCGCCAATGCGCTGGCGGCGGCAACCTTGGCGCACGCCGCAGGCGCAGGGTTGGAGGCCATCGTCGCGGGGTTGCAGACCGCGGAGGCCGTCGATGGCAGGCTGCTGCGGCACGCATCACTGCACGGCTGGACATTGATCGACGACAGCTACAACGCCAACCCGGGCTCCGCGCTGGCGGCGGTGGCGACGCTGGCGTTGCAGCCGGGCGAGCGCTGGCTGGTGCTGGGTGACATGGCCGAGCTCGGCAGCGATGGCGCGGGGCTGCATGCGCGCGTCGGACGGGCGGCGCGTGAGCAGGGCATCGCACGTCTGTACGTGGTCGGCAGGCTGGCATCGAACGCCGCGGAGGCCTTCGGCGCGGACGCGCGCGTGTTTTCCAGTCAGGACGATTTGGTCGCGGCACTGCGCCACGACCTGCACCCGGATGTCAGCGTGCTGGTGAAGGGCTCGCACTCGTCGCACATGGAAAACGTGGTCGCGGCACTGCTGGGTGGCGGCAAGGGGGGCGACCGGCATGCTGCTTGAACTTGCACGCTGGCTGGAACATTACTTCGGCGCGTTCCGGCTGTTCGATTACATCACCTTCCGCACCATCATGGCGGCATTGACGGGTTTGTTCGTATCGCTGCTGTGCGGCCCGGCGGTCATTCGCCGCCTGACCGAACTGAAGGCCGGACAGGTGGTGCGCGACGACGGACCGCAGACGCACCTGGCCAAGGCCGGAACGCCGACCATGGGCGGTGTGCTGATCCTTGCCGCGACCGCGGTGGCGACGTTGCTGTGGGGCGACCTTGAAAGTCGCTACCTGTGGGTGGTGCTGCTGGTGACGCTGGCTTACGGTCTGATCGGCTTTTATGACGACTACCGCAAGTTGGTGTTGAAGGATCCTCACGGTTTGTCCGCGCGCCGGAAGTACCTCGCGCAATCGGTGGTGGGCCTGGCCGCGGCGTTGTTCCTGTTCCACACCGCCGACGTGACGGCCGCAACAGCGCTGTACGTGCCGCTGTTCAAGCACGTGGCGATCCAGCTGGGTGCCGGATTCGTGGTGATCGCCTACCTGTGGATCGTCGGCTTCTCCAATGCGGTGAACCTCACCGACGGCCTCGACGGCCTCGCGATCATGCCGGCGGTGCTGGTGGCCGCGGCACTCGGCGCCTTCGCGTACCTCGCCGGCAATGCGGTTTTCTCGACCTACCTCGGCATTCCCTCGATTCCGGGCGCGGGCGAGCTCGCGGTGTTCTGCGGCGCGCTGACAGGGTCGGGCCTGGGTTTCCTGTGGTTCAACACCTATCCCGCGCAGGTGTTCATGGGCGACGTGGGCGCGCTCAGCGTAGGTGCCGCGATCGGATGTGTTGCCGTGATCGTGCGCCAGGAAATCATCCTGCTGGTAATGGGCGGCCTGTTCGTGGTCGAAACCGCGTCGGTGATGCTGCAGGTCGGCAGCTTCAAGCTAACCGGCAAGCGCATGTTCCGGATGGCGCCGATCCATCACCACTTCGAGTTGAAGGGCTGGCCCGAGCCACGCGTGATCGTGCGCTTCTGGATCATCTCGGTGGTGCTGGTGCTGGTGGGGCTCGCGACCCTCAAGGTGAGATGAGTATGGAAAAGCAGAAGCGGGACCAGGGACAAGGGACCAGGGACCGGCAAGAGCCGGTGGCCCTGCGGCTTCTGGTCCCCGGTTCCCGGTTTCTGGTCCCGGCCCTGGATGCGAGATCGTCCACATGATGGGATGGTTCGGCACATCGCAAGCGGTACGCAAGCCCGGTCCGAAGGGCCGCCACGACCCGTGGCTGTTGCTGGCAATCACCGGGCTGGTCGCGTTCGGGATCGTGATGGTGGCATCCAGTTCCATCGCGGTCGCCGACGGCCAGCACATCGGCGAATTTCATTACCTCAAGCGCCATCTGATCTTTCTCGCGGTGGGTGGCGCCGCGGCGACGTGGATCGCGTGGCGCGTGGAGCTGGACAAACTCGAAAAGTATTCCGGATGGCTGATGCTCGGAACTTTCGTCCTGCTCGGGCTGGTGTTCATTCCGCACATCGGCATGCGCATCAATGGCGCGCGTCGCTGGGTCAATCTTGGCGTGTCGGGGTTCCAGCCGGTCGAACTGGCCAAACTGACCGTGGTGCTGTACGTCGCCAGTTATTTGGTGCGCCACCGCGATGCCGTCGAGACGAAGTTCCTCGGCGCGGTCAAGCCCGTGGCGGTGGCGGGGTTCACGGCCGTGCTGTTGCTCGCGCAGCCCGACTTCGGTTCCGCCGCGTTGATCGGCGTGGTCACGATCGGCATGCTGTGGCTGGCCGGCGCGCGCATGCGCAACCTCGTGATCATGAGCCTGCCGCTGATTCCGTTGGGTGCGTGGCTGGCGCTCTCGACCGACTATCGGGTCAAGCGCCTGACTTCGTTCCTCGATCCGTGGAAGGATCCGTTCGACAACGGCTTCCAGTTGACCCAGGCGTTGATCGCGGTGGGGCGCGGCAAGTGGTTCGGCGTGGGCCTCGGCGGCAGCGTGCAGAAACTTTTCTATCTGCCGGAAGCGCATACCGACTTCATCCTTGCGGTGATCGCCGAGGAGCTCGGTTTCGTCGGCGTACTGTTCGTACTGGCCTTCTTCGCGCTGCTGGTCGGGCGCGGCCTGCAGCTCGGCTTGCGTGGCGTGGAAGTGGGACAGCACCGCGCGGGCTACGTTGCCTATGGCATTTCGCTGTTGATCGGCTTGCAGGCCCTGGTCTCGGTGGGCGTGAATCTCGGCGTGTTGCCGACCAAGGGCCTGACGTTGCCGTTGATCAGTTCCGGCGGCTCCAGCACCTTGATGACCTGCATCATGCTTGGCGTGCTGCTGCGCGCGGGCTATGAAATCCATCGTGCCGAAGATGCGCGCCGGATGGCGGCGCGGCGGTCGACGGGCAATGCGACGAATGCCGCTGCGATGGAGAGGCCTTCAGCGGAACTGCCGCTGGCCGCACGTACCCGCCTCGGACCCACCCTCGAAAAGGCGCATGCATGAACGACTTGCAGGCGCCCGTGTTGATCATGGCCGGCGGCACCGGTGGCCATATCTTTCCCGGTCTGGCGGTCGCGGCGGCGTTGCGTGCGCGCCACGTGCCGGTGCTGTGGCTGGGCGCCGAGGGCGGCATGGAAAACCGGATCGTGCCGGAGCACCAGCTTGCAATGCGCACGCTGCCGGTCAAGGGTTTGCGCGGCAAAGGGTTTCGCCAGCGCTTGGCTGCACCGTGGATGCTGGTGCGCGCGCTTTTCGGGGCATGGCGCGCGCTGCGCGACGTCAAGCCGCGCAGCGTGTTGTCGCTGGGTGGCTACGTGGCCGGCCCCGGCGGGATCGCCGCATGGCTGCAGCGCCGTCCGTTGCTGGTGCACGAACAGAACCGCATTGCCGGTTTCACCAATCGGGTGCTGGCGAAATGCGCGCGCAAGGTCATGGCGGGTTTCCCGGACGCGTTCCCGGCGAAGTTGCATGCGGAATGGACCGGCAATCCGGTGCGCGCAGAAATTGCAGCCCTGCCCGCGCCCGCAATACGTTTTGCGGAACGCGACGGCAATCCCCGCCTGCTGGTGTTGGGTGGCAGCCTCGGCGCGCGCAGCTTGAATCTCGGGTTGCCGAATGCGTTGTCGTTGATCCCCGCCGATCGTCGCCCGGAAGTGTTGCACCAGTGCGGTGCCGCGCACGTGGAAGCGACCCGCAACGCCTACGTGCGAGTGGATGTGCGGGCCAGGGTCGAACCGTTCATTGCGGATATGACCTCGGCGTATGCGTGGGCCGACCTGGTGGTCTGCCGTGCCGGTGCGCTGACGCTGGCGGAACTCGCGGCCGCGGGCCTTGGTTCGATATTGCTGCCGTTCCCTCACGCGGTTGACGACCATCAGACGAAAAACGCCGAAAGTTTCGTCGCGGCCGGCGCAGCCGAACTGGTGCAGGATCGCGAATTCGACGCCTCGCGTTTCGCCGGAATGCTGGAACGCCTGCTGCGTGATGCGGACAGACGTCTCGCGATGGCCAACGCAGCGCGCACCCTGGCCAAGCCCGATGCCGCCGACGTGATCGCGCAACGTTGCCTGGAGGTGGCCGCATGACGCCGCATCGTCTGCCACCGCACGGCGACATCATGCAGGGCTTTCGGCGCGTGCATTTCATCGGCATCGGCGGCGCCGGCATGAGTGGTATCGCCGAGGTGCTGCACACGCTGGGTTACGATGTGTCGGGTTCCGATCGCGCGGCCTCGCCGGTCACCGAACGGCTCGCGGGCATGGGCGTGCACGTCGCGATTGGTCACGCCGCCGATCACGTCGCCAACGTCGATGCAGTGGTGGTGTCGGGCGCGATCAAGCCGGACAACCCCGAACTCGACGCCGCGCACGCACGCCGCATCCCGGTGGTGCCGCGCGCCGAGATGCTGGGCGAACTGATGCGTTTCCGACGCGGCATCGCTGTCGCCGGCACCCACGGCAAGACCACCACCACCAGCCTCGTCGCCAGTGTGCTGGCCGAAGCCGGCTACGACCCGACCTTCGTGATCGGCGGGCAACTGCTTTCCGCCGGGGCCAACGCGCGGCTGGGCGCGGGCACGTACCTGGTCGCCGAAGCCGATGAATCCGACGGTTCATTCCTGAAACTGTCGCCGGTCGCGGCGATCGTCACCAACATCGATGCCGATCACCTGGATCACTACCACGAAGATTTCGCCGAACTGAAACAGGCCTTCGCGGATTTCCTGCACCGCCTGCCGTTCTACGGGCTCGCGGTGCTGTGCGTGGACGACCCGGAGGTCGCCGAACTTGCGAGGCTTACGCCACGCTCGACTCTCACGTATGCCATCGACAACGACGCCGACGTGCGCGGCGCGAGCGTGCACGCCGACGGCGCGCGCATGCATTTCGATCTGACGTTGCCGGATCAGCCTTCGCTGCCGGTTACCCTGAATTTGCCCGGCCGGCACAATGTGCTGAATGCGCTGGCCGCCGCGACGCTCGGCTGGCATCTCGGCGTCGAGCCGTTCGCGATCGCGCGCGCGCTGGAACGCTTCCAGGGCGTGGGCCGGCGCTTCCACGTCAACGGCGAGTTGCCGGTCGACGATGGCAAGGTGATGCTGGTGGACGACTACGGCCACCACCCACGCGAACTCGCTGCGGTGATGCGGGCCGCGCGCGAGGGTTGGCCGCAACGAAGGCTGGTGATCGCGTTCCAGCCGCACCGTTATACCCGCACGCGCGACCTGTTCGACGACTTCGCGGGCGTGTTGTGCGAAGCCGATGCGCTGGTGCTGACCGACGTGTATCCGGCCGGCGAAGCGCCGATTGCGGGCGCCGACGGGCGCGCGCTGGCACGGGCGGTACGTGCGCGCGGCAAGGTCGATCCGGTGTTCATCGAACATCCGCGCGAGCTGGGCGACACATTGCCTGCGCTGCTGCACGACGGCGATCTGGTGTTGCTGCTGGGCGCGGGAGATATCGGTGCGGCGGCCGCCGAGCTTGCTGCTGTGGGCAATCTGAAAACGAACGGTGGCGTGTGATGGTCGTGCAAATAAAAAGCAGGGACCAGGGACCAGGGACCGGGGGCCAAACGCCCGCGCTTGGCCGGTTCGCGGCTCCGGGGCTGCTGCTTTCCGAGAAGCTGGATCAGGGGCCGACGCTTGGCGACCAGAAACGCAGCGTGAGTTCCGGTCCCCGGTCCCCGGTCCCCGGTCCCGCAACTGCCCGGTCCCCGATCCCTGGTCCCCGGTCTCCGCGCATCACCGATGCTCGCGACTTCGGTCGGGTGGCGGTCGTGATGGGCGGCAGTTCCGCCGAACGCGAGGTGTCGCTCGATTCCGGGCGCGGCGTTCTGGCCGCGCTCAAAGGCCGCGGCGTGGATGCGCACGCGATCGACGGTATTCCCGCCTTGCTGGATGCCGCACGCGCCGGGCACTTCGCGCGTGTGTTCAACATCCTGCACGGCCAGCACGGCGGTGGCGAGGACGGCGTGCTGCAGGGCGCACTGGATTCGCTGCGCATTCCATACACCGGCTCCGGCGTGCTGGGTTCGGCGCTGTCGATGGACAAGGTGCGCAGCAAATGGGTGTGGAACGCGCTTGCTTTGCCGACGCCGAAGTTCGTGCCGCTGCCGCGCGGTGACGATGTGCACGCGGCCGCGCGCGAGGTCGGTTTTCCGCTGATCGTCAAGCCGGCTTGTGAAGGTTCCAGCGTTGGCGTATCGCGGGTGTTCGCGGAAAAGGACCTGGATGCGGCGGTGGCGCTGGCGCAGCGCTATCCCGGCGATCTGTTGATGGAAACCCTGGTCGAGGGCGACGAACTCACCGTCTCGATCCTGCAGGGCGACGTGCTGCCCAGCATCAGGATCGTGCCTAAGGCTGAGTACTACGACTACAACGCCAAGTACATCGCCGAAGACACGCAGTACATCTGCCCCGGTCTCGACGGCGATGCGGAACGCGAATTGCGCGTGCTTGCGAGGCGGGCCTTCGATGCGCTGGCATGTTCGGGCTGGGGGCGCGTGGACGTGATGCGCGATGCGCGCGGCCGCAATTGGCTGCTGGAAGCGAACACCGCGCCCGGCATGACTTCGCATTCGCTGGTGCCGAAAGCCGCGGCACAGGCCGGCATCGATTACCAGGAACTGTGTTGGCGGGTGCTGGAGACGAGCTTTGATGGGGACCTGTCCCGAACTGAAGGAGGCGCCTCATGAAGGGCGTCGTCTCCCTGCGCCTTGCCGCCTGGCTGATCGCGCTCACGCTGGTTGCGCTGCCGGTGGTGGGCGTGCTGCAAGGCTGGTTCGCCTCCGATCGCTGGCCGGTGCGCGAACTGCAGGTGCACGCGACCTTCAGTCACGTCAGCGCAGCCGAGGTGCGAGCGGCGGTCGCACCGGAACTTGGCGCGGGCTTCTTTGCGATCCGTCTCGACAAGGTACGCGATGCGGTCGCGGTGCTGCCGTGGGTGGGGCAGGTCGAGGTGAGCAAGCACTGGCCGGATGCACTCGACATCACTGTCACGGAAATCCAGCCAATCGCACATTGGGGTGACAACGCATTGCTCGATCGTGACGGCCGCATCTTCAAGGTGCCTGATGCGGGCGTGGTGCACGGGCTGCCGCGGTTCAACGCGCCCGATGACCGTACTGCAGACGTGATGGCGTTCTATCGCACCGCGCTCACCGACTTCTCGCCCTACAACCTGCGTGTCGCAGGGGTGGACCTGTCCGCGCGTGGAAGCTGGATCCTCGTGCTTTCCAATGGCGGGCGCGTGTTGGTGGGCAACGATCATCCCGACCAGCGGCTCGCGCGCTTCGCGGCGGCGCTGCCGGTCCTGATGCGCGGACGCAGTGACGGTTTCGTCTATGCGGACCTGCGCTACAGCAACGGTTTCGCGGTGCGCTGGCCTGTGCCAGCGCCGGCTGCTCCCGACAAATCCACGAATGGGGTGACTTCCCATGCTTCTGACAGAAACGTTTAGGCCCATGAACCGCAAGAGCGACAAGAATCTCGTCGTCGGCCTCGACATCGGCACCTCCAAGGTGATGGCGATCGTCGGTGAATACCTGCCGGGCGAGCCGGTCGAGGTGATCGGCTTCGGCAGTCACACCTCGCGCGGCATGAAGAAGGGCGTGGTGGTCGAGATCGACTCCAACGTGAACTCGATCCAGCGCGCGATCGAGGAAGCCGAGCAGATGGCCGGTTGCGACATCCGTTCGGTGTGCGCCTCGATTTCCGGCAGTCATCTCGAATCCCGCAATTCGCACGGCGCCGCCGCGATCCGCGACCACGAAGTCGCGGCCGGGGACCTGGAGCAGGTGCTGGAATCGGCCAGCGCGGTGCCGATCCCGGCCGACCGCAAGGTGCTCTACAAGGAGCCGCAGGAATATCGCATCGACGGCCAGGACGGCATCCGCCATCCGATCGGCATGAGCGGCGTGCGGCTCGAGGCCGGCGTGCATCTGGTGACCGGCGCCGCGTCGGCGGTGCAGAACATCACCAAGTGCATCCAGCGCTGCGGTCTGGCGGTGGACGATCTGGTGCCGGCCGCGGTCGTCGCCTCCAAGGCGGTATTGACGGATGACGAGCGCGAGTTGGGCGTGTGCGTGGTCGACCTGGGCGCCGGCACCACCGACATCGCGATCTATACGCGTGGCTCGATCCGCTACGCCAAGTCGCTGCCGCTCGGCGGTGATCAAGTCACTTCCGACATTTCCCAGTACGTGCAGACGCCCACCGGCAACGCCGAGGAAATCAAGGTGAAGTACGGATGTGCGCTTGCGCAGTTGGCGCGTGGCGAGGAAACCATCCAGGTACCGAGCGTGGGCGAACGCCCGCCACGGCGCTTGCAGCGGCAGGCATTGGCGCAATCGATCCAGGCTCGCTACGAGGAAATTTTCGAAATGGTGCAGGACGAACTGCGCCATTCGGGTTTCGAAAACCTGCTCGCGGCGGGCGTGGTGCTGACCGGCGGCGCGGCGCGCATCGAAGGTGCGTTGTACCTGGCCGAGGAGGTGTTCCACAAGATGGTGCGCCTGGGTGTGCCGCAACACGTCACCGGCGCGACCGAAGTGATCGCCACGCCCGCGAATGCGGCCGGCATCGGCCTGCTTCTGCACGGTTCACGCGAGGGCGGCAGCCATGTGATCGGTGGCGCGATGGGCGACAGCGTGGCCGGTTTCATCGGCAAGGCAAGGGGATGGCTGACGAGGAATTTCTAGAAATCCGCGTTGTGCCTCGGGACGAGGCGCAACCGGCAAGGCGCCGCGGCGCCAGAGGTCCACGACGGGCCGACCCTTCCGAAACGGAAGGGCATCACCACGGCAGCATGACAACAGCAGCATGACTTTTCAGCAGCACGGAGGACGGGCAATGTTTGAACTGGTGGAACAACTCGCACCCAATGCGGTGATCAAGGTGATCGGTGTCGGCGGCGGCGGAGGCAATGCCGTCAGCCACATGGTCAATTCGTCCATCGACGGCGTGGAATTCGTCTGCGCCAATACCGACGCGCAGGCGCTGAAAAGCTCCGGCGCGCGAACCACGTTGCAACTCGGCGAAACGGTGACCAAGGGTCTCGGCGCTGGCGCGAATCCCGAGATCGGCCGACAGGCTGCGCTCGAGGACCGCGACCGGATCGTCGAGGTGCTGGATGGCGCCGACATGGTGTTCATCACCTGCGGCATGGGCGGTGGCACCGGCACAGGCGCGGCGCCGGTGGTGGCGCAACTCGCGAAAGAGAAGGGCATCCTCACGGTTGCCGTGGTGACCAAGCCGTTCCCGTTCGAGGGTCGCCGGCGCATGCAGGTGGCCCTGAAGGGCATCGAAGACCTGCAGCAATCGGTCGACTCGCTGATCACGGTGCCGAACGAAAAGCTTCTGACCGTACTCGGACGTGAAGTGACCTTGCTGAATGCGTTCAAGGCCGCCAACGACGTGCTGCAGGGCGCCGTGCAGGGCATCGCGGATCTGATCACCCGTCCGGGCCTGATCAACGTCGACTTCGCCGACGTGCGCACGGTAATGAGCGAAATGGGCATGGCCATGATGGGCACCGGCACGGCCCGCGGCGACGATCGCGCGCAGGCCGCGGCGGAAGCTGCGATCAACAACCCGCTGCTGGAGAACATCGACCTTTCGGGCGCCTGCGGCATCCTGGTCAACGTCACCGCCGGCCCCAACCTCACCATGCGGGAGTTCGACGAGATCGGCCGCGTGGTGCACGACTTCGCCAGCGAGGACGCGACCGTGGTGCTGGGCACGGCGCTCGATCCCGACCTGTCCGATGATGTTCGGGTCACGGTGGTCGCGACCGGCCTGAACCGTGCCGCGAAGCCGCAGTTGCGGCCTGTGGCCAAGCCGGAAATGGTCGAGATGCCGCAGCCGCGGCGGGTGCTGCGGACCGGTACCGACAACGGCGTGGCGGGTTTTTCCGCGCAACCTGAACCTGCGGGTGCCATGCCAAACAGGGCTCCGGCTGCAGCCACGGCGGCCAGACAGGACAAGGAAACGACTCCGGGCTACGACTATCTGGACATCCCTGCTTTCCTGCGCAGGCAAGCGGATTAGGCGCGATCGATCCCTGGTCGCGGTGTCGAAGGACAAGGTCGCATATGCAAGCGGCTTGCACGCTGCTACGTCAGAACGGCCATGGAGCCGCATCCATGGCCGGGAGCCAAAGCCACCGTCCATGGCCAAGGGCTTCGTGGCCTGACAACCGCCGCTCCGCAACGGCGTTTGGGGAAAGACGCCCCGCGCTGCCGGACTCCCGTCCCCGACAGTGCGGATGTTTTTGCATCCGCGTCACGCGCAAGGGAACCTGCGGCGAGCGATGTTGTCCATCAACGCCGTGGCGTTGCATTCGGGGCTCGGTCGGGTCCGTTTGGCCGGACATTCGTGATCAAGGTCACGCCACGCATGGATCCAAGGCTAACTGAACGCGTCAGTCCACTTTATTCGGGCTGACACCCGTGATAGGATCGTCCCCGCCTTAGCGTTGTCCTAACAGGATTACAACGAAAAATGATCAAGCAGCGCACGCTCAAGAACGTGATCCGCGCGACGGGCGT
>DASUJD010000009.1:0-2414 GCA_036279455.1 Rhodanobacteraceae bacterium | reverse complement strand
CGCCAGTGCGCAGGTTGAAGCGGCGGATCTGGCTGGGCGACACGTAGATGTCGTCGGGGCCGGCGAGGTAGGACTCGTCGGCCGAGCGCAGGAAGCCGAAGCCGTCCTGCAGGATTTCCAGCACGCCTTCGGCCCAGATGCTGCCGCCGGACTTGGCGTGGGCGCGCAGGATGTTGAAGATCACGTCCTGCTTGCGGGCGCGCGCGACGCCTTCCTGGATGCCGAGTTCCTCGGCGAGCTCCAGCAGCTTCACCGAGTTCTTCTGCTTCAGCTCGGTGAGGTTGATCAGGCGTTTTGGATCACCCGCGTCGGCTTCGTCGCCGGACAGGTCGGCCGGCAGACCGTTGGCGTTGCCGCCCAGGCCGTTGCCGCCACGCGAATGCCGACCACGGCGTCGGCGATTGCGGTCGGGGCGGTTGCCGCGCTGCGACTGGGATTGATTTTCGCCACTTTCGCCGGCGACAGCGGAAGCGCCGGTTTCGGGAGCAGGGGCGGACGCGCGGGCGTCTTCGCCCTGTACGGTGTTTTCGGTATCGGACACGGGACAAGCCTCATCGGCGCTCGAAGCGCGGGAGGGGGAAACGAGGAAGAGGGCCGGGCACAAACACCACCGGCCGGGACTTAATCTAGCATCACACGAGGCCCGGCGGCAAGCGGGGCGCCGAGGTTTGCAACATGCGGGCGGGCCGGAAAAGCAAAATGGTCCGCAAATGGACGCAAAAAACGCGAATCGAGGCAAAGGCGGTCAAGCCTGTCGAGCGGGAGCGCTTGCGTTGGCCGGCCCGCTCAAACGTTGCAGCCACCATGGATGATGGCAGCCAAAAACTCAAACAACCTTGTCGATCATCTGGGTCAATTGCCCCTTGCCCACGGCCCCGATCTGGGTGGCTTCGACCTTGCCGCCCTTGAACACCATCAGCGTGGGAATGCCTCGAATCCCGTAGCTCATCGGTGTCTTCTGGTTCTCGTCGATGTTGATCTTGGCGACCTTCAGCCGGCCGGCGTATTCCTTGGCGATGTCATCCACCATCGGCGCAATGGACTTGCAGGGGCCGCACCATTCGGCCCAGAAATCCACCAGCACCGGGGTATCGGATTTCAGCACTTCGTTCTCGAAATCAGCGTCTTTGACGTGGGTGATGTTTTCGCTCATGACAGGTCTGCGACAAAATTCGGAGCCGACAAGATGGGGGACGCCGGCCCGCATTGCAAGCGCAGCGACGTCCGTCCCCCTGCTACAATCAACTCAACCACTTGGGTGCGTCGCGCAGATTCGCAGGCGTGCAGTGCCTTCAGGTTTCGCGCGTTCACGCGACGATTTGCCAGTCCGCTGCGGGCTCCATGCGCTCGCGGATTTCCGCGACAGTCTGTGAGTGCATTGATCACGATGTCCTCGCAACCCGCAAGCCATTTCCGGGCGTAAAACTCCGTGGCCGAACAAATTCTCACCGACACCTTTTTCGAACAATTCGAATTGCATCCCCATCTCGCCGCCGGCCTTGCCGACTGCGGCTTCACACGTTGCACGCCGATCCAGGCACTGACCCTGCCGATCGCGTTGCAGGGCCGGGATGTGGCGGGGCAGGCCCAGACCGGCACCGGGAAGACCTGTGCGTTCCTGGTGACGGTGATGAATCGGTTGCTCACGAAACCGGCAATTCCCGAACGCAAAGACAACGATCCACGTGCGGTGATCATCGCGCCCACGCGTGAACTGGCGATCCAGATCGACAAGGATGCGTGTGCGATCGGCCGCCATACCGGGCTGCGTTTCGCATTGATCTACGGCGGTGTCGATTACGACAAGCAGCGCCAGCAGTTGCGCGACGGCTGCGACGTGATCATCGCCACGCCCGGCCGCCTGATCGATTACTTCAAGCAACACGTTTTCAGTTTTCGCGCGGTCGAGGCCACCGTGATCGACGAAGCCGACCGCATGTTCGACCTCGGTTTCATCAAGGATGTGCGCTACCTTCTGCGCAAGATGCCCTCACGCGAAGAGCGCCAGGGCATGTTGTTCTCGGCGACCCTGAGCTACCGCGTGCTGGAACTGGCTTACGAGCACATGAACCAGCCCGAGAAGCTGACTGTCGAGACCGAACACGTCACCGCCGACCGGGTGCGCCAGCTGGTGTATTTCCCGGCCAAGGAAGAAAAGCTGCCGCTGCTGTTGAACCTGCTGGAACATTGCGGTCCGCAACGCAGCATCGTGTTCGTCAATACCCGCGCCGCGGCCGAACGCGTCACCCAGCGCCTGTCGCGGCAAGGCTTCAGGGTCGGCGCGCTGTCCGGCGACGTGCCGCAGGCCAAGCGCCAGCGGCTGATGGAGCGCTTCAAGAAGGGCGATATCGACATGCTGGTGGCGACCGATGTCGCCGCGCGTGGCCTGCATATCCCCGACGTCACGCACGTAT
>DASUJD010000008.1:0-3471 GCA_036279455.1 Rhodanobacteraceae bacterium | reverse complement strand
ATGTTCAACCGACGCCTTGGCCACGTCGTTGAACGGACAACTGGGCAATACTTTGGCAGAAACCACCTGACCGCCCGGTATCTGCTTGATTTCCACTGGGCATTCCACCCCGACCGGGATGTTGTCGGGCCTCAGCCAGTTCTGCGTGATCGCATTCTGCAGTGCAGCAACATAAGCATTGTTGGAGGTGCCCGCCTGCCCTGTCATGGCCTGCTTGGCCACCGGCACATTCTCGGCGTTCTGGGCTTTGCTGGCCTTGCGCAGGTCCGCGAGCTGCTGGGCTTTTTGCGTCTCCAGGTTGACGCGCCGCTGCTGGGCCTTGCTTTCGGCCTGAACCTTGGCCAGTTGCTTCAGGATGCGCTCGGCTTCCTTCTGTTTGGTCAACTCGGCCATGCGTTGCTTGCGTTCCTCCTCCTGCGCCTTTTTCGCCTGCTCGGCCTTCTGCTCGGCAATCTGCGCAACCTTTTCCTGCTCCTTCAACTTCGGCTGCGGTACCGGCGTCGGCAATACCCGCACGTTGGCCGGCGGCGGCGGTTCGGGTTTCGGCTTGGCCTTCTGATCATGCTTTGGTGAGGCCTTGTGGGCATGCTTCGATGCGGGCGGCGGCGGCGCGCCAGCCGGCCCGACCAGGGTGGCTTCGATCACCGGGCCCTGCAACTGCACCATGCGCGCGCAGGTTACCGGTCGCATGGCTTCGGGCAGGTGCAGCAGGTCGGCAAGGTTTCCCCAACTGGTGCAGTTGAGCATCGCCAGCGCCAGAAACGCGACAATGCCGAGATGCAACAACGCGGAATAGGCGACCGCGCGCGGTGTGGCGTCAGCGTGTTCCATGGCTCGCGGGAGCGATGGTGGTCGTCGGCTGGCTCATCAACCCGACCTTGGTGACGCCGGCCTGCTGCAACAATCCCAGCACCTGGTTGACGCGCCCGTAATCGACCCGCTTGTCGCCGCCCAGCAGCACCGATGCCTTCGGATTCTCCTTGACGAACGCGGACATGTCCTTCACCAGCGTCTGATCATCCACCTCACGGCGCGGGCTCTTGCCGAGCGTCAGGAACACCTTGCCCTGGCTGTCCACCGATACCAGCACCGGTTGCTTTTCGTCCTGCAATGCCTTGGCGGCGGACTGCGGCAACTGGATGTTGGCGCCGAGGTTCAACATGGGAGCAGTCACCATGAAAATGATCAGCAACACCAGCATCACGTCGATGTACGGCACGATGTTGATTTCCGCCATCCTGCGGCGGCGTTGGCGGCGATGTTGCAGTGCCATGGCTGCGCGCTCCTAGGGCGCGCGCGCTTCAGCGCGCTCCTGCGTTGCAGTTTGGCTGGCCTGCATCTGCCGGTGCAGGACAGAGGACAATTCTTCCTGAAAGGTGTCGTAGCGTATGGTGAGTCGCTCCAGCCGCGTGGAATAACGGTTGTACGCCCACACTGCAGGGATTGCGGCGAACAAACCCATCGCGGTGGCGACCAGTGCTTCGGAAATACCCGGCGCCACGGTCGCGATGGTGGCCTGCTTCAAGGTGCCCAGACCCTGGAACGCCACCATGATGCCCCACACCGTGCCGAACAGGCCGACGTAGGTGCTGATCGAACCCACGTTGGCGAGATATTCGAGGTTGCGTTCCAGCTTCTCCACCTCGCGCGTGCCTGCGACACGCATCGCGCGTTCGGATGCTTCCAGCACCGCGCGCCGGTCCTCACTGTCACGCTGGCGGTGGCGCACGAACTCGCGAAAGCCCGATTCGAATACGGCCGCAAGGCCGCCCGCTTCGCCCGCACGACTGCCGACCTCGCGAAACAGCGCGGCCAGATCCACGCCCGACCAGAAGCGTTCCTCGAAGCCGTCGGCGTTGCGGGTGGCGGCATCCAGCATGGCTTTCTTGCGGAAAATGATCACCCACGAGGTGAACGAGAAGACCACCAGGATCAACAACACGATTTTGACCGGCAAGCTGGCGTGGATGACCAGGTCGAGGATGTTGATGGAACCGTTCATTCGAAGGGCCTATTGGCAGATAGCCAAGTGAGCCGCGTTGCTTTCGCAGCGGTTGCCAGACAAGGCGCACGCCGCAGCGCCATAGTGGTTCTATGGCCGAGGCGCGCACCGCCGTATGGCGGCCGCTGCGGAGCAACCCCTCGGGCCGGGGCCGTTTGCCCGCATGGCTGTGTCATCGCTCGTCTATGTATTGACATACGTCTTCCTCACTCTTCCTTGCCCTTCGGGCAAATGGCCGACGGCGCGGCCACATGGCTATCTGTCAACAGGCCCCGTTTCCCTGGATGGAGGCAGCGATTTCGTTCGGAATCCGGCACGGTGAAAAAGTGCCCGCATCGACGCACGCGATTCTCACGTTTGCGCGCGCCAGCGTGGCGTCGTCACCCACGCGCAACACTTTCTGCGCCAGGTCGAAGCTGGCCGAACGCAGACGCTCGACATGCACCGTCGAATCCAGTTCGTCGTCGAGCCGGGCCGGCTTGTCATAGGCGATGCTCAATTCGCGTACCACGAACACGACTCCGTGTGACCGGCGCAAGGCATCCTGCCCCATCGCCAGCGTGCGCATCCATTCGGTGCGTGCGCGTTCAAGAAATCGAAGGTACCCCGCGTGATACACCACGCCGCCCGCATCGGTATCTTCCCAGTAAACCCGTGTCCGCCACCTGAACGCAAAATCGGGGTCAGAGTGATGTTTCCGGGACGATCCCACGAGCGATTCCGAGGAGTCCGGAAACATCACTCTGACCCCGGTGTGTCAAACAGGTTCATTGCCGGATCGCCGCCGCGCGGTGGTTTCAACCCGAAATACCGCCAGGCTTTCGCGGTGGCAATGCGGCCCCGCGCCGTGCGGCCGAGCAAGCCCTGCTGGATGAGATAAGGTTCCAGCACGTCCTCGATGGTGTCGCGGTCCTCGGCCAGTGCTGCTGCCAGCGATTCCACGCCCACCGGGCCGCCATCGAACTGTTCCAGAATCAGGCGCAGCAACCGCCGGTCGAGTTCGTCGTAGCCACCGGCGTCGACCCTCAGCATATCCAGCGCGACGGTAGCTGCAGCGCGTGTGATGTGTCCGTCCGCGCGCACCTCGGCGTAATCGCGAACGCGACGCAGCAGGCGATTTGCAATGCGTGGCGTGCCGCGCGACCGCCGCGCGATCTCCGCGGCCCCCTCTTCGTCGCAAACAATGTCCAGGATCCGCGCCGAGCGCGCGATGATCGACGCCAGTTCCCCGGGCGTGTAGAACTCCAGCCGGTGCACGATCCCGAAGCGGTCGCGCAACGGGCTGGTCAACATGCCCGCGCGCGTGGTCGCGCCGACCAGCGTGAAGCGCGGCAGGTCCAGCTTGATCGAGCGCGCGGCCGGGCCTTCGCCCAGCATGATGTCGATCTGGAAATCTTCCAGCGCCGGATACAGCACCTCTTCCACCACCGGCGACAGGCGATGGATCTCGTCGATGAACAACACATCGT
>DASUJD010000007.1:0-7403 GCA_036279455.1 Rhodanobacteraceae bacterium | reverse complement strand
CCCCTGCGTTTGGCTGCACTCATGCCGAAACCTTCATCATGGGCGTGTGCGGTGCATCAGGCGGTGGCGCGTTGGGGGCGGCGGTACCCCCGCGGCGGATCATTTCACCGGCGAGCCCGAGATAGGCGATCGCGCCACGCGATTCGCGGTCGTACAAATTGATCGGTTTGCCGTGGCTGGGCGCTTCGGCGAGGCGCACGTTGCGCGGCACCACCGAACGCAGCACCTTGTCGCCGAAGTGCTTCGACAGCTCCGCCGACACGTCGTTGCCGAGCGCGGTGCGCACGTCGAACATGGTGCGCAACAGGCCCTCGACTTCAAGATCGGGATTGAGCCGCTTGCGCACCGCCTTGATGGTATCGAGCAGGTCGGTCAGGCCTTCCAGCGCCATCGATTCGCATTGCACCGGGATCAGCACGCTGTGCGCGGCGGCCAGCGCGTTCAGGGTCAGCAGGTGCAGCGAGGGCGGGCAGTCGATCAGGATGATCTGGTAACGGTCGCCGAGTTTGGCGAGTTGTTCCTTGAGGCGCTGTTCGCGCGCGATGGCGTCGGCGAGCTTGATCTCGGCGGCCGTCAGGTCGCGATTGCCGGGCAACAGGTCGAAGCCGGCTTCGGTCGTGATGATCGCGTCCTCGATCGGAGCCTCTTCCAGCAGCACTTCGCAACCGTTGGGCTTGGCGGTGCGCTTGTCGACGCCCGAGGAGGAAGTGGCGTTGCCCTGCGGGTCGAGATCGACCAGCAGGATGCGGCGTTTCGTCTCCGCCAGTGCGGCGGCGAGGTTGACGGCGGTGGTGGTTTTGCCGACGCCGCCCTTCTGGTTGGCGATGGCGATGATGCGCGTCATGGCTGGAAACGGGAGAAACGGGCTGACTAGCGTACCATTCAATGCTCGTGCGATCATCCATGATCGCTGTCCCGCGCAGGTTGCGGATAAGTGGAGGCATTCTGGCTCCCTGACACCAGAATGGCCCTGAAACCACCATGCATGGCCAAGCCCTTGGCCTGATGCCTCGCCACGACGGCTTCGAGTACAAGCGGTCGCAGCCTCCTGTCAGACTCGTGCCAGCTCGATCACGCAGCGTTCGGCGGTACTGCCCGGTATCCGGAGGGGGTGCACGGCCGCGACGCGGAATGCGGGGGAAATCGCTGCAATTTCGGTGGAATCGGGGTGGCCTTTCAAGGCCAGCCATTGCCCGCCGTCGGCCAGAAGGTGGCCGCCCGCGTTCAGCATGTCGGAAAGGCTGGCGAAGGCGCGTGCGATGATCGAGTCGAACGTGCCGGACGCTTCCTGCACGCGGGTTTGCATGACGTTGGCATTGGCAAGCGGCAGACTGCGCACCGCTTCGCGCAAAAAGCGTGCCTTCTTGCCGTTGCTTTCGACCAACGCGACATGGATATCCGGTCGTGCGATCGCCAGGGGAATGCCCGGCAAGCCCGCGCCGCTGCCGAGGTCCGCCAGCGTTTTGCCGTGCAGGTACGGCAGCACCGCCAGCGAATCCAGCAGGTGCCTAGACACCATCTCGGCCGGGTCGCGCACCGCAGTCAGGTTGTACGCGCGGTTCCACTTCGCGAGCAGGTCGAGATACGCCAGCAGTTTTTCCTGCGCGCCATCTGGCAACGCAAGCTGCATCGCGGCAAGACCATCGGCGAGGCTGGCGAAGAGTGACGATGGGGGCGGCATCATTGTTCCCAAATCCAAGCGCGCGATTTATCAATTCCGCCCGCAGTCGTTTTTCCCTTCTCCCTTCGGGAGAAGGTGGCGCGTCGCGCCGGATGAGGGTCCGATTCTTCGAAGTGTATTGGTTGGCGTGCTTTTGCGAACATGCGCAAGCGCGTACCCTCACCCGCCCTGCGGGCACCCTCTCCCGGAGGGAAAGGGGATTTGGTTGTCGCCAGACGTGAGGGTACCGGACATGAGTCAGCCGACACCACAAAAACAGGAGCCCGCATGCGCGGGCTCACCGTTTCTCCCTGGCTGTTGCGCGTACGCGGGTTACGCCGCGAGATCGAGTTCGACCCGGGTCACCAACACCCCGCGTTCGCGAAGACTGCCGTTCAAGGTCTGTTTGATGCGGAGGTTGCGCGAGCGCAGGTCCGCGTCGGCTTCGTCGCTGCTTTCCACCGCGTCGCGCAGACGCAGGCGGATCAAATCGTCGGCACGGTCAATCACGGCGTCGGCGCGTTCCGGATCGAGCACCTGCCACCAGATGCGCCCGCGCAAGGTGCGCGGATCGACCGATTCGGGCTGCATGCACTCATCGACCGCAAGGGTATAGCCGGTGATGCTGATCTTGTGGGCGACGTGTTCGATCAGTGGAAATACGAGGTGGGTGCCTGCCGTCAAAGTGCCGGCCGGTTTGCCCAGACGGCGCAATGTGTAAACCTGACCTTCCGGAATGCGCTTGACGCTGAGCGCGGTAACGCCCGCGAACAGCGCAAGTATCAGTGCAATGGTCAGTGAGGGGATCATCGAATTTTCAGTGGATTGCGGTTGATTTGAAGTTTTGACCTTCGGAACCTTGCACATCACACGGAGTGTATTGTGCATTAACTGTATTTTAACTGCAAGCGCCTGAGCTGAGCATGACCGTCGGTCGGCACTGGTTTATCGGCATTCCGTTGACGAACTGAAGGCAGCAGGATTCGTGCCAGTGGGGCACGTCAGGTCGAGACGCGCGTCACAAGGAAAGCTTGAGGGCCGCTCACTCGCTACAATTCGCGGTTCGATGCAGGACGGACCAGCGCCATGAGCTACCCCTCGACCCGCATGCGGCGCATGCGCCGCGACGCCTTTTCACGCGCGTTGATGCGCGAAACGATGCTGACCCCCTCCGACCTGATCCTGCCGGTGTTCGTGCAGGAAGGTTCAGGCCAGGTACGCGACCCCGTGCCGTCGATGCCGGGCGTGGCGCGGCTGTCGATCGACGCGTTGTTGAAGGTGGCCGATGAGGCGCAGCAACTGGGCGTGCCCGCGCTGGCGCTGTTTCCGCATCTGGGACACGACAGGAAAACCGCCGACGGTCGCGAGGCGTTCAACGACGACGGCCTCGTGCAACGCACGGTACGCGCGTTGAAGTCGCGATTTCCCGAACTCGGCGTGATCTGCGATGACGCACTGGACCCGTTCACCACCCACGGCCAGGACGGCGTGATTGATGACACCGGCTACATCCTGAACGACGAAACCGTCGCGGTGCTGGTGCAGCAGGCATTGTCACAGGCGCGCGCGGGCGCCGATTTCGTGGCCCCGAGCGACATGATGGACGGCCGCATCGGTGCGATCCGCGGCGCACTTGAAAGCGCCGGCCTGATCCACACCCGGATCCTCGCTTATTCGGCCAAGTACGCGTCGAGTTTCTATGGCCCCTTTCGCGACGCGGTGGGTTCGGCGGCGAGCCTCGGCAAGGGTTCCAAACACACCTACCAGATGGATGTCGGCAATTCCGACGAAGCGTTGCGCGAAGTGCAACTGGACCTCGAAGAGGGTGCCGACGCGGTGATGGTGAAGCCCGGATTGCCGTACCTCGACATCGTGCGCCGCGTGAAGGATCGCTTCGGCGCGCCGACCTTCGTGTATCAGGTTTCGGGCGAATACGCGATGCTGAAAGCTGCCGGCGCCAATGGCTGGATCGACGAGCAGGCCTGCGCGCTGGAAGCGCTGCTGTCGATCAAGCGCGCCGGCGCCGATGCGATCCTCACCTATTTCGCGCTCGATGCGGCGAAGTGGCTGCGGGGTTGAACGCTGCGCTTGCGGGTGCAAGCAACAATGTGGACCCCTCTCCCATCGGGAGAGGGTGCCCCGTAAGGGGCGGGTGAGGGTTCGGCCCTTCGCGATGCGTCGCGTGAATGCGGACCCTCATCCGGCGCTACGCGCAAAAGAAAAGGCAGCGTTTCACGCTCCTTCTCCCGGAGGGAGAAGGGAGCATGAGGAAGGCGCGGGCGACGGTCCGTAGTAGTTCCGCAACAATGCCGCGATCGCCGGTTCGGCGTGTTCCAGACGTGCCGGATCGGAGAAATGCAATTCGCTGACCACCGCGAAATATTCGCCGGGATTGGTGGCAGCATACGCGTCGATCGGCGTGACATTGCCTCGATGGACTTCATCGGACAGTTCATCGAACGCGCGCTGGAAGGTATCGATCCAGTGGCGCCAACGGATGTTGCGTGGCAGCGGCGGCACGCCATCCGGCGGCCCGTCCAGCATGTCCAGCTTGTGTGCAATTTCGTGGACGACCACATTGAAGCCATCCCAGGGATTCAGAAGGTCTTGCTGCACATTGGCCCATGACAGCACCAGTGGCCCGATGTGCCAGGCCTCGCCCGCGAGCACCTGTTCGCGCTCGGTGACGACTCCGGTGGCGACGTCGTGATGGCTGTGGCGCACCTTGAATTCGCCGGGGTACATCACGATGCCTTGCCAGCCACGCAACACGCGAAAACCCAGATGCAGAACCGGCACGCACGCCTGCAGCGCAATCAGCAGACGCTGCAACGCGTCCAGCTCCATTTCGATCGGGTGGAAGCGTTTGCGCTGCAGGAAGCGTGCGACCAGCAGCCGCAAGCGTTGGCGATCATCCGCGGGCAGCCGCTGCGCCAGCGGGCATGCGGCCATGCCGTCGCGCCACAACGTGTCATCGACCGGTGGCGGCGGACGCAGCCCGGGTAACCAATCCAGCCAGTTGTTCATGCAAATGTTCCCGTGATGCGCCCCGAACAACTTTTTGATATCCCCGGTTTTTGGTGCGCTTGCATTCCGGCCGTATCGATAAACGGACAACAAGAACCGTGGTCTGGCTTGAGTCCGTTCGCGCCCGGATCAAGTCGGGGGCAGGCTCTGGGCGTAGCGCCGGAGGCGCGAAGTCGAAGGGCCGAATGCGTTTCGACTTCGCTCGCTGTGTTCACGTAGCCTGTCCTGAGCTTGCCGAAGGGCTCAACGCGAACGGAACAAATTCAACCTGCACAACTACCACCATGCACCGTCGGTGGCGGATGCATTGGAATTGCGTCGGCCGGCGTGGTTTTCAATGGGAATCCGGCGAGGTTGCTCGTGCTTGCGGTCTTTGCGGTCGGCGCTTCGGCGCGTCGAAACGTGAACGGTTGCGCGTTGCTGGCGCAAGCGATGGTTCCTGCATTGCCCTGACTTGCGCCTGCGGGCATACAATGGGTCACTATGGATTCGAACATTTCCCCGCCGCTCGCGGTTGACGACACCCGGGCGGCTGCCGGTCCCGGCTGGCTGCGTATCGCGTACTGGGACCTTCGCCGTCGCCCGTGGCGGCTGCTTGGGCCCTTGTTGCATCCGCTTTACCGCTGGTACGAGCGCGGCCTCGCTCGTCAGGTCGCCACGGAGCAGGTTCCCGCGCACATCGGCCTGATCCTCGATGGCAACCGCCGTTTCGCCCGCGGCATCGGGTTGGAAGCGACGCTGGGCCATCAGTACGGGGTGAACAAGCTGCGTGAAGTGCTGGAATGGTGCCTCGATCTCGAAGTGCGTCATGTGACGCTGTACGTGTTCAGCACCGAGAACTTCGGGCGATCGAAAAATGAAGTCGAGTGCCTGCTGGATCTGTTCGTGCGCGAGAGCGCACGCCTGTTGCAGGAACCGCGATTGAAATCGGGGCGCGTGCGCGTGAAGATCATCGGCCAGCGCGAGCGCCTGCCGGAAAAGGTCGTCGCCGCAAGCGAAGCGCTGGAGTTGTCCACCGCCGACCACGACGGCATGCTGCTGACCATCGCGCTGGCCTACAGCGGACGCGAGGAAATCACCGACGCGGTGAAGGGCCTGCTGGCCGCGGCGGCGGCCGACGGGCGCTCGCTGGAATCGGTGGCGGCCGGATTGAAGGCCGAAGAACTCGAACGGCATCTGTACACCGGCGGCATGCCGGACCCCGACTTCATCATCCGCACCAGCGGCGAACAGCGTTTGTCCGGCTTCCTGATCTGGCAGGCGGCCTACAGCGAATTCTATTTCTGCGACGTGCTGTGGCCGGCGTTCCGGCGCATCGACTTCCTGCGTGCCGTGCGCACGTATCAGCGTCGCAAACGCCGCTACGGCCACTGATCAGCCATATTGCAGCGGCGTGGGCTCCGCTCGTCCCTGAATCGCTCCGGTCGTCACTTTTTCGCTTGCAGTCGCCGCGCTTGGCGTTATCGTCACGGCTCACTCCAGCCGGAACTCGTGCATGCGCCGACTCCCTGTTTGCGTGGTCAATGATCGCGGTGTGGCGCGATGAAGCGGCGCACCCTGCTGAAATGGATGGCCGGAGCGCCATTGTTCGCGGCGGCGCTGGCGAACCTGCCGGAAGCCGCCTTGGCCGGGGTCGCGACCGCGGCGCGTACGTTGCGCCGGGTACGGCCCGGGCAGGCCGGTTGGCCTTCGGCCGCCGAATGGGACGGCTTGAACCGTCAAGTCGGTGGAAGGCTGGTGAAACTTGCCGATCCGCTGGCGGCCTGCCGCGCCGATCCCGCGGGCAAGGCGTGCAGTGATTTTTTCACCGCGATCAAGAATCCGTATTACCTCCTCGATCACGCCAATCTGACCCAGTCATCGGGTTGGGTGGACGCGTGGACGTCCAGACCCAGCGTCTACGCGGTCGCGGCGAAGAACGCATCCGATGTCGCAGCAGCGGTGAACTTCGCCCGCGAGCACAAATTGCGGTTGGTGGTGAAAGGCGCCGGACACAGTTATCAGGGCACTTCGGATGCGCCCGACTCGCTGCTGGTGTGGACGCACCCCATGCAGGACATCACGATGCACGAAGCATTCGTGCCGAAGGGTTGTGCCGGCAAGATAAAACCACAGCCGGCAGTCAGCGTGGGCGCGGGGCAGATCTGGGCCCATGCCTACAACGCGGTCACGACCAAGGGCGAGCGCTACGTGCAGGGCGGCGGTTGCCTGACCGTGGGTGTTGCGGGCCTGGTAAGCAGTGGCGGCTTCGGCAGTTGGTCGAAACGTTACGGCACGGCCGCGGCGAACCTGCTGGAAGCCGAAGTCGTCACGGCGGATGGGAAAGTTCGCACGGTCAACGCCTGCAACGATCCCGATCTGTTCTGGGCACTGAAGGGCGGAGGCGGCGGCAGTTTCGGCGTGATCACGCGGTTGACCCTGCGCACCCACGAATTGCCCAATTTCTTCGGTTCAGTCGACATCGCGGTTCGTGCGAAATCCGATGACGCCTACAAGCGGTTGATTGCGCGCTTCGTGGAGTTCGCCGCCACCACGCTGGTCAACCCGCACTGGGGAGAGCAGGTGCACTTTCGCGGCGGCAACACCTTGCAGGTCAGCATGGCGTTCCAGGGACTGGACGAGGAAGGCGCCGTGGCGGTGTGGAAACCGTTCCTGGCATTCGTGCAGGCGTCGCCCGGCGATTTTGCATTCACCAAGCCGCCGCGGATCCTGGCCT
>DASUJD010000006.1:0-64867 GCA_036279455.1 Rhodanobacteraceae bacterium | reverse complement strand
CTGCTGGTTGTTGATGAAGTACGGCGAGAGGTAGCCGCGGTCGAACTGCATGCCTTCCACGACATCCAGCTCGTTGTCGAGGCCGGAACCGTCTTCGACCGTGATCACGCCTTCCTTGCCGACCTTGTCCATCGCTTCGCTGATCAGCTTGCCGATGTTCTCGTCGCCGTTGGCGGAAATGGTGCCGACCTGGGCAATCGACTTCGAATCGGACGAGGGCTTGGAGATCTTCTTGAGTTCATCGACGGCGGCGACCACGGCCTTGTCGATGCCGCGCTTGAGGTCCATCGGGTTCATGCCCGCGGCGACCGCCTTCATGCCCTCGCGGATCATCGCCTGTGCCAGCACGGTCGCGGTGGTGGTGCCGTCACCGGCGGCGTCGGAAGTCTTGCTCGCGACTTCCTTCACCATCTGCGCGCCCATGTTCTCGAACTTGTCGGCCAGCTCCACTTCCTTGGCCACGGACACGCCGTCCTTGGTGATGGTGGGAGCGCCGAAGCTCTTCTCGAGCACGACGTTGCGGCCCTTGGGGCCCAGGGTAGCCTTGACCGCATTGGCAAGGCTGTTGACGCCGCGCAGCATGCGGCCGCGCGCGTCTTCGGAGAAACGGATTTCTTTGGCTGCCATGATTGCTTGTCTCTTTTGAATTTCGTTGGGAAGAGCGAAGGTCTGAGCGAGTGGGCGAAGCTCAGGCTAGGCGCGCGCGGGCGAACGAACCGGAGTTGGCTTTAGCCAATGAGGATTCGTGAGTTCCGCGCAGCAACAACGCCTGAGCGAGCTCCGCGACGCTCACGACTCGATGATGGCCATAAGGTCTTCTTCGCGCATGACGAGCAGATCCTCGCCATCGACCTTGACCTCGGTACCGGAATACTTGCCGAACAGCACCTTGTCGCCGGCCTTCACGGCCATCGGACGAACCTTGCCGTCCTCCTGGATCTTGCCGGTGCCCACGGCGACCACTTCGCCCTTGATGGGCTTTTCGGTCGCGGTGTCGGGAATGACGATGCCGCCGGCGGACTTGGTTTCCGCCTCGAGGCGCTTGATGATGACGCGGTCGTGCAACGGACGAAGCTTCATAACGACTCCAGCTGCGTTGGGGGTTGGAAAAGGGGTTGGCGTTGTTAGCACTCAACAACGTTGAGTGCCAATTGTAGGTCCGAAAAGGCCGGTTTCAAGGGCCATCCCCTCAATCCCCCTTCGTGCCGAAGGGGAAGAGGAGCGGCAACTGACTTTCACCCCCTTCGGTTTGAAGGGGGTCGTGACGAAGTCGCGGGGGGATGCGGCATGGCGAGGTCCGGCCTAACATCGGGGCATGTCCAGCCCCTTGATCTGCCTTTCCACCTGCCCCGACGCCGAAACGGCAGCGAAAATCGCCCGCACGTTGGTCGAGGAAAAGCTGGCCGCCTGCGTGAACCGCCTGTCGGGCGTGCTGTCCACCTATCGCTGGCAAGGCGAAATCCACGACGACGCCGAGGTGCTGCTGGTCATCAAGACCACGCGTGGATGCTTCGACGCGCTGCGCGCACGTCTGGTGGAATTGCACCCTCATGAGGTGCCGGAACTGGTGGCGATGGAAGTCGCCGCCGGCCTCCCGGCATATCTCGACTGGCTGGCCGCGGAAACCGCGGTCGATGCCGCAGCTGGCGACCCCGTCGCGCACCTGCGACAATGAAAGCCGGCGCGGGCCGGTCTATGTGACTCCGCCCTGTGGTTATCCCTATGCTTTCCCGACGAATTCTTGCACGCCCGATCCTGCTGGCGGCGTTGTTGCTCGTTGCCGCGGGCGCCTACGCCCAGACCACCAGCCCCGGCGGCGGATTATTGCTGGTCACGCAGGCGTTCGCGCTCAAGCCCATCGTCCAGAAGCCGGGCACGATCGCGCTGCACTTCGATATCGCGCCGCACTATTACCTCTACCGCGGACGCATCCACGCCAGGATCCTCACCCCCGGCATCAAGGCCGGCGCGATCGATCTGCCACCTGGTACCCCCGAGCACGACCCCTATCTCGGCGATGTCGTGATCTACCACAACGTGGTGGATGGTTCACTGCCCTATGCCGCGAGCGGTGCGATGCCGGCGACCCTGGAGGTGTCGGTGACCTACCAGGGCTGTCATGAGGTCGCGCCCAAGATCTGCTATCCGCCGAACACGCAAACCTTCACCTTGCCGACGTCAGGTGGTGGCCCTGTCACGGCGGCGGGAGGCGGCGGCGCCGGCGGCAATGCACCGCCGGGCAATCCGATTACTGCGCAGCTGACCGCCGCAGCCACGAATCCGCAGCCACCGGTCGCCACGAACACCGCGACACGAACCGGCACGGGTCCGCTCTCGACAGGACTGGCGTTCGCGCTGCTGCTGGCATTCGTGGGCGGATTGATCCTGAACCTGATGCCATGCGTGTTGCCGATACTGGCGATCAAGGCGGTCGGCGTGCTGGAAAGCAACGAATCGCGACCACGCGCCCGCATGCATGCACTGAGCTACGGTGCAGGCGTCATCTGCACCTTCCTTGCGATTGGGTTCGCGATCCTCGGCCTGCGCGGCGCGGGTCACGCGATCGGCTGGGGCACCCAGTTGCAACAGCCAGTGATCGTGGCCGTGCTGGCGTGCGTGTTGTTCACGGTGGGTCTGTCGATGTCGGGCGTGGTGCAGTTCGGCTCCCGGCTCGGCAACGTGGGGGCTACGCTGACACGCCGTGGCGGTGCGGCCGGGCACTTCTTCACCGGTGTGCTGGCGGTGGTGGTCGCCAGTCCCTGTACTGCACCGTTCATGGGCGCTGCGCTGGCCTACGCGTTCGTGGCGCCGGCCTCGCACGAATTGCTGGTAATGCTGGCGCTGGGCATCGGGCTGGCATTGCCGCTGACCCTGATCGGCCTGGTGCCGGCGCTGGCGCGGCTGCTGCCCAAGCCCGGCCGCTGGATGGAAACCCTGAAGCAGGTCCTGGCGTTTCCGATGTACCTGTCGGCGGTGTGGCTGGTGTGGGTCTTGGCGCACCAGCGCGGCGCGGATGCGGTGGCACTGGTATTGGTCGCGATGGTGCTGCTGGCGGCCGCGCTGTGGTGGCACGGCTACGGGCGCACGGGTCGCAAGCTTGGCCATGTGTTCACGCTGGCGCTGGCAGTGATCGCCGCGGTGTCACTGTACGGTGTCACGCGCGTGCCGCCAGCCGCGCGTGCAGCCATCACGCGTGACGGCGCGGTGCCTTTCAGCCCCGCGAAACTGCAATCCTTGCGCGACGCCGGCACGCCGGTGTTCGTGGATATCGGCGCGGACTGGTGCGTCACCTGCAAGGCCAACGAATACGCGGTGCTGGACACGCAGGCGTTCCGCAGCCTGCTGCGTGACACCGGCGCGGTTTACATGAAAGGCGACTGGACCGATGTCGATCCCGTGATCGGAGCGTACCTGCAAAAGTTCCATTCGCCGGGCGTGCCGTTGTACGTGGTGTATCCGCGTGGCGGCGGCGCGGGCCGCGCGTTGCCGACCGTGTTGACCGCATCGCTGGTCCACAACGCACTGGAAACCGCATCCGCGCAATGATGGACCGGCGCACGATCCTGATCCTGACGCTCGCCTGCCTCGCCGCCGCCGGCGGCTGGTGGTTGCAGAACCACCTGATGAATGCTCCGCCACCGCAGCCGCCCGCACCGGTGGGGGTCAAAACCCTGGCGATAGGCGATTCGGTGGGCGCGTACGCGCTGCCCGACCTTGACCGACAAACCACGGCCCTTGCCAAATGGCGCGGCAAGGTGGTGTTGCTGAACTTCTGGGCCACCTGGTGTGCACCGTGTCGGCGGGAAATGCCGATGCTGGCGAAGTTGCAGCGCAAATACGCCAACGACGACCTGCAAGTGGTGGGTGTCGCGATGGACCAGCCGCAATCGGCTGCCGCCTTTCTGAAAAGTCTGCCGGTGGGCTATCCCATCCTGATCGGCATCGACGCCGATCCCGTGCCGACCACCACCTTCGGTGATACGGCGGGTTTGTTGCCCTACAGCGTATTGATTGGCCGCGACGGCCGCATTCTCGAAACCAGACTCGGGCCGCTGAAACCCGACCTGCTCAACGACTGGCTGAAGGAGGCCGAACCGGCCCGGCCATAGCAAGCCCTTTTGTGAAAAATCAGCTCATGGATGCCCGTTCTGGACTCGCAAACCCCCGACTCGACCTTCTCGCTCTGCGACCCGGCGACGCGGCGATCGGGGACGATCGCACAGCGAACGTCGCTGATCTCCAGCTATCGGAAGCCTAAAGCTGGACAAAGCATGAATGAAGGTTCAGACTTCGCGGCTCCCTGTTGCCCCTCGAGGTTCGAGCGTGGCGAAGATTCTTGTGCTCCACGGCCCCAACCTCAATTTGCTCGGCGAGCGCGAGCCGGATGTATATGGGCGCACCACGCTGGCGGACATCGATGCCGCGTTGACGCGTCAGGCCGAAGCCGCGGGGCACACGCTGAGCAGTTGTCAGTCCAACGCCGAGCACGAACTGGTCGATCGAGTGCAGGCGGCCAGGGGCGACATGACCGCCTTCATCCTGATCAACCCTGCTGCCCTCACCCACACCTCGGTGGCGCTGCGTGACGCGCTGGCCGCGGTCGCGGTTCCCTTCATCGAAGTGCACCTGTCGAATCCGCATGCGCGCGAACCGTTCCGCCGCCAGTCGTATTTCTCCGACCTCGCGGTGGGAGTGATCGCGGGCTTCGGCGCGGACGGTTACCGCTACGCGCTGGATGCCGCGATCAAGCGGCTGGCTGGCGACTGATCCTTTTACGCACCACAGCGAGACCATCATGGATCTCAGAAAAGTCAAGAAACTGATAGAACTCCTGGAAGAATCCAATCTCTCCGAACTCGAGATCAAGGAAGGCGAGGAAGTCGTCCGTCTGTCGCGCTTTCCTGTCGGCGCTGCGGCCGGCGTTCCGCAGACCATTGCGGCAGCGCCCGCCGCGGCGCCGATTGCGTCCGCGACACTTCCCGTCGTTTCCACGCAAGCCGCGTCGGTTGAATCCGGGCTGCCCGCCGGCACGGTGGTTCGCTCGCCCATGGTCGGCACCTTCTACGCCGCTTCGTCACCCGGCGCCGAGCCCTTCGTCAAGGTCGGCCAGCAGATCAGGGTCGGTGACCCACTGGGCGTGATCGAAGCCATGAAGATGTTCAACCAGATCGACGCCGAAGTCGCCGGCACCGTGATCGCCATCGTGGCCGAGAACGGTCAGGCGGTGGAATTCGATCAACCCTTGTTCATCATCGGTTGATCGCCATGCTGGATAAAGTGCTGATAGCCAACCGCGGCGAAATCGCGCTGCGCGTGCTGCGCGCCTGCCAGACCATGGGCATCAGGACCGTCGCGGTGCACTCGACCGTGGACCGCAACCTCAAACACGTGGGCATGGCCGACGAAGCGATCTGCATCGGTCCGGCACCTTCCGCGCAGAGCTACCTCAATATTCCGGCCATCATCGCCGCAGCGGAAGTCACCGACGCTTCGGCGATCCATCCGGGTTACGGGTTTCTGTCCGAGAACGCCGATTTCGCCGAGCAGGTCGAGCAATCCGGTTTCGTGTTCGTGGGCCCGCGCGCGGAAACCATTCGACTGATGGGCGACAAGGTCGAGGCGATCAAGGCCATGAAGGCCGCGGGCGTGCCGTGCGTGCCGGGTTCGAGCGGACCGCTCGATGACGACGTCGAGCGGAGTCTGGAAATCGCACGCAGGATCGGCTATCCCGTGATCATCAAGGCCGCCGGTGGCGGCGGCGGACGCGGCATGCGCGTGGTACACACCGAGGCGCACCTGGGCAATGCCATCGCAACCACGCGTGCCGAGGCACGCGCTGCGTTCGGCAACGATCAGGTATACATGGAGAAGTTCCTCGAGAACCCACGCCACGTGGAGATACAGGTGCTGGCCGATGGCCAGGGCCACGCGATCCACCTGTGCGAACGCGATTGCTCGATGCAACGCCGCCACCAGAAGGTGGTCGAGGAAGCGCCGGCGCCCGGCATCACGCCGGAGATGCGCGCCGAGATCGGCAAGACCTGCACCGACGCCTGCATCCGCATCGGCTATCGCGGCGCCGGCACCTTCGAGTTCCTGTATCAGGACGGATGCTTCTATTTCATCGAGATGAACACCCGCCTCCAGGTCGAGCATCCGGTAACCGAACTGATCACCGGCGTGGACCTGGTTCGCGAACAATTGCTGATTGCCTCCGGCGAGGCGCTGTCGATCAGGCAGGAAGACATCGTGCCGCGCGGCCACGCGATCGAGTGCCGCATCAATGCCGAAGATCCCGACACCTTCATGCCCAGCCCCGGCACGGTGAAGCGCTTCGAGGCACCCGGCGGTCCCGGCGTGCGCGTCGACACGCATCTTTACGACGGTTACAGGATTCCGCCGAACTACGATTCCATGATCGGCAAGCTGATCGTGCATGGCGTCGACCGCAAGACCGCGATCGCACGCATGCGCACCGCGCTCAGTGAGACCGTGATCGAAGGTATCGCGACCAACCTGCCGTTGCACCAAAGGATCATGGGTGACAGCGGCTTCAAACACGGTGGCCGCAACATCCACTATCTCGAGAAACGCATCCGCGAGCAGAAAGAGAAAGGCATGGGGTTGGGAAGCTGAGGCTCGAAACTCGGGACTCGGGACTCGGGAAGAGCGTAACCACCTTTGGCTTCATTCCGGGGCCGGCCGCGTTTTTTTGCGGCCGGGACCCGGAATCCAGTTTTTCCTCCGGGAAAAACGGAAGCTGGATAAACCCGCCGCTTCCCGCGGCTCGCCCGTTGGGCCGTCGGCTGCGCCGATGTTCGCTCCGGCGTCGCTGCCTCCGCAGTCGGGTTCGATCACCGGTGAAGCTGGCGACCGCCCCGGAATGACAATGAGTTCCTGCATCGTGTGACCACGTACCCATGCCCTGGCTCGAACTGCAACTGACCATCGATGCCGCCGCGCAACCGCGCGCCGAAGCCGCACTGGAAGTATCCGGCGCGCTGTCGATCACGCTGGTGGACGCCGACGCCGACACCCCGGATGAAGCCGCGATCTTCGAGCCGGGCGCAGGCGAACTCCCGTTGTGGCCATCGCTGAAGTTGCTGGCGCTGTTTGACGCCGACATCGACCGGCGCGGCTTGTTGCAGGTGTTGCATGCTGCACTGCCGGATCTTGCGCCCGACCACATCACGTTTTGCGAAGTCGATGATCAGGATTGGGAACGCGCGTGGATGGATCGCTACCAGCCGATGCGGTTCGGTCGAAGATTGTGGATTTATCCGTGGAATATCGAACCACCCGACACGAATGCCCCTCAACCCGGCGCTGCGCGCCCGGCGCTTCACGCCGCCCCTCCCGCAAGCGGGCGCGGGGGAGAAGGCGTCGCGCTGCGCATGACAGCTCCAAGCGACGATGAAGCGGCGGTGATCGTGCGCCTCGATCCGGGCCTCGCTTTCGGCACCGGCACCCACCCGACCACCGCGCTGTGCCTGGAATGGCTGGACGGCGCGGACCTCGTCGGCAAAACGTTCATCGACTACGGTTGCGGCTCCGGCGTAGTGGCGGTCGCCGCGTTGAAACTCGGCGCCGCGCAAGCATTCGGTATCGACAACGATCCGCAGGCGCTCACGGCCACGCACGACAATGCGATGCGCAACGGCGTGACCGGATGCCTGCAACTTTTCCCGCCGGAGGCCTTGCCCGGCGACACGCGTTGCGACGTGCTGGTTGCGAACATTTTGGCGGGGCCGCTGCACGAGCTCGCGCCGCGTTTTGCGGCCTTGTGCGTGTCCGGCACGCGGGTTGCGTTGTCCGGCATCCTTGCGGGGCAGGAACCGGCACTGATCGAGCGTTATCGGTCATGCGGGTTCGGCGACCTCCATGTTGCCCGGCGCGAGAATTGGGTCCGGATCCACGGCGTGCGCAACTAGTACCCGTTGCGGCGCGCGCGGTCGCCTACAATCGCGGCATGTACACCCAGTGCCCGGAGTGCCTGACGGTCTACGAGATCGACGAAGACGCCTTGCAGGCGTCGCTCGGCATCGTGCGCTGCGGACATTGCGCCACACGTTTCGATGCACTGCGCGCCTTGAGCGACACGATGCCGGCCCCTCCCCTCGATTCTTTGCCGGGACAAGATCAGGCGAAGCGCGCCCCGACCCTTGCCAGGGAAGTGCCTGCTTCCGTGCTCGGACCCGCGGCGAAAAAACCGCAGGCCGAAAACACCGATGCCGCACCTGCGCAAACTTCCGAAGAAGCCCCCGGTGTCGAGGCTGGTGCCGCGGGCAGCGCGCAAGCCGGCGAAAGCAGCGATGACTGGTTCAGCAATATCGAATCCGAACTGGCCGCAACTGCCAATGCCCGGAATGCCGACAACCCCGAGCCAGGTCCGGACGGTGGGAATGAATGGGCCGTCGAACTCCCCGACGGGATCGGCGCTGCCAGGACCGGAATCGATTCCGTGCAGGATCCAGGCGACGGAAATGACAAGGCCGACGCCACGCCTGCAGCCGAAACGCTCGAAGGCCATGCCGCCGAAGTGACGGACGCGGACACGCAGCCGGAGTCCGCATTCGACTTGCATGAAACCGAGGCAGGCACCCTTCCCGACCTCGTGCATGCCCACGACCCCGACGGCAACGAATCCGCCGCGGCAACGCCCACATCCATACCGGCCGAAAATGAAATGGATGACGTTGACGCAGAAACGGCGGTCGCGCCTGCTGCGGCGGAAACCGGGCAACCCGCAACCGAGCCGGATGCTGCAACCGTGCCCGCGCCCATGTACGTCCGCCCACGCCGTCGCTTTTCGCGTACCGGCGCGGCGTGGGCGCTGGGATGTTTGGCCCTGGCGCTGTTGCTGGCTCTGCAACTTGCGTGGGCCGGCCGCGCGGAACTGTTCCGCAACCCGGCCACGCAACCGTGGATGGCGCGCATCTGCGCGAGCATCCCGTGCCAGCTGCCGTTGATCAAGAACACCGCGAAACTGGAATTGACGTCGCGTGACGTGCGCCCCGACCCCGAGACAGCCGGGGCATTGACGATCACCGCGACCCTGCGCAACAACGCAGCGTTCAGCCAACCCTGGCCGGTCGTGGTGGTGAAGTTTACCGACCTGGACAACAACCCGGTTGCAATGCGCCGTTTCCGTCCTGCCGAATACATGCCCGACCCCGGCCGGCGCGCCGCCGGCATCGCACCGGGCGAAACGGCAGCCGTGGCGTTCGAGGTGGTCGATCCCGGCAAACGGGCGACGGGCTTCCAGTTCGGGTTCGAGTGACGTCGATGTCAGCTTACCCTGCACAAACAGGCCTGTTAAACTCGCTCGTTCGCACGTTCAAGCAACCTGCGCGCACCAGGCCGGAATGCACACGCTCCATGGGCAACCTGACGTCGACCTCACCACCGGCATCCATCCACGCCGATCCTCCGGTACGTGGAGGCGCGCAGACGCTGGGCGAGTGCATGGCGGCGAACGCGCGGCGTTATCTCGCCGACCTCAACGGCACTCCCTGCCGGGAAGGCCTGTACACCCGGATGTTGCGCGAAATCGAAGCACCGCTGTTGCGTGAAGTGCTGGCGTGGAGCGGCGGCAACCAGAGCCGCGCCGCCGAAATACTGGGCATCCACCGCGCGACCTTGCACAAAAAACTGCGCGAACACGGCCTCGGCTGACAAGGGCCTGCTGATGCCGAACCAAACGCCGGCACGCCCGGACCACGACAGGCCTGAGGACATTTCGTCTCCATGACCGGATCCGGCATCATCACCACGCGACGCGCGCTTCTGAGCGTTTCCGACAAGACCGGCCTGGTCGATCTCGGGCGCGCGCTGCACGCGCTCGGCATCGAAATCATTTCCACCGGTGGCAGTGCCGGCGCCCTGCGTGATGCCGACGTGCCGGCACGTGACATCAGCGAGTTGACCGGGTTCCCCGAGATCATGGACGGTCGCGTCAAGACCCTGCACCCCAAGATACATGGTGGACTTCTGGGCCGGCGTGGCGTCGACGATGCCGTGATGCGCGACCACGCCATCGCGCCAATCGACCTTTTGGTGGTGAACCTTTACCCGTTTGCGCGCACCACCGCCCACGCCGGCGCCACCTATGAAGAAGCGATTGAGCAGATCGACATCGGTGGTCCCGCGATGCTGCGCGCCGGCGCCAAAAACCATGAACGCGTAAGCGTGATCTGCGACCCCGCGGACTACCCGGAGCTCATCGAAACCCTGCGTCGCGACGGCGGGACTTCTTTCGAGCAACGTCGGCGCTTCGCGGCCAAGGTGTTCGCGCACACTTCGCGCTACGACGGCGTGATTGCCGATTGGCTTTCCGCGCGCGTCGACGGCGAACCCGGCGAGGCCTACCCGCCCACCTTGCATTTGTCGCTGCGCCGCGTGCAGGAAATGCGTTATGGCGAAAATCCGCATCAGGCGGCGGCGCTTTATCTGGATGCTGCGCCTGTTGCAGGTACGGTTGCGAGCGCCACCGTGCTGGCCGGCAAGGAAATGTCCTACAACAACTTCGCCGACGCCGACACCGCGCTGGAATGCGTCAAGGCGTTCGACAAAACCCCGGCATGCGTGATCGTCAAGCACGCCAACCCGTGCGGAGTCGCGCTGGGCAAGGATCCGGTCGACGCCTACGAGCGCGCCTTCGCATGTGATCCGAGCTCGGCCTTCGGCGGAATCATCGCCTTCAACCGTCCGATCGATGGCGCGCTGGTACGCGACATTCTCGCCAGACAATTCGTCGAAGTGCTGGTGGCGCCTGCGTTCGACGAGGAAGCGCTGGGCCTGCTGCGGATCAAGCCCAACACCCGGGTACGCGCGCTCGCCACCGGGGAATGGTCGAACGCACCGGGCACCGCACAGCAGCAGTTGCACAGCATCGCGGGAGGGGTGCTGGTGCAGGATTCCGATGTCGACACCTTGATGCTGTCCGACCTCAAGGTCGTGACCCAACGCATGCCTGACGCCGAGCAACTGCGCGACCTGCTGTTCGCATGGCACGTGGCGATGTTCGTGAAATCGAATGCCATCGTGTTCGCCAGGGACGGCGCCACCATCGGCATCGGCGCAGGTCAGATGAGCCGCGTGGTCAGCGTGAAGATCGCCGCAATGAAAGCCACGGATGCAAAGCTGTCCACCGAGGGCAGCGTGCTGGCTTCGGACGCTTTCTTTCCGTTCCGCGACAACGTCGACCTCGCCGCGGGTACCGGCGTGCGCGCGCTGATCCAGCCCGGCGGATCGATGCGCGATCAGGAAGTGATCGATGCCGCCGATGAACACGACATGGCGATGGTGTTTACAGGCACCCGCCACTTCCGCCATTGAGGAGCGGCTTGAAAGCTGCTGCGCTCGGCAACCGCCCGGAAACAAAGAACACCATGCCTGGCGATGGTCCCGCGGTTACTCTATTGAAGCAGCCAGCCCGGCGGTCGGAACCTTCGAAAAACCGTCGCGAGCGAGGGCAGATTGCGTGACGCCGACTAAATCGGCAGGACTGCCGATTTGAACGCCGCATGCGGCCCGCAAGGGCGAGCCACATGGATGTGGCGAGTAGTGCAGCAGGTTATTCGGAGGTTCCCGTGAAATACGAACTGTATTACTGGCCCACGATCCAGGGACGCGGCGAGTTCGTGCGTCTGGCGCTGGAAGACGCAGGCGCCAATTACGTGGACGTTGCGCGCCTGCCGGAAGGTTCGGGTGGCGGCACCGCCGCGTTGCTGCGCTGGCTGGATGATCCCGCGACCGGACACGCGTCGTTCGCGCCGCCGTTTCTGAAAGCCGGGCGCCGCCTGATCGGGCAAACCGCCAACATCCTGCTGTTCCTCGGGCCGCATCTCGGGCTTGCGCCGCGCGACCAAACAGGCCAACTGTGGGCAAACCAGTTGCAATTGACGATCACCGACCTGGTGGCCGAGATCCACGACGTCCATCACCCGATCTCGGGCGGGCTGTATTACGAAGACCAGCGCGAGGAAGCCAAACGCCGCAGCGCACACCTGCGGCGTGAACGCCTGCCGAAGTTTCTCGGTTACTTCGAACAGATACTGGCGGACAACCACCGCGGACGCCAACGGTGTCTCGTCGGCAGCGCCATCACGCATGCAGACCTTTCACTGTTCCAGGTCATCGAGGGCCTGCGTCATGCATTTCCGCGCGCGATGCGCCGGCTGGAACCATCGTTGCCGTTATGCGTGGAACTGCACGCGCGCGTTGCTGCGCGGTCGAACATCGCGACCTACCTTGCCTCGCCGCGACGCATTCCGTTCAACAACGACGGCATCTTCCGTCACTATCCGGAACTGGATGTGTGAGCGCAGTGCGCGTGCGCCGTGTTCGCAGGTCGGCCAAGGATGGCCGACCGGTGCCGGCACCAGGGATGGGGCACGCGACTGACTTGGCTCACTGCCCGCTCGTCGATGCCGCGGCTGGCGCACTGCTGGCCGGCTTTTTGGGACCCCCCCACTTGTAGACGTCGTAGTACACCGGCGCGACCGGACCCAGCCTGCGATCGCGCATCAGACTGCCGTTGGGGCTGTCGTAGAGGTACGTCTGGGTGACGCCGTGCTTGGGCGTCACGCGTATCATGTACACCTTGCCGTTGCGGCTGTACTCCTCGATGGTGTCGCCGCCCGCGTCGGTGTGGATGGCAACGTTGGTGCTGTCGCCGCTCCCGTTCCCCTGTCGTGCAGCCGGCGCCACCGAGGGTGGAATGCCGGTACTGGGCAAAGGCAGCGATCGCGCCCTGGCGCCGGGCTCGTTGATGCCGGGCGGAGGCAATGCCGAACCGGGTGGCGGGGGTGCCGATGATGATGTCGCCGGCACCTGTTGCGCCCGTGCAACGGGCATGCCCAGCAGCAAAACACACGCGGCAAACCATGGCAGCACTTTCACGTCGGCTCTCCGCAATCGACAGTTCGCAAATCCAGCATACATGCCCCGCGTGAGCGCAACGTGCATGCGACAATCCGGACATGACGAAGCTCACACTTATCGACGGTTCAAGTTACCTGTACCGCGCCTTTCACGCCTTGCCGCCGCTCAGCAATGCCGGCGGCGAACCGACCGGGGCGCTGTTCGGGGTGGTCAACATGCTGCGCGCGACCCTGAACGAGAAACCCGATTACGCGGCCTTCGTGATCGACGCGCCCGGACCGACCTTCCGCGACGAAATCTACCCTGAATACAAGGCCAACCGCCCACCCATGCCGGACGAACTGCGCGCGCAGGTGGGCCCGATGCTGAAGGTCGTCAAGGCCCTGGGGTTTCCCATCCTGCAGGTCGCCGGCGTCGAGGCCGACGACGTGATCGGCACGCTTGCCACCGGTGCTGCCGGTGACGGCATCGAAGTCGAGGTGTCCACCGGCGACAAGGATTTTGCGCAGCTGGTCGGCCCGCGCGTGACGCTGGTCAACACCATGACCCACTCGAGCATGGACCGCGAAGGCGTGGTCGCGAAGTTCGGCGTGCCGCCGGAACGCATCGTCGATTACCTCGCGCTGATGGGCGACTCGATCGACAACATCCCCGGCGTGCCGAAGTGCGGGCCCAAGACCGCGGCGAAGTGGTTGAACGAATACGGCTCGCTGGACGACGTGATCGCACACGCCAGTGACGTCGGCGGCAAAATCGGCGAAAACCTGCGCGCGGTGCTCGCGCAACTGCCATTGTCGCGGCAGCTTGCCACCATCAAGACCGATGTCGCCCTGGACGAAGGCCCGCGCGACCTGAAATTGCGGGAACGCGACATCGACACGTTGCGCGAACTGTACGCGCGTTACGAATTCCGGCAGGCGCTCAAGGAGTTGGCACCGGGGACCGGGGACCGGGGACCGGCAACCACCGTCGATTCCGCAACCAGCGCCGCCAAGGGGACCATCGAAGCCAAAGCCGGACACGCGACAAGCACCCCGCTGACGCCCGGTCCCCGGTCCCCGGTCCCCGGTCCCACCAGGTACGACCTCGTCACCACGCAAGCACAACTCGACGCGTGGCTGGCGAAACTGCGCAAGTCCGAATTGATCGCCTTCGACACCGAAACCACCTCGCTCGACCCGATGCGCGCGCAACTGGTGGGGCTTTCCTTTTCCGTGGTGCCGGGCGAGGCGTGTTACATCCCCGTCGGCCACGATTACCCCGGTGCGCCAAAACAACTCGAGCTCGATCACACCCTGTCGGCGCTGCGACCGATCCTTGAAGACCACCAGCGCCCCAAGCTCGGCCAGCACGCCAAGTACGACTGCAACGTGTTGTCGAATTACGGCATCGGCGTGCGCGGGATTGCCTTCGACACGATGCTGGAATCCTACGCACTCAACGCCACCGCCAACCGGCACGACATGGACACGCTGGCCAAACGCTGGCTGGACTACGATACGGTCCACTACGAAGACGTGGCCGGCAAGGGCGCGAAACAGATTCCGTTCTCGCAGGTCGACCTCGACAGCGCCTGCCGCTACGCCGCCGAGGACGCCGACGTCACCCTGCGCCTGCACCACGCGCTGTGGCCGCAGCTCGAATCACGGCCCAGCCTGAAAAAAGTGTTCACCGACATCGAGATGCCGCTGGTGCCGGTGCTGGCGCGGATGGAGCAACGCGGCGTGCTGATCGATGTGGCTGCGCTGCGCAGGCAGAGCCAGCAACTTGGCAAGCGCATGCACGAACTGCAAATCGTGATGCAACAGATCGCCGGGCGCGAATTCAACGTCGATTCGCCCAGGCAATTGCAGGCGTTGCTGTTCGACCAGCTTGGATTACCGGCACTGGTAAAAACGCCGACCGGACAGCCGTCCACCAACGAGGAAGCACTCGCCGCCATCGCCGACAAGCACGAATTGCCACGCCTGATCCTCGACTATCGGCAATTGGCGAAACTGCGTTCGACCTACACCGACAAGTTGCCCGGGATGGTCAACCCGCGCACCGGCCGCGTGCACACAAGCTACCACCAGGCGGCGGTTGCAACAGGGCGCATTTCGTCCACCGACCCGAACCTGCAAAACATCCCGGTACGCAGCGAGGAAGGACGACGCATCCGCGAAGCGTTCATCGCGCCGCAAGGCTGGCGGGTGCTGGCAGCGGACTACTCGCAGATCGAGCTGCGCATCATGGCACACTTGTCGGGCGATCCGGGTTTGACCCGCGCCTTTCAGCACGATCAGGACGTGCATCGCGCCACCGCCGCCGAAGTGTTCGGCGTCGCCCTCGAAAAGGTGTCGCCCGAGCAACGCCGCGTCGCCAAAATGATCAACTTCGGGTTGATGTACGGAATGAGCGCGTACGGACTCGCCCAGCGCCTCGGCATTCCGCGCAGCGAAGCTCAAGGCTACGTGCAGCGCTATTTCGAACGTTATCCGGGCGTGAAGTCGTTCATGGATTCGACCCGCGCGCAGGCGCACCGCGATGGTTATGTCGAGACCCTGTTCGGCCGGCGTCTATACCTCGACGCGCTGCGTTCACGCAACGCAGCGCAGCGGGCCGGCGCCGAACGCGCCGCCATCAATGCGCCCATGCAGGGTACCGCGGCCGACATCATCAAACGCGCGATGCTGGCGATCGACACCTGGCTGAACAAGCACGACCACGCGCACATGCTGATGCAGGTGCACGACGAACTGGTGTTCGAGGTGCACGCAGAGGCGATCGGGGAGGTCATGGAAGGCGTGAGGGTTCGCATGCAGGGCGCCGCGGAACTCGCCGTGCCGCTGTTGGTCGATATCGGCACCGGCGCCAATTGGGGCGAAGCGCATTGATTTTGCGTTCATCCCTGAACGGTCGGCGTGCCCGCGGGCGGCCACGTTTGGATGTCCAAACCAGATGGACCAGGCTTCCGCCGGAGCGGCTTTTGTGAAAGCCGGGCCATGGATGGCCGTTCTGATGTTTGCAGTTTGCCATTGTTGCGGGTAGCTGGAGGTTCGACGAAGCAGCGTCCAGGGATGAACGTAAAATATGCCGAAAGTCATGCCGTTTTGAGCGCATGAACGCAATATGAATTCACCTGCAAATGGGGTTTGAACTTCCAACCAAGGCCCCCATCTAACTTTTCGGACGCACGCAACGGCGTCCCGGTTCACTCACCTCCCTGAGCGAACCTCCGGAGTCGGACCCCTCCCCAGGTTCGGCTTCGTCCGCCCCGAGAGCTTCCCCCTGGCTCTCGGGGCATTTTATTTCCGCGACCCGTCTTTGCCAGGCATACCCGACGCTGAACGCGGGCGACAGCGGTCGCTGGCGCAAGGTAAAGAGCGTGTAGGATCGAACCTCCGACAGCAAAAAGGAGCCGCAATGCGCGCCGGACTGATCATCCTCGGGATCATCTTGCTTGGACTCGGCGTGTGGGTCGCGCTGGGCAACCTGCATTACAACCACACCAGCACCAAGGCTCAGCTTGGCCCTGTCAAGGTAGAAGCTACCGAGCAGAAGCCGCTGCCGGCCCCGATCGGCTACGCCGGCATCGTCGTGGGCGGCGTCCTGATCGTGGTGGGCGCACTGAAAAGGAAATAAGCGTCTCCGGCACGACCAGCGCGCCTGCAGGCCGACTCGCCTGCCTGAACCGACAGTGCGCCCGGGTTGAACCCGCTGCCACCATCCGCAACGCCTGCCCGTTCGGGAGAATCGGCGGGCGAGCGAACGTTACAATTGGCCGGATGGATGTTTCGTACCTGCTGGACTCGCTCAACACCGCGCAACGCGAAGCCGTCGCCGCCCCGCCCGGCCACTACCTGGTGCTGGCCGGCGCGGGCTCGGGCAAAACCCGTGTGCTCACCCACAGGATCGGTTGGCTGATCGAGGCCGAGGGCACGCCGCCGTGGTCGATCCTTGGCGTAACCTTCACCAACAAGGCCGCCGGCGAGATGCGCGGACGACTCGCCAACCTGCTGCCCGGTGGTATGCGCGGGCTGACCGTCGGCACCTTCCATGGCATCGCGCATCGCTTGTTGCGCCAGCACTGGCAGGAAGCCGGCCTGCCAGAAACCTTCCAGATTCTCGACGCCGATGACCAGCAACGGCTGGTGAAGCGCGTCGTGGCGGGCCTGGGCATCGACGAGGCCCGCTATCCACCACGCCAGGCCTGCTGGCAGATCAACGCGTGGAAGGACGAGGGCAAGCGCCCGGATGGCATCGAACCCGGTGCAGAGCCGCCATCCATGGCCCAAAGCTCCGTGGTCGCACGCACGTATCTCAAGGTTTACGAAGCCTACGAACAGGCCTGCCGGCGCGCGGGGCTGGTCGATTTTGCCGAACTGCTGCTGCGCGCGCATGAACTCATCCGCGACAACGACGCACTGCGCACGCACTACCAGCAACGCTGGCGGCACCTGTTGATCGATGAATTCCAGGACACCAACGCGCTGCAATACGCATGGATTCGCCTGCTCGCGGGCAATACCGGCAAAGTATTCGCGGTCGGCGACGACGACCAGTCGATCTACGGCTGGCGCGGCGCAAAAGTCGAGAACATGCGCGCGTTCCTGCGCGATTTTCCGGATGCGAAAACCCTGCGGCTGGAACAGAACTATCGTTCGACCGCAACCATCCTGGAAGCCGCCAACGCGGTGATCGCCCGGAACCCGTCGCGGCTCGGCAAGAAATTGTGGACTGCTGGCGACAAGGGCGAGGCGATCGCGCTGTATGCCGCCTACAACGAACAGGACGAAGCGCGCTTCGTGATCGAACGAGTCCGCGAGTACCTCGATGGCGGTGGCCACGCGTCGGACATCGCGGTGCTGTATCGCTCCAACGCGCAGTCGCGCAACTTCGAGGAACAACTGCACCAGAAAAACATTCCCTATCGCGTGTACGGCGGCCAGCGCTATTTCGAACGCGCTGAGGTCAAGGATGCGCTGGCGTATTTGCGGCTTGCCGCCAACCGCAGCGACGATGCCTCGTTCGAGCGCGCACTGGCGACGCCGCCGCACGGCGTCGGCGAACGCAGTGTGGATGCGTTGCGTCGACGCGCACGCTCCGACGACACGTCGTTGTGGGATGCCGCACTCGCCGAACTGGCGGGCGGTGAATTGAACACGCGTGCGAAGAATGCGCTGCGCGGGTTCATGACCTTGATCGACGGATTGGCGCGCGGAAATGAACCCCTCTCCCCCCGGGAGAGGGGCAGGGGTGAGGGTCCGTTCTCGACCGAAACCCCGCGCGAAGCCGAACCCTCTCACCCAACCCCTCCCTCGGAAGGCGAGGGGGGCATGCTTTCGCTCGCCGAACAAGTCGAGCGCGCGATTACCCAATCCGGCCTGCGCGACTATTACGAACGCGACAGCCGCGGCAATGCCGAAGCGCGCGTCGAGAACCTCGACGAACTGGTCAACGTCGCCAGCCGTTTCGAGCCCACGCCCGAGGACGTCGAAGCCGGCTTGTCGGAACTCGCCGCGTTCCTCGCGCACGCCGCGCTGGAAGCCGGCGAAGGCCAGGGCGAGGCGGGCACCGACTGCGTGCAACTGATGACGTTGCACTCGGCCAAGGGGCTTGAGTTTCCGATCGTGTTCCTGGTCGGCCTCGAAGATGGCCTGTTCCCGACGCAACGCTCGGTCGAAGATCCTTCGCGCCTGGAAGAAGAACGGCGCCTCGCCTATGTCGGGGTCACCCGCGCGCGCGAACGGTTGGTGCTGTGCTATGCCGAATCGCGTCGCCAGTACGGCAGCGAAACCCTGTCGCGCCCTTCGCGCTTCCTCGACGAATTGCCCGCACATCTGCTCATCGAGGTGCGCCCACGCGCTAAGATCTCGCGGCCGGTATACACGGCCCGCGCGTCGCGTGGCCACGCCGACCTCGATGACGCGCTGCCGATCAAACTCGGCCAGCGCGTGCGCCATGCGAGTTTTGGCGAGGGCGTGGTGGTCAGCGCCGAAGGTTCCGGTGCGCACACCCGCATCCAGGTCAACTTCGCCGACGCCGGACCGAAATGGCTGGTCGCGGCGTATGCGAATCTTACGGCGCTGTAGGTTGGGCTGATCCCGGACTTGTTCCAGGAGAAGCCCAACAGTCGTCGCATTGGTGGCGAGGATGAACCGCGGCTGTCGTTGGGCTTCGCTGCGCTCAGCGCCAACCTACATGCGTCACTCGTGTTCGGGATACAGGTGCACGGGCTGCCATGCCGCCAGCGCGCGCTCGGCCCGTTCGCGCCCCAATTCGATCAACTCCGACGCGCGGTAAAACTCGTACACCGCGCTGGCGTTGCGCGGAATGTCGATCACCAGATCGGGACGGTCGGCGGCGAGCCGGAAGCTGGTGAGATTCTGCTGCATCAGGTCCAACGACTGTGTCAGCGTGTCCATCCAGCCGGGCTCGGCCTCCTTGTCCTCCTGGTTGCCGATGGTGCGCTTGACGAAGGCCGCGATCTTGCTGCGCAGTCCGATGCGCGCGCGCTGTTTCATCGGCGTTCGCGTCGCCGCCAATGCCTCCGGCGGTCCATTGACGTTGACCGCGACGGTGTAGTCACTGGGCGATTGCAGCAGCGGCGTCAGCGGCAACGGGTTCATCAGTCCACCATCCACGAGGCGGTGACCATGGAAAGGGTGCGGACGGAAGATCGTCGGAATCGCAATCGACGCGCGGATGGCGTCGAACAGCGAACCGCGCGTAAGCCACACCTCGCGTTCACGATCCAGATCGGTCGCCACTGCGGTAAACCGGATCGGCAGTTCCTCGATTTCGACGTCTCCGATCAATTCGCGCAGCACGCCGATGATGCGCTCGCCCTTGATCAACCCGGCGCCGGAAAGCGTCCAGTCCACCAGCTTCAGCACGTCCATCTTTTGCAACGCGCATACCCAATCGCGATACACGTCGAGCTTGCCGGCCGCGTAGATGCCACCGATCAGCGCGCCCATGGAACTGCCGGACACCGCGACGACCCTGTAGCCGGCGGCTTCGACGGCCTCGATCGCACCAATGTGCGCAAGCCCCCGCGCACCCCCGGTGCCCAATGCCAGCGCGATGACCGGGCTGGGTCGTTCGGTCTTGACGAGAGCCTGATGATCGCTCACGACTTCGCGTGGTCGTATTCGTCCAGCGCGAGCTTGTGCATGATGCGAATTTCCTCGCGCAGCGACTGCGGCGACACCACTTCCGCATCCGGACCGTAGCGCAGGATATCCATCACCAGCTCGCGCGACTGCGAGTACGGCACCTTCAACTCGTAACGACCGTCATCCAGCCAGCGGCCTTCCTGCAATGAATGCCAGTGCTCGTCGGCCACCCAGCGCGCCGCGCGCGCGGAAAATCGTATGGTCGCCCAGGCCTTGGGGGCGCCCGCGAAAATGCCGTAGCTCGATGCCAACGTGTCATTCAATTCCTTTTCGTCGCGATCGACGGCGACCTTGTCGAGCTGCTCGACCGCGCCGATGCGGTCCACCGCGAAACTTCGCAGCGCCTCGCGGTCGTGATCCCACGCATCCAGATACCAGTTGTCACGATAATGCGTAAGCCGCTGCGGCGACACGTGCCGCACGCTGTCTGCCCCGGTGGTACGCGCGCGGTAACGGAACCTGAGTTGCCTGCGCGCCAGCACCGCGCCTGCCACCGCGCGGAACACCTGCTGGTTGAGCTTGCGCGAACCCCACGGCACCACCCGGATGCGTTCCAGCGGCTGCTTTTGCGTGCCGGCATGTTCATTCAGGAGCTTTTCGACCCGTGCGCGGAACGGCGCCAGCGCATCGGCCAGCACGCCAGGATCGGAACGCGCGATCAGTGCTTCCAGCGCCATCAGCGCCGAAAGCTCTTCACTTGTCAGCCACAGGCCGGGCAGTTCGAAACGCTCGCCCTCGCCTTCGGCATAGGCGTAGCCGCGCCCTTCCGGATCGCTGTCCAGCGGCGCGCCCAATGCGTCGCGCAGAAACGCGATGTCGCGGTACAGCGTGGCCCGTGAGCAGCCCAGTTCCTCGCGCAGGCGCTGCACCTCGACGGGTCGCCGGTGCGACTTGAAGATGCCATGCAGCTTGAGGACGCGTTCGTATTGATGCATGCGTTGGGACCTGTCGACCCCCCCAGCATGCCGCGACGCATGATTGGCGGCAAGCGCCGGGGTGGCTACCATCGTTGCCATGCCACACACCCACCTCGAACTCAGTCGCCCCACCGGCGACGAAGTCAAAACCACCACGTGCTACATGTGCGCGTGCAGGTGCGGCATCCGCGTGCACCTCGAGAACGGCCGCGTGCGTTACATCGACGGCAATCCGGCACATCCCGTCAACCGCGGCGTGATATGCGCCAAGGGCGCGTCAGGCATCATGCAGCACTACTCACCGGCGCGGCTCTCGAAGCCGCTGCTGCGGGTGGGCGAACGCGGAGCGCGCGAGTTCCGCGAGATCGAGTGGGAAGAGGCGCTGGAGCTGGCGACGAAATGGCTGGGCGCCATCCGCGCGCGCGATCCCGATGAGCTTGCGTTCTTCACCGGCCGCGACCAATCGCAGGCACTGACCGGCTGGTGGGCGCAACAATTCGGCACCATCAACTACGCCGCGCACGGCGGCTTCTGTTCGGTCAACATGGCCGCCGCCGGCATGTACACCTTCGGCGGCTCGTTCTGGGAATTCGGCGAGCCGGACTGGGATCGCACGAAATACCTGATGCTGTGGGGCGTAGCCGAGGACCACGATTCCAATCCGATCAAGCTCGGCCTCGGCAAATTGAAATCGCGTGGTGCCAAGATCGTCGCGATCAATCCGGTGCGCACGGGTTACGCCTCGATCGCCGACGAATGGGTGCCGGTGAATCCGGGCACGGATGGTTTGCTGGCGGGCGCCTTGATCCACGAACTGCTGCGCGACGATCGCGTGGATTTCGACTACCTCGTCCGCTACAGCAACGCGCACCACCTGGTGGTCCGCAATCCGGGAGCGGCGGACGACGGCTTGATCGCGCGCGATGCGGATGGCAAGCCGCTTTGCGCAGCGCACGGAACTACACAGGGGCCAGACCCTCACCCCAACACCTCTCCCGGGGGGAGAGGTGCTTTTCACCTTCTCCCCTCGGGTAAAGCCGCCGTCCATGGCCAAGAGCTCCGTGGTGCCCGAAGGGCGGATGAGGGTTCGCATTTGCCATACCACATCACGGATGCGACGCAACCTGACATCGCCCCACTGATCGCGGGCGAATACACCCTGCCCGACGGCCGCAAGGCGGTACCGGCGTTCCAGTTGGTGGCCGAACGTTTCCTCGCCGACGATTACGCACCGGAAAACGTCAGTGAACGCTGCGGCGTGGACACGAAAACGATCCGTCGTCTCGCCGCCGAGCTTGCGCAGGTGGCATTCGACCAGGCGATCGAACTGCCGATCGCGTGGACCGACACCCACGGCCGCAAACACGATTCGATGATCGGCCGCCCCGTCTCGATGCACGCGATGCGCGGGATTGCCGCGCACGCGAACGGTTTCCACACCTGTCGCACGATCCACGTGCTGCAGATGCTGCTCGGTGCGCTCGACACGCCCGGCAGTTTCCGCTACCAGCCACCGTACCCGAAGCCCGCGCCACCCGGCAACAAGCCGGCGAAATCGCGCAAACCGGACGGCACGCTCACCGGCAATCCGCTGGGCTATCCGCAAGCACCCGACGACCTGTTGGTTGACGAATACGGCCAGCCGCGCCGCATCGACCACGCCTTCAGTTGGGAATTCCCGCTGGCCGCGCACGGGCTGTTGCAGTCGGTGATCCGCAATGCGGTGGAGTCCGACCCGGCCAGGATCGACACGCTGTTCCTGTTCATGGCCAACATGGGCTGGAATTCGGCGATGGATACCGCCGCTACGCGCAAGTTGCTGTGCGCACGCGACGACAACGGCAACTACAGGATCCCGCACATCATCTACGTCGACGCCTACGATTCGGAAACCGTGGCGTTCGCCGATCTGGTTTTGCCTGACACGACATACCTTGAGCGCCATGACTGCATCAGCCTGCTGGATCGCCCGATCAGCGATGCCGAGTGTGCGGCCGATGCCATCCGCCAGCCGGTGGTCGCACCCGACCGCGACGTGCGGCCATTCCAGGACGTGCTGCTGGATCTGGGTGCGCGCCTGAAATTGCCGAACATGGTCGATGCCAATGGCAGGCCCGTCTACAAGAATTACGCCGATTACATGGTGCGCCACGAACGCGCGCCGGGGGTCGGCATGCTGGCCGGCTGGCGCGGCACCGACGGATCGCAATCCGGCAAGGGCGCGCCGAACCCCGACCAGCTGCAGCGTTACATCGAGCACGGCTGCTTTTTCGAAGCACGCGTACCGGAAGCGGGCGCCTACTACCGGATGGCCAACCGCGATTATCTCGAATGGGCGCAGTCGATGGGGTTCGTCGCCTCGGCCGAGCCGATCACGATGCAGTTGTATTGCGAAACGCTGCAACGCTTCCGTCTCGCCGCGCAGGGACACGGCACGGTGCAGCCACCGGAGTCCGAACGCGCGAGGGTGGAACGGTATTTTGATCCAGTGCCAATGTGGTATCCGTCGCAAAGCGACGCTGACTCCCCTCTCCCTTCGGGAGAGGGTGGCGCGCGCAGCGCGCCGGGTGAGGGTCCGAATCTTGCGCGAGACCCGAACCCTCACCCCCAACCCCTCTCCCGGAGGGAGAGGGGAGCGGATTTCCCGCTCTCCGCCATCACCCAGCGGCCGATGTTCATGTACCACGCATGGGGTTCGCAGAATCGCTGGTTGCGGCAGATCGCTGCGCGCAACGTGCTGTATGTGCATCCGGAGACACTCGCCGCGCATTCCATCGAGGACGGCGACTGGGCGTGGATCGCGTCACCGCGTGGGCGGCTGCGCGTTCAGATGTACGCACACGCAGCAACCGCTCCCGGCACACTGTGGACATGGAACGCGATCGGCAAAAAACGCGGCGCGTGGAAACTATCCGACAAGGCGCCGGAATTCGTGGACGGTTTTCTCTTGAACCACCTGATCGGCGAACGTGCCGCCGATCACGCCTGGGGCAATGGCGATCCGGTGACCGGTCAAGCTGCGTGGTTCGACCTGAAGGTGCGGCTGGAACGCGATCCCGAGCCCCTCGTCCCGGGCCACCGGTTCGAATCAATGGACACCTGAACGATTTTTTTGCAGTGGCATGGCAAGCTGCAATCCGCGCCGCGGCATTTGCAGATGACCGCACCGGCGTCCGTCGCTGCGGAAGCGGCGGCACAACCAACGACGGCGTGAAAACGTCGAGCGCGACACGCTGAAATGCGATTGCAACGGGGAGAACCAGAGGTGCCTGACCAGGCCATTGCCACGAGCCGCCAGCCATGACCTGGCAAGCCTGGGCCACCGCCGCAATCATCGTGGTCGCGATGGCGATGTTTGCCAGCGAAAAGGTGCGCGTGGACGTGGTCGCGCTGATCACGCTGGCGCTGCTGGTGGCGCTCGGCATCGTCTCACCCGAGCAGGCACTGTCCGGATTCAGCAATGAAGCCACCGTCACGGTCGCGGCGATGTTCGCGCTGGCGCTGGGCATCGAGCGATCCGGCGCGCTCGATCCCGTGATCACCCTGCTGTCGCGCATCCGCAAGCCGTGGCTGCTGACGCTTGGCATGATGCTGGTGATCGCGCCACTTGGGGCTTTCATCAAGAACACGGCACTGGTCGCGACCTTCCTGCCACTGGCGCTGCGCGTGTGCCAGCGCACCAATACTTCGCCTGCGCGGGTGCTGATGCCGATGGCGTTCGCCGCGCAGATGGGCGGCGTGTGCACCCTGATCGGCACCTCGTCCAACCTGCTGGTCGATTCGCTGGCGCAGAAACAGGGGCTGCCGCCGTTCGGCATTTTCGAGTTCACGCCGCTCGGAGTACTGCTCGCGATTGCCGGCATAGCCTATCTGATGGTGATCGGACGCTGGTTGCTGCCGAAGCACCTCGACAATGCCGCAGCCGGCCCGCTGCAGGTCGGAAAATACGTCACCGAGCTCAAGGTGATGTCGGATTCGCCACTGGTGGGACAAACCATCGCCGAAGCAAAACTGGGCGATCAGGGCGTGTATCCGCTGGAGCTGTTGCGCGGGGAGCAGCACATGTGGTCGCCGCGCACCCAGAAACTCACGACAGGCGACGTGTTGCTGGTACGCGGCGAGTGGGACAAGCTTGAAGATTTCCGCAAACACGCGGGGTTGGAGATCAACCCCGAGTTCACCCACGTCGAGGACGGCGATCGCGCCAACGTGCTGGTCGAAGCAATGATAGCCCCGGCCAGCCTTGCCGAGGATCGGACCCTGCGCGATCTCGACTTGCAGCCCGGTTACAACGCCACGGTGCTGGGCATCCATCGTCGCGGACACCTGCTGCGCGACAAGATCCGCGATGTCGCGTTCCAGACCGGAGACGTGCTGATGATGCTGTTGCCGGCAGACGCCGTGCAGCGTCTGCGCGCGGATGACCGCTTCGTGGTGTTGAACGAGCGCGAGGATGCGCGGCGACCACGCCACAAGGCATTCATCGCGGTCGGCATCATGGCAGCCGTGGTGGTGGTGTCGGCATTGCGCTGGCTGCCGATACCCATCGCCGCGATCTGTGGCGTTGCCGCAATGGCGCTGACCCGCTGCTTCGGGCGCAAGGACGTCTACCAGGGCATGGATTGGAAGATCATCATCCTGCTGGGCGCGATCCTGCCGCTCGGCATCGCGATGCAGCGGACCGGACTGGCCAACGTGGTGGTGCATGGCGCCCTCGACATCATCGGCAACCATGGTCCGCTGATGGCGTTGCTGATGGTGTACGTGTTGACGGCATTGTTGACCGAATTGATGGGGCACAACCCATCGGTGGTGTTGATGGTCGGCATCGCCGCGAGTGTCGCGCATGCGGTGAACGCCGATCCGCGTCCCTTCATCGTGGCGGTTGCATTCGCCGCAGCCACGTCATTCGCGACCCCGGTCGGGTATCCGACCAACACCATGGTGTATTACGCTGGCGGTTATCGTTTCACGGATTTCACCAAGGTCGGCGTGCCGCTGATTGCGCTGTTCTGTGCGTTGTCGATGTTCATCATTCCGAAAATCTGGCCGTTTTAACAATCCGTGTTTCCATGTGGTTTGACATCCATGTCTCGATTTCGCGCGTCTCCGCGGGAACGATTTCGCTCACTTGCACGAGCAAGCGGTTTGCGTGACCGCTCGACATCCCTGTCTTCTTCCGCCCGCCTCCCAGGCGGGCGTGTGACTTTCTCTTGCGTGGCCAAGAGAAAGTCACCACCCGCGCGTCGGGAACTCGCGGGAACGCCGAAGACGGCCCGAAGGGCGGAGGGCAGGAGGCCCGGAGTAAAGAGAAGGCCACCCCGCGAACACGCCCTCCGCCCATGCATGGGTTTCGGGTTTGCTCGCGACCGCGGGGGTTCGCCGACGGCACATCCATGTGCCTGCGGCGAACCGGCCCGCATCCAGCGGGCCACCCTCCGGGCACTTCCGTCGCCCGCTCGCCGCGTTCGAGGGGCCCCGGTTTGCGCGCATCCTGCGCGCGTGTCGGGACGAAACGAGCGGGCTCACCTTGCTCCGAACGAGGCCAGGATGGCCGTCACGAAAGCGACAATCGCGCCGTTGCATGACGCCGCGGCGCGCAGCCGATCGCGCGGGAAAGGCGCGCATGTCCGAGCACACGGATGTGCGAGTTCGCGTCGGCGCGCGATCGGCGAGCACCAAGGGCAGTCGAGCCGACACGACGTCGGCGAGACCGGCATGCCCGGCGCAATGGTCTTTGGCTACTTTCTGCCGAAACAGAAAGTAGCCCGCGCCGTCGGACGGCGCGGAAAAAAGCAGCGATTCTGCAATGACAAGAAAGAGCAGTTGGTTCCAGCTTTCGCCAGGACGGCCGTGGCGGGAGCGATTGCACAGTGACCAGCCTGCCAGCGCCAGCGAAAAAAAAGCTCGGGTTGGTGATCGACCTCGACATCTGCGTCGGCTGCCACGCCTGCGCCGTCGCATGCAAGGAATGGAACGACAGTGGCGACTTCGGGCCGCTCGCCGACGACGACCCTTATGGCGCCGAGCCGCACGGCGTGTGGTTCAACCGGGTGCATGGCTACGAAGTCACCATCGAATCACTGCCCCAAAGCGGCAGTGCCTCCGTCCCGCAGATGGTGCACTTCCCGCGCTCGTGCCTGCACTGCGAAACGCCGGATTGCGTGACGGTATGCCCGACAGGCGCCAGCTACAAGCGTGCCGAGGACGGCATCGTGCTGGTCGATGAAGACAAGTGCATCGGTTGCCAGCTCTGCGCGTGGGCGTGTCCCTACGGCGCGCGCGAGATTGCACTGCCGCATCCAAAGACGTCGACATCGGATGCGGGCCGCAAGGATTCCAAGCGCGGCACCATGCAAAAGTGCACGCTGTGCGTCGATCGCATCTACAACGAAACGCTGGAAGAGCGCGACCGGCAGCCTGCCTGCGTGCTGGCCTGCCCAACCCGTGCGCGGATGTTCGGCGATCTGGGCGATCCGGATTCCGACGTGTCGAAAGTTGTGGCCGAACGCGAAGGCTACGCGCTGATGCCGGAGTTCGGTTACGGGCCGGTCAATCGCTACTTGCCGCCGCGTCCTCGCCGAGACGGTTCGGGGGACGCGGCACCGCCGCAACCAGCCGGGGAATCCCTCGAGAACGCGCAACTGCCTCCGCTGTTGCGCTGGCTGGACAAGGCGTTGTCGCGATGAAACCCGCACTTTCGGTGATCTTCTTCACGGTGTTGAGCGGCACGGGCTATGGGCTCTGGTGCCTGCTCGGCTTCGCCCTGGCCGCCGGCATTTATCCGCGCCCGGGCAATGGCATCCTGGTGCCGCTGGCTTTCGGCTTCGTGCTGGTGACAGCAGGTTTGCTGGCGTCGACTTCGCACCTCGGCCGCCCCGAACGCGCATGGCGCGCATTGAGCCAATGGCGTTCCTCCTGGCTGTCGCGCGAGGGCGTCGCCTCGCTCTTCACTTATTTGCCGATGTTGGCGATGGCGTGGCTCGCATTCACCGACAGCGGGGGCGTCGCCATCCGCATTGCCGGCGTGCTGCTCACGCTGTGCGCGCTCGCCACCATCCTGTGCACCGCCAACATCTATCGTTCACTGAAGACCATTCACGCGTGGCGCACGCGCCAGGTGTTGCCGCTGTATTTCGCATTCGCGCTGCTGTCGGGCGGACTGTGGTTGTGGACGTGGCTGGCATTCACGACAGGCGCGACGACAGGTGTGGCGTTCCCGCTGGCGTTGCTGACGCTGGCCGTGGTCGCGGCCGTGATCAAGATCGACTACTGGCGGCGCATCGACGTGCTGCCCGCGAACACCCCCGGCCATGCCACGGGACTGGAAATGCTGGGCCGGGTGCGCGCGTTCGAGGGGCCGGTTACCGAACAAAGCTACCTGACCCGCGAGATGGCTTTCGTGCTGGCACGCAAACATTCGACGCGCTTGCGTCGAATCGCCGTCAGCTTGTTCACGATCCTGCCGGTGCTGGGCATCGCAATCGCATTGCCCAGCCACCTGGCATGGATTGCTCCGCTGGTCGCGATCGCCTGCGTCGCGGGTTTGTTCGTCGAGCGCTGGCTGTTTTTTGCTGAGGCACGACATGCCGTGGCCGCATTTTTCCCGGAGACGCCCGTTTGAAAAAGCTTTCCATGCACCCTGCCGTCTCATTGCATGAATTAAACAGCCGTTCAGCGCAAAGGTCCCAGCCTTGGCGATTTCGCCGGATCAACCGAGGAGTTGCTGCATGAATTTGCATCGCATCGCCGCCATGGCGGCGATTTCTGCATTGTGCTTGCCAGCCGTCGCCCTGTCGGCACCACCACCCACCTTCTCCAATTCGGGCTGGAGCGGCAATGGCGAATTCGGGCTTGCCAACGCGACCGGCAACACCAAATCGCTGAACCTGGATGCCAAGCTGAAGCTGAACTACGAGAACGATACATGGAAGGATGCGCTGTTCCTCGACGCCAATCGCGCCAAGAGCAACATCAATACGCCCATCGTGCAGAACGGCGTGACCGTGGGCGAGGCGAAAAGCTACCAGACCACCGCCAACCATTTCGACACCGGCGGTTCGATCGGCTACAAATTCAATCCGCGGGCATACGTGATCGCCGCCGCACGCTATGACCACGACGATTTCGCGCCCAACCGCTGGCAGGAAGTTGCATCGGTCGGTTTCGGGTACATCCTGCTCAAGGACGCACGTCAGGAACTGTCGTTCGAGGCTGGTCCGGGTTTCAAGCGCTATCAACCGCAGACATTCACGGTGGTGGATACCAGCGTCACGCCGCCGGTCGTCACGGTGGTGAAGCCGCCGACCCAGGACGAAGCCATCGGCCGCGGTCTGGTCAACTACAAGTTCGCGCTTACCGACAGCGCCAGTCTGGAAGAGACCTTCCTCGTCGAGGCCGGCAGCGAGAACAAGTACTATCAGAACGACATCGGCATCGCGGTGGAAATGACCAAGGCGCTGGCGCTGAAGATCGCCTACGAGCACCGCTACAACTCGAACATCGTGCCGGGCACCAAACACCTCGACAGCCTGTTCACCACCAATCTGGTGTACAGCTTCGGCAAATCGCAGTAAGACCAGGGACCAGCAAAGCGTAACGCTCTCACCCCCTTCCGAAGGAAGGGCGGCCCGAAGGGCCGAGCGCGAAGCGCTGCCGCGCAGCGGCGGGGGGATGACCTACCCGCGAGACTCCAGCAACGCGTCGGCGCCCTGCTCCCGTAATCGTCGCGCAACCTCGCGACCCAGCGCAACCGGTTCGTTGCCTTCGGCCTCGGCGCGCAGCAGGCGCCCGTCGCCGGCGTCGCCCAACAACCCGTACAAGCAAAGCGTGCCATCCGCACGCGTTTCGCACCACGCGCCCAGCGGCATGGTGCAATCACCGCCCAGCTCGGCATTGAGCGCACGTTCGGCGGCAACGCTGCGGCGTGTCGCGGCATCGTCCAGCTCCCGAACGCACTCGACGACGCGCCCATCACCCGCCCGCGTCTCCACCGTGATCGCAGCCTGGCCCGGCGCCGGCAACCATTCCGGCGGCGCGAGCCGTGCACGCACGCGCTGTTCGGACCCGGTTCGCTGCAGGCCCGCGACGGCAAGGATGATCGCGGCGTAATCGCCGCGATCGAGCTTGGCCAGGCGGGTGCCGATGTTGCCACGCAAATCGGCGATCTCGAGGTCGGCGCGGCGCGCACGCAGTTGCGCGCTGCGCCTGAGCGAAGACGTGCCGACACGCGCGCCGCGCGGCAATGCATCGATCGATGCGAAGTGATTGCTGACCCACGCGTCCGCGCAATCCGCACGCTCCAGCATGGCCGTCAGCGCAAACTGCGGGTCGACTCGCGCGGGTACATCCTTCAATGAGTGGACCGCGAGATCGGCGTGACCCTCGGACAGCGCAACTTCCAGTTCCTTGAGGAACAAGCCCTTGCCGCCGATCGCGGCCAGTGAGCGGTCGAGCACCTCGTCGCCGCGGGTCGAAAGCGGCAGCAACTCGACCGCAAGACCCGGAAATGCCTCGCGCAAGCGTGCTGCCACATGTTCGGCCTGCCACAGCGCGAGCGGGCTCTTGCGGGTTGCGATGCGAAGCGGTGCGGGCATGCTGCAAATGGGTATTCAAGAATGGTGCAGTATCGCATTGATCGTCAGTCGACCGCAGCTCGCCGGAGCCGTATCCACGCCAGGAAACGATGGCCGAACGCCGGCACGCGCCACATCAGGTACGACATCACCACGGCGTTCAGCAGGGCGGTCACCAGAAACAGTTGGGGAATCGTCAACCCTGCGCGCAACAGGCCGATCCCGAAAATCGCCGCTGCCACAAGGAATATCGCGTTCCAGATGTTGTTGCCGGCGATGACCCGCGACACTTCGTCGCGCGCGCTCAAGGATTGCACGGTCGCGAACAACGGCACGATGAACAATCCGGCAAACACGCCAACCAGGGCCAGGTCCAGCGCCAGCCAACCGTGACCGGGCGAGCGCAGGAAACCCAGCCAGTTCGCGCCATGCGTCGTGGCTTGTGCATGCTGCGCAGCGAACAGCAAGGCCCCGAACACGGTCATGCCCAGAGCACCCAGCGGCACCAGTCCGATCTCGACCACGTGCCGCGAGAGTCTTTCGCACAACAGGGAGCCAATGCCGATCCCGACCGAGAACAACGTCAGCACCAGGATTTCGACCGTGGCATCGCCTCCCAGATACAGCCTCGTGTAGTTCGGCAGCTGCGCGGTCACCACGCCGCCGAAAAACCAGAACCATGAAATCCCGAGCACCGCGGTGAATACGACGCGGTTCTTCGCGGTGATGCGCAGCACACGCGCACCCTCGCTGAACGGATTCCAGTTGAACTTGAGCTGCGGCGCCACGGCCGGCACCCGTGGAATCGCGAGGCTTGCGAAAAAACCGAGCAACGCCATCGCGACGACCAGCGCGGCGGCCGCATACCAGCCGAAGTGTGACGCCATGGCCGCGCCCCCTGCCACCATGCCGATCAGGATCGCCATGTCGGTGCCCGTCTCCACCAGACCGTTGCCGCCCACCAGTTCCTTCGATTCCAGCACCTGCGGCAGGATCGCGTACTTGATCGGCCCGAACACCGTCGAATGCACGCCCATCATGAACAGCACCACGAACAGCAGCAGCGGGCTCCTGGCGTGGAAACCCCACGCCGCCACGCACATCGCCGCAATCTCGAAAACCTTTACCCAGCGGATCAGGGTGTGCTTTTCGTACTTTTCCGCAAGCTGCCCCGCGCTTGCCGAAAACAGGAAGAACGGCAAAATGAACAAGGCCGGCGCAAGATTCGAATAGAAGCCTATCCGGCTGGTGGTCAGGCCCAGTTGGAACCCGACCAGCACGATCGTTGCCTGCCGGAACGCATTGTCGTTGAATGCAGCCAGTGCCTGCACCGTGAAGAATGGCGCGAAGCGGCGTTTGGCGAGCAGACGGAATTGGCTCATGCGAATCCCCGAACCCCTGACGAGGCCGCTCCCAGCATAGGTGATGTCCATACCCCTCGCCATGCCCGCGGCAGCAGCTTGCGGTATAAGCAACGCCAGACACGACCGGAGCGCCACCATGAAAGCATCCGTCTTCGTCGGCATCAGCCTCGACGGCTTTATCGCCCGCCCGGGAGGCGAACTCGATTTCCTGCCGGCCGGCGGCGGCGAACCGCACGGCTACGACGAGTTCATCGCCAGCATCGATGCGCTGGTCATCGGTCGCAACACCTACGAAACAGTGCTTGCGTTCGAACAATGGCCCTACGGCAGCAAACCCGTATTCGCCCTGAGCACTCATGCGCTGCCGCCGGCGCCCGCAAGCGCGGTCGTGAAATCACTATCGGGCGAACCCGCAGACATCGTGCGGCAATTGGAGGCACGCGGGTTCAGACACATCTACGTGGACGGCGGCATGACCATCCAGCGCTTCCTGCGCGCCGGAATGATCCAGCGCATCGTCATCACCCGCGTCCCGGTACTCATCGGCGCCGGCATTCCGCTGTTCGGAACGTTGCAGCACGACATTGCGCTCAGGCATTTGGCGACGCGTTCATATGCGAGCGGTCTGGTTTCGAGTGAATATGAGGTCGTCGGTGGCTAGATCGGACTTCGCAACGAAAAGCCGGTTATCGGATCAGACGCGCCGCACCAGCGCCCGGTGCCCGATGTCGCGGCGGAAGAACGCGCCATCGAAATGGATGCGTTCAGCGGCAACGTAGGCACGATCGCGCGCCTGCGCCAGATTGTCGCCAAGCGCAGACACGCACAGCACACGCCCGCCGGCGGTGACGACATTGCCGTCGGCGTCGAGCTTGGTGCCGGCATGAAACACCTTCACGTCGGAGCCGAAGTCGGCATCCAGTCCTGAAATCACGTCACCGGTTTTCGGCTTGCCGGGATAGCCGTCCGCGGCCATCACGACACCCAGCGAAGGACGTGGATTCCAATCCGCCTCGACCTGGTCGAGCTTGCCGTCCAGCGCGGCTTCGATCAGCTCCACGAAATCCGACTGCAGGCGCTGCATGATCGGCTGGGTCTCGGGATCGCCGAAGCGTACGTTGAATTCGATGACCTTCGGCGCGCCGGACTTGTCGATCATGAGGCCCGCGTAGAGGAACCCCGTGAATGGCGCACCTTCTTTCGCCATGCCGCACAGGGTGGGTTCGATGATTTCCGCGCGGATCCGCTGTTCGACTTCCGCCGTCACCACCGGCGCCGGCGAATATGCGCCCATGCCGCCGGTATTGGGGCCGGTGTCGCCCTCGCCCACGCGCTTGTGGTCCTGGCTGGAGGCCATCGGCAGGTAGTGGCGGCCGTCGCTGATCACGATGTAGCTGGCTTCCTCGCCCTCGAGGCATTGCTCGATCACCACCCGCGCGGATGCGTCACCGAACGCGTGCGCACCCAGCATCTCACGCAATGCCTGCCCGGCATCCGCCGGCGTCATCGCCACCACCACGCCCTTGCCGGCGGCGAGGCCATCGGCCTTGATCACGATGGGCGCGCCATGTGTGCGCACGTAATCCAGCGCGGGATCGAGTTGCGTGAACACCGCGTAGCTCGCGGTGGGTATTTGATGACGCGCAAGGAAATCCTTGGTGAAGGACTTGGAACCCTCCAGCCGCGCTGCCGCCGCGCCCGGTCCGAAGATGCGCTGACTTGCTGCGTGAAACCTGTCCACCACGCCCGCGACCAGCGGCGCTTCCGGACCAACCACCGTGAAGTCGACGGACTCCTCCTGCGCCAGTCGCAGCAGGCCTTCGAGATCGGTCGCGGCGACGGCGACATTGCGCACACCGTGCTCGCAAGCGGTACCGGCGTTGCCGGGCGCAACCAATACCTCGCTGGCGCGCGAAGATTGCGCGAGTTTCCAGGCCAGCGCGTGTTCGCGGCCACCGGAGCCGATGACGAGGATCTTCATGAATGGGGACCGGGGAACAGCGTTCATTGGGGGGCCGTGTCTGAAAAGTACGAATGGCGATCCGGCATTATGCCGGCCACGAAACGGCTTATGCGAGCTTCGGCGAAGGCAAGCCTCAGATGCGAAGGTGCGTGCTTTACCGGTCCCCGGTCCCCGGCCCCCGGTCCCGCCCAAGCATTTCCAGCAACGCCGCACGCGGCAGCTTGCCGGCTTCGCCGCGGGGCAACGCATCGACCAGCTTCAGCGGCCGCGGCAGGAATACGGGATCGACCTGATCGCGCAGTGCTGCAAGAATCACGCTTGCCGCGAGCCCCGGCGCGACGGCCAGCGCGGCGATGCGGCGTACGCCCATCGCGTCGCTGTCGTCCATCTGGAACACCACGCCGTCGCGCACGCCGGATACGGCCAGCAGCTTGCTGGTGAGGTCGCCAAGTGACGCGCGCTTGCCGGCGATTTCCAGCAAGTCGGTGTTGCGGCCGCGCAAGCGGAAACAACCGTCGTCCAGCAGTTCGACGATGTCGGCCAATACCACAGGCTGCGCCAGTTGCGGCGCCTCGATGCGGGTGCCGTCGGGCTGCGGATGCAGCATGACATCCGGGTACGGAGTCCAGGCTTCCGCGTGCGCCGTGCGGCGATGCGCGATCACGCAGGTTTCGGTCGAACCGAACACTTCCTGCACCGGAACTTCGAAACGCTTCTCGGCGATTGCAGCCAACTCGCGCGACAGCGGTGCGGTGGCCGACACGATGCCCGAGAAGGCAGGCAGCGATTGTGCGGAATCGAGCAAGGCACGCAAGTGCACCGGCGTCGTCACCAATACGCGAGGTTCAGGCACGCGGTGCAAAGCCGCAGCGATGTCGGCGGCGAAAAACGGCCGGCTTGCGCATACCGATGCGTGCCCGAACAGGGGCAGCAGCACCGAAAACTCCAGCCCGTACATGTGTTGCGGGGGCACGGTGGCGACTACCTGGTAGTCGCCGCCGGCCAGCGTGCGCAGCAATGCATCGTTGTGGCTGCTGGAAACCGCCAGTTTGTCCCAGCGTTTGGGGCTGGCAGTTGGCACGCCGGTCGAACCGGATGTATATCCGACTGCGGCCAGCGCGTCACCGGCAATCATCGTTGCCGGCCGGCCCGCGGGCATGCCGTCACCGGGAACGAAACACACATGGCGGTGCGGCGCGGAATCGAGTGCTGCATCACCGAGCGTGTAGCTGCCGGGATGCGCAGCCAGCGTGTCGTCGATCGCGTGCACGGCGCGCGAGGGCGGCAGCAAATTGGTCTGTCCGCGAATGAGCAGCGCGGCAAAGGCAACCAGGAATGCGTAGCGGTCTTCGCACAGGTTGACCGCGGCGGCCGCATCCGGAAGTCGAGCAGCCAGCATCCCCGCATCCGCGAGGAATTGGCCGGCATTTACCGGAAGGCCCTCACGCCATGCGACCACTCGCTGCCGCGAGGCATCGGCAAGCAGGGCACGACAAGATGCCGTCCCTGCAGCGTGCGCTGATTCGTAAACCGTCGACAACGGAAACTCCCTGTTCCTCACGCGCGGATGATAGCGCCGCTCACGGCATCCGTGATTGGCGTGGGACGGTCGAGGCCGCCCAGCGGCGCGTCCAGCACCCCGTCGGGCCCGTCACCGAAAATCCTGCGGATGTCGGCTGCGCTGTGTGCGGGCGGTTCGCCGTGACGATTGGCGCTGGTGGAGACGACCGGTCCGCCGAAGCTGCGACACAAGGCCGCCGATGACGCGTGTGCAGTGACGCGAAGGGCGATTCCGGCGTGTCCGCCGGCAATCCATTCCGGCACCCGCGCCGAACGCGGGAAGATGAAGGTATGCGCACCGGGCCATGCCTCGTTTGCACGCGTGAATGCGGCTTCGGGGGCGTCGCCGATCCAGGGCCGCACCTGTTCGATGTCGGCGGCGATCAACAACACGCCTTGGTCAGGCGGCCGGTGTTTCATCGCGAAGATGCGTTCGAACGCGGCGCGATCGTCCGGGTCGCAACCCAGGCCATACACACCTTCGGTCGGGTACGCCAGCACGCCGCCGTTTCGCAGCAAGGCCGCAGCGGCCCCGATCTCCTCGATTCCGAATGTGCGCATGGATCAAAGGTCGAACGGCGGTGCTTCCGTTTCGGCCGATGCTGTCGATTTCGCACGCGTCTTTTTCTTCGCCGTGTTTTTCTTCGTCGTGCTTTTCTTCACCGTGCTTTTCTTCGCCGCCGATTTTTTTGCAGCGGCCTTTTTTGCAACGGATTTTTTCGCGGGCGCCTTCTTCTCGACCGCCTGCTTCGCCACGGCCTTCTTGAACCTGCCGCGTCCGCGCCGCATCGGCGCCGCTTCGATCAGCGCCTTGCACTCATCGTGGGTCAGCGATTTCGGCTCGCGATCCTTGGGTATCCTGGCGTTCTTCTCGCCGTTGCTGACGTACGGCCCGTAGCGCCCGTTCAATACCTGGATGCCGTCGCCGAAATCATGAATGACGCGGTTGGCGATCAATTCCTGCTTCTCGAGAATCAGTTCGCGTGCGCGCTCGAGGGTTACGGTGTAGGCGTTGTCATCACCCTTGAGCGATGCGTACAGCTTGCCCTTCTTCACGAACGGGCCGAATCGCCCCATGCCGGCCGAGATTTCCTCGCCATCGCCATCGGCTCCCAGCGCACGCGGCAGCTTGAACAGTTGCAGTGCATCCTCCAGGGTGATCGTGTGCATGCTCTGGCCGGGCAGCAGCGACGCGAATTTCAGCTTCTCGTCATCCTTGTCCTTGTCGCCCAATGCGGCATACGGGCCGTAGCGGCCGAGCCGCACCGACACCGGTTTGCCGGTCTTCGGATCATCGCCCAACAGGCGCGCGCCGGTCGCTTCGCTGCGATCGACCGTTTCCATCTTGTCGTCCACCAGCGCCTTGAACGGTTTCCAGAACTCGGTCATCAGCGGCCGCCATTCCTCCTCGCCACGACTGACCGCGTCGAGTTCATCTTCCAGTTTCGCCGTGAAGTCGTAATCGACGTACTGGGTGAAATGCGCGGTCAGGAATTTCGCGACCGCGCGACCGACATCGGTGGGCTTGAAGCGGCGCGAATCCAGGATCACGTAGTCGCGCGACAGCAGCGTCTGGATGATGCTGGCGTAGGTGGACGGGCGGCCGATGCCGTATTCCTCCAGCGTCTTGACCAGCGAGGCCTCGGAGTAGCGCGGCGGCGGTTCGGTGAAATGCTGGTCGGTCGCAATGTCGGTGAGCGGCACCGCCTCGCCTTTCACCAGTGCGGGCAGCTTGCGTGATTCCTCGTCTTCTGCCGACTTCGCATCGCGGCCTTCCTCGTACACCGCAAGAAAGCCCGGGTCGACCACGGTGGTGCCGGTGGCACGAAAGCCTGCGTCGGTGCCACAGGGAAACTCGACCGATACGGTGTTGAGCGTGGCCGGTTTCATCTGGCAAGCAACCGCGCGTTTCCAGATCAGTTCGTACAGCTTCAACTGATCCGGCGTCAGGAACGAGGCGACGGATTTGGGTGTGCGCAAGCCTGAAGTCGGGCGGATCGCCTCGTGGGCTTCCTGCGCGTTCCTGGCCTTGGTCTTGTACACCATCGCGTGCTCGGGCAAGCCCTGCTTGCCGAATTCGCGCTCGATGGTCTGACGCAGTTCTCCGATCGCCTCGCCCGACAGATGCGTCGAATCGGTGCGCATGTAGCTGATCAGGCCGACGTTGCCCTCGCCGCCCAGCGACACGCCTTCGTACAACCCTTGAGCAATGCGCATGGTGCGGCTGGTGGCCATGCCGAGCTTGCGCGCGGCTTCCTGCTGCAAGGTGGAGGTGGTGAACGGCGCGGCCGGCCGGCGCTGACGTTGCTTGCTCTGGATGTCGCCGACGCTGAGCTCGCCGGCCGCGGCTTTCAGCAGCGTCTCGCGCGCGGCATGCGCATCGATCGCGTTGATGAGGTCGAACTGCTCGAACTTCTTGCCGTGGAGCTTGACCAGCCGCGCGCTGAATTCGCCGTCCTTGTGCGCGAGCCTGGCCTCGACCGTCCAGTATTCGCGCGGCACGAAGGCTTCGATCTCCTCCTCGCGCTCGACGATCATGCGCAGCGCCGGCGATTGCACCCTGCCGGCCGAGAGGCCGCGCTGCACCTTGCGCCACAGCACCGGTGACAGGTTGAAGCCGACCAGGTAATCCAGTGCCCGGCGTGCCTGCTGGGCATCGACCAGGTCGTGCGACAGCCGGCGTGGATGCGCCACCGCCTCCTTGATCGCGCGCGGGGTGATTTCCGAAAACACCACGCGATGGGTTTCCTTGTTCTTCAACAGGCCGCGTGCCTTGAGGATCTCGCTGATGTGCCAGCTGATCGCCTCACCTTCGCGGTCAAGGTCGGTCGCCAGATAGATCGAATCCGCGGCCTTGGCGGCCGTGGCAATGGCATCGACGTGCTTGACGTTCTTGTCGATCAACTGGTAGTCCATCCGGAAATCGTGCTCGGGATCGACCGCGCCTTCCTTCGGCCTCAAGTCGCGGACATGGCCGTACGATGCCAGCACCTTGAAATCGGCGCCGAGGTATTTGTTGATCGTCTTGGCCTTGGCCGGCGATTCGACGATGAGCAGATTTTTGGCCATATCGGGGTTCATTGGACACGGGTTGTTTGTCGCCCCCTCCAGTCGAGGGGGTGGCCGGACTGTTCAGCCATCCGGTGGGTGGTTGAAAACTTGCCGGTCGGGGCGTCAGGTGAAAAACCGTGGTCCGACCGGCACCACCCTATATATAGTCAACACATGCGCAGGGTGCCCCTGTCAAGCGCCGGATGCGAAAATCCGCTGCCAGCGCCCATTTATGGCCGGGCCGACCACCCCTTCCAGCTCCAGCAGCAGCAACATCGAAGACAGCGCGGCCGGTGCAAGGTGGGTTCGGCCTGCCAGCTCCTCAAGGGATGCCGATGAATCGCCCAGCGCGGCAAGAAGCAACGCATAATCAGGGTCTTGGGCCGTGGCCGCCGCAGAAGCATCGGCGGATGCCGGCCCGTCAGCGGCGTCCAGCCGCGCCCGCAATCCGGCGCCCTGCGCCTGCGCGGCCGGCGCCAATGCTTCGATCACCTCGCCTGCCGTCTCGACCAGGCGCGCTCCATCGCGGATCAGCCGATGGCAGCCCTTGGCCAGCGGGTTGTGGATGGACCCCGGCAGCGCAAAGACCTCGCGGCCGGCTTCCGCGGCCAGCCGCGCGGTGATCAGGGAGCCCGACTGCAAGCCCGCTTCGATCACCAACGTGCCCAGGGCAAGGCCGGCGATCAGGCGATTCCGGCGCGGAAAATGATCGGGCCGGGCCTCGGTGCCGGGTGGAAACTCGCTGACCACCGCGCCGTGTGCGGCAATCTCGGCGGCAAGCCCGCGGTGCTTGCGCGGATACACCAGATCGGGGCCGGTACCGACCACCGCCACGGTCACTCCTTCGGCCTTGAGCGCGCCGGCATGCGCGGCACCGTCGATGCCGTCCGCCATTCCGCTGGTAATGGTCAAGCCCGCACGACTCAGGGTGCGGGCGAAATCACGCGCGTTGGCCAGGCCCTGCGCGCTGGCGCTGCGCGCACCCACGATCGCCACCTGCGGCCCAAGCAGCACTGCCGGATCGCCGTCCACGAACAGTGCCGCAGGCGGTTGCGGAATGGTTTCCAGTTGCGGCGGAAAGTCGGCCTCATCGCAACGCAGCAGGCGATGGCCGGATTGCGACAACCACGCCAGATCCGCGTCCAGCCGTGCTGAATCGGGATGTTCGATCCACGCCAATGCCGCCTGATCCAGGTGCCGGCGGAACCTTCGGACACCACGACAGGCCGCGCGTGCCGATCCGGCTTCCTGCAGCAACATGCGCACGCCGGCACCGCCCAGTCCGGGCGCGCGCAGCAGGGTCAGCCAGGCCGGCAACTCGTCGTCATTCATTTGCGCAAGTTTAGGCGGATCGCCAAAAGAAACGGCGCGGCTTCAGGCCGCGCCGTGGTGTCAGAAATCGCCGACATCGGATCAATCGGGACTGCGCAACACGTCGTGCACGCGCACCGGGCGTATGCCATCCATCATCAGGCCGTAGCTCACGTGCGCGAAAGTGCGAAACACCATCACGTGGCCCACGAACTCGTCAGGCAACTTGACCTTGGGCCCGAATTCAGGCCGGTTGGTATTGCCACGCACCCGGTCCGTGATGTTGTCACCCGGTTGATAGATCGCGAAGGTGGTGCCGTTGTCCACGCCATCGTCGCTGCCGACGTTCAAGGCCACCACGTCCATCGGTCCCTGGGCCGAGATCCCGTCGTAACCGTTGGACAACGCCAGGACATGGGCATCACTGGGCGCGCTGCGGGGCGGATGCGGGTAGTAGGTAAAATCGTAGGGTGTGTCGTCAACCGGCAGCAGGCGATCGCCGGCGTGAACGTCCATGCTGGCATTGGTGAGCAACAGCGTCGCGGTATCGCCCGGCTTCAGCATTTGCGCCGTGCCGATCACGCGGACCTCGGTGCCGATCTCGCGACCCTTGCCCCAGTGACCGTCGCCGAGCGTGGCTTCCTGCCAGGGTCCGGGAACGATGTCGACGTTGTCGTTGACCAGGTGGGCCACATCGTCCGGCTTGTCGTTTCCGCCGTAATCGCGATAGATATGGGTGGGTCGCACGATCGCGAAACGCTGGCCCACGCTTGCCGCAGCCAGGTTGCGCACGTACAGGTTCATGCCCTCGGTGGCGACCGGCTCGTTGCCCTCGACCGCGACCACGTAGGGGGTTTGCTTGAGCTCGGCTTGCGTGAGCACGCGATAGTCTTTCAGGAAAGGCTTGATCGCCGACAGCGGCACGGTCGGAATCGGGTTGGCCTCGACCTTGGCGCGTTTGGCGACGTGCAAGCCGTTCACGTCAAGGTTCAACACGTCGCCCGGATAGATCCTGTGCGGGTTGAAGACCTGCTGGTTGACATCCCAGATTTCGGGCCACAACCATGGCCTCTCGAGAAAGCGCGCGGAGATGCTCCACAGCGTGTCGCCTTTCTTCACCACGTAGGTGTGCGGATGACCGGGGCGCAGCTGCGCGCCGGCCGCGTAGGCGGCAAACGTGATGGCCAAGCCCGCAGTGAGCGCAAGCAGTTTCTTAAACATGACCGGCAATCCCCCGATCCCCCAGCAATTTCGGCCGAGTGTACCCGAACGGCAGGCGGCGGCAAGCACAAACTTCACATTTGGTGACGGACTGAGCGGAACTGCGGATCGGCGGCGGGGGAGCTGCTAGGCTATCCCGGCCCTGAAAATGGCCCATCGCGGCCCCATTTCAGGATTCGACCCTCCTGCATCGGCTCGCACCATGGCCAAGCTCGACATTCTTGAATTTCCCGACCCGCGTCTGCGTCTGGCCGCCAAGCCGGTCGAGACCTTCGATGCCGATCTGAAACGGTTGGCCGACGACATGCTGGAGACCATGTACGAGGCGCCCGGCATCGGGCTGGCCGCGACCCAGGTCAACGTCCAGAAGTGCCTGTTGGTTCTGGATGTATCGGAAAGCCACGATGCGCCGATGGTGCTGGTGAATCCTGAATTGCGGGAAACCCGCGGCGCCGAGGTCTGCCAGGAAGGCTGTCTGTCGTTTCCGAATGTCTATGCAGACGTCGAGCGCAAGGCATGGATCCGCGTGAAGGCGCAGGATGTCACCGGCAACTCCTTCGAACTCGAAACCGACGGTTTGCTCGCGGTCTGCGTCCAGCACGAGATGGATCATCTTGTCGGCAAGGTGTTCGTCGATTACCTGTCGCCGCTGAAACGTTCGTTGCTGCTGCGCAAGCTGGAGAAGCAGCGGCGCAAAGCAGGCTGAACCGCCGGTGGCGCGCCTGCGGCTGGTGTTCGCCGGCACGCCGGATTTCGCGGCGCCGGGCCTGCGTACTTGCATCGAAGCCGACAACGCCGAAGTGGCCGCGGTTTACACGCAGCCGGATCGTGCCGCCGGACGCGGCCGCAAGCTGACAGCCGGCGCCGTCAAACAGGCCGCCATTGCGGCCGGCATTCCGGTCGAGCAACCCGAATCCCTGAAAACGCCGGAAGCCCTGGCGTGTTTGCGCGGGTATGCGCCGGATCTCCTGGTGGTGATCGCCTACGGATTGATCCTGCCCCGCAAGCTGCTGGCGGTTCCGCGGTTCGGCTGCTGGAACGTGCACGCCTCGCTGCTGCCGCGCTGGCGCGGCGCGGCGCCGATCCAGCGCGCGATCCTCGCAGGCGACGCGGAAACCGGGGTTTGCCTGATGCAGATGCAAGCCGGGCTGGATACCGGCCCGGTACTGCTGCGCGAAGCCACGCCGATCCGCGCCGATGACACCGGCGGTTCGCTGCACGACCGGCTCGCGGCAATCGGCGCGCGGGTACTGGGCGAAGGGCTGCGCCGCGTCATCGCCGGCGAGACTTTGCACCCAACGCCGCAGTCCGAAGCGGGCATCACCTATGCGCACAAACTCGACAAGGCCGAGGCGAAGCTGGATTTTTCACGGCCCGCGGTCGAACTCGAACGCAAAGTGCGCGCGTTCGATCCATGGCCGGTGGCGGAAGCGGACGTTGCAGGCGAGCGTGTGCGGGTGTGGCAAGCGAAGGCAGGGGACCGGGGACCGGGGACCGGGGACCAAAAGCCCGGCTCGATTGTGATCGCGACCAAACACGGGATCGATGTTGCCTGTGGCGACGGCGTGTTGCGGATCCTGAAACTGCAACGCGCGGGCGGGCGTGTGATCAGCGCCTGCGACTATCTGAACGCGCGCGCGGAACTGCGCACGGCATGATCGACACGCGCGCGCTGGCTGCGGAAGTGCTGGCGGACGTGGCTTTGCGCGGCGTCTCGCTGCGCGAGCGGTTGCAGCCTGCCCGGATGAAGCTTGCGGATGTTCGCGATCGCGCCTTGCTCACGGCGCTGTGCAATGAAGGCGCGCGCTGGTGGTTGCGCTTCGACACGGCACTCGACGAGCTGTTGCAACAGCCGCTGCGGAAACGCGAACCGGTGTTGCACGCGCTGCTGGTACTGGGTCTGGTGCAGCTCGAGGTTCTCGAGCTGCCGCCGCACGCAGCGGTCGCGACCACGGTGGAAGCGACCCGCGCACTGGCACGCGGGGGTTTCGCCAAGCTCGCCAATGCCGTGTTGCGGCGCTGGCTGCGCGAACGCGACGCACGCAACGCAAGGCTCGATCGCGATGCGACGACACACAGCGCGCACCCGCGCTGGTTGATCGACGCGCTGGCACACGACTGGCCGGAGCACTTCGATGCCATCATTGCCGCCGACAACGCGCCCTCGCCACCGATGTTGCGGGTGAATGCGCGCCGTACATCGCGCGAAGACGTCATTTCGGCGCTGGCGCAAGCGGGTGTCGAAGCCACTGCCCATCCGTTCCTGCGCGACGCGCTGACCTTGGCGGCCAACAGCGATATCGCCAGCCTGCCGGGATTCGCGCAAGGATTGTTCTCGGTGCAGGATGGTGCCGCACAATGTGCGGTCGACCTGATCGATCTGCATGACGGCCAGCGGGTGCTGGACGCCTGTGCCGCTCCCGGTGGCAAGACCTGTCACATGCTGGAACGCGCCAGGCTCGACGTGCTGGCATTGGAACGCGAAGCCACGCGCGTGGCTTCGATTCGCGCCAACATCGATCGTCTCGGTTTGCAATGTGAGCTGCGCACGGGCGATGGCGGCACGCCCGCGAACTGGTGGGATGGCAAGCCGTTCGACCGCATCCTGCTCGACGCGCCGTGCTCGGCCACCGGCGTGATTCGCCGCCATCCCGACATCAAGCTGCACCGGCGCGCCGAAGACATCGTGAACCTCGCGCGCGGACAGGCGCGGCTGCTCGATGCGCTGTGGCCGCTGCTGACCACCGACGGCCGATTGGTGTATGCGACGTGCTCGATGCTGCGCGCGGAAAACGAACGCGTCGTCACGGAATTCCTGGCCGCGCATGCTGATGCGCGGCCACTGGCATTCGAGTTTCCGGCCGGGCATGCCGCAGGCGCCGGTCGGCAAATCCTGCCGGGCGAGGACGGCTTGGACGGCATGTTTTACGCGGTGTTTCTGAAATGCGATCGTGCATGATCGCGGCATCACATGGAGACACCAATCACAAATGCTTCAGCAAGCAGCCATCCATGGCGCTGGGCGCCGGCCCGGCCATCCCTGGCCGGTCGCTCGGGCGGGCGCGTGATGCCACCGGCATCGCGCAAGCGTCCGCCCTCGCCCTGACTTTCCACGACAGTCACTCCGGCAAGAAAATTGCGGTGCCCACGTACAATCACCGCGACTTCCCGCCGCGATGACCATGACGTCCGCACAACTTTCCCGCCGCTGGCTCGACGACGAACGCGTGCAGCTCGCGCTGCTGTTCGCGTTCGCGCTGCTGTTGCTGGGGCTCGGCATCGGGCTGCGCGATCCCTGGCCATCGGACGAGCCGCGCTTTGCACTGGTCGCGCGCGAAATGCTGACCGGCGGGCACTGGCTGTTCCCGCATCGCGGCGTGGAGCTTTACTCCGACAAGCCGCCCGTATTCATGTGGCTGGAGGCTTGCGCGTACTTCGTCACTGGCGGCTGGCGCGGCTGGTTCCTGCTGCCCTCGCTGCTGGCGGGCCTGGGCACCATCGGACTGGTGTACGACTTCGTACGCCGGCAGTGGAATCACCATGCCGCATTGCTGACGGCCGCCGCGGTGCTGGTCAGCTTCGACTTCACTTTCCAGATGCGCGCGGCACAGATCGACGGCGTGGAAGTGTTCTGGATCGCGCTGGCGGTGTACGGCCTGCTCCGCCATCTGCTGCTCGGGCCGGCATGGCGCTGGTACGCGGTCGGCTTCCTCGCTGCGGGGATGGGCGTGATCACCAAGGGCGTCGGCGTGGTGGCGCTGCTGGTGTTCGTGCCATTCTGGTTTGCGCGTTGGCGCGGCTGGAACAATATCCTGCCCGCGCAGCATCGCGATGCGCGCTGGTGGCTGGCGTGGTTGTTGCTCGTGCCGATCCTGGGCTGGGCATTGCCGATGTTGTGGTTTGCCCTGCACGTGCATGCAGGCGACGCCGACTATGCGCGCTACGCGCACGACATCCTGCTGGGCCAGACGGTTTCGCGCTACGCGGAACCCGCACACCATATCCAGCCATGGTGGTTCTACCTGCGGGTGATCGCGTTCGAATGGCTGCCGCTGTCGCTGGCGATCCCGTGGGCGATCCCGGGCTGGATCCGGCATTTTCGTGCACGCGACGCACGCATCCTGCTGCCGCTGGCGTGGCTGGTACTGGTGGTGCTCTTCTTCTCGATGAGTGGCGGCAAACGCGACGTATACATCCTGCCTGCACTGCCGGTGATGGCGCTGGCGATGGCACCGCTGCTGCCGGACATCGTTGCTGCACGTTCTTTCCGCTGGGTGCTGTGGGTGTTGACGCTGCTGCTGGCATTGGTGCTGGTGCTGACGGCCTTCGGCATGTCGGCGGGACAATTGCGCAAACTGCACGAGCTTGCAGCTTCGGCCGTGCAAGGCTCGCCCCTGCCGCTGATCGAAATGATCTTCGGCATGGGTCTCGCGGGTTTCGCGGCAGCGCTGCTCGCCAGGCCGCGTCATGCAGCGCGGGGTTGGTGCGCGTTCGGGCTGCTCGCATGGGGCACATGGGGGATGGCCGGCTACCCGCTGCTCAACGGTTATTCGTCTTCGCGCGCGGTGATGGCGCGCGCCGCGAGTCTGGTGCCGCCGGGCGATCCGATCGCGCTGGTGGCGTGGAAGGAACAGAACCTGCTGATGCTGGACAAGCTGGGCCGCAACACGGTCACCTTCGGTTTCAAACTTGCCTGGCATGTGCAGCTGGAACGCGCGATCCAGTGGCAGGCCGCCGATCCCGCGCACCGCTGGGTCTTCGCCTACGGCAAGGTGTTGGCACCATGCGTGCGCATGGCCGATGCGATCCACGTGGGTCACGCCAATCGACGCGAGTGGTACCTGTTCACCCGCAATGCGGTGGTGCCGGGCTGCGTGCCGCCGGCGAGCGACGACGCAGGGCAGTTCCACGCGTATGAACCCGATGATGACGAGTAGCACGATGCCGGCGCCCACGCGGTCGTCCCTGTTCGCCGGTGTCTGCACGCCAGGCGAACAGCCGTGACATCGGTCAACCTCATCGCACGCGACAACGGCTTCGGGCTCTCGCGGCACCTGCAACTGCTGCACGACGCGCTGGCCGAGGCCGGTTTCGACGTCACCGTCAGCGGCATTCGACGTGGCGCGTTGCGCAAGGCATTGCATCCCGTGAAGCTGCACGCCGGCAATCTTGCACGGCGCCTGGGCGGCCACGGCGCGCGACGCTGGGACGTCAACCTGATGCTGGAAACGGTGCGTCCGGAATACCTGCCGACCGCGCACCGCAATGTGCTGATGCCGCATCCCGAATGGTTCGACGAGCATGACCGGGCATGGTTGCCCCGACTGGATTACGCATTCGTGCTGACCCGGCATGCGGTGTCGCTTTTCGAACAGCTGCAACTGAAGACCGTTTACACGGGTTTCACCAGTGAGGATCACCTCGACGCCGGCGTGCCGCGTGAACGCGCATTTTTCCATCTCGCCGGCCGCAGCGCGAACAAGGGCACCGCAACCCTGCTGGCGCTATGGCGCAGGCATCCCGAATGGCCGCGCCTGACCGTGCTGCAGAGCCCGCGCAATGCGCAACCCGGGGCGCCGGCGGCCAATATCGCGCACCGGGTCGATTACATCCCCGACGCGGAGCTGAAACGCATCCAGAACGCCCATCGGTTTCATCTGTGTCCGTCCGAAACCGAGGGTTTCGGACACTATCTGGTGGAAGCGATGGGCGTGGGCGCGGTGACGGTGACACTGGATGCGCCGCCGATGAACGAGATGATCGCGCCGGAACGCGGCGCGCTGGTGCCGTATTCGCGCACCGGCACCCAGAGCCTGGCCACCACGTACTTCTACGAAGAACATGCGATGGAATGCGTGATCGAACGCCTGCTGGCCACGCCGGACGTCGAACTCGAACGCATGGGCGCCGCTGCCCGTGCATGGTTCGAGGACAACGATCGCGCATTTCGCGCGCGCATCGCCGAAGCCATCCGCGCATTGATCGAGTGAAACCGGTTTTCCCCTCCTCCCGGCAGAGGGACAGGAGTGAGGGTGCGCACATCGCAAATTGTGCAGTGTGCGCGAAATCCGGACCCTCACCCGACGCTGCGCGCCACCCTCTCCCGAGGGGAGAGGGGTTCCCGTCATTTCCCTTCGACGTCTGCGCCATACATCCAGCGCAGGGTTTCCTCGAGCGCGATCGAAGGCGCGAAACCGGTGAGGTCACGCAGGCGTGCGTTGGAACCCACCAATCGTTTCACTTCGTTGGCGCGCACGAACGCGGGATTGATCCGAACCTCGATCGTGTACCCCGCAATCCGCGCCATCATGTCCAGCACCTCACCCAACGAATGGGCGATACCGGAACAGACATTGACGGCCTTGCCCGTCGGCGCTTTCGCGACAATCACCGCGTAGGCGCGCGCGACATCGCGCACGTCGGAAAAATCCCGCGCCACGTCGGTGTTGCCCAGTTCGATCACCTTCTCGCCACGCCGGAAATGCGCGACGATCTTGGGAATCAGGAAATTCTCGTGCTGGCCCACGCCGGTATAGTTGAACGGTCGCACCAGCGTGATCGGCAGGCGTGCCAGCCACAGCCGCGCCATGTGCTCCATGGCCAGTTTGGATACCGCGTAATCATTGGTCGGCGCAGGCGGCGTATTCTCGGCGATCGGTTCGACCGTTGCGTTGCCGTAGATATTGGCGCTGCTTGCCAACACCACGCTGCGCAACTTCACGTCGGCAGTGGCCAGCGCCTCCAGCAGGTTGCGCGTACCGACGATATTGGTGCGGTAGATCTCATCCACGTCGCCGTGCGCGATGAACGAGATCGCGGCCAGGTGCACCACCGCCTCGGCGCGAGCCTCGGCCACCGCGCGTTGCACCGCTGCGCGGTCCAGCAGGTTTGCGCGCAGCACGCCGTCGGCCGGGGGATCGCCGTCGTGCGCGAGGCCGATCACCTCGTAACCGGCGGCTTCGAGTTCGGCCGCGACGTAACGCCCGGTGAAGCCATGACAGCCCGTCAACAGCGCGCGGGGTTTGTCAAAACGAGACGCCACGTTCCACTCGCTTGAGATCCGCTTCCACCATCATCCGGCACAGCTCTTCCAGGGTGGTCTTCGCCTGCCAACCCAACACCTCGCGCGCGTGCGCGGCATCTCCAACCAACACGTCCACCTCGGCCGGGCGGTAGAACTTCGGGTTGACCTTCACCACGACCTTGCCGGTATCGGTGCGGATGCCTGTCTCGCCTTGTCCGTTGCCCCGCCACTCGATGTCGATGCCGACCGCCTTGAAGGCTTGCGTCGTGAAGTCACGCACCGTTTCGCTGCGCCCGGTCGCCAACACGAAGGTGTCAGGCGCGCTCGCCTGCAGCATCCGCCACATGCCCTCGACATATTCCCTGGCAAAACCCCAGTCGCGCTTCGCATCGAGATTGCCGAGCTCCAGTTGCTGCTGCTGGCCCAGCTTGATCCGCGCCACCGCGTCGGTGATCTTGCGCGTGACGAATTCGCGTCCGCGCAGCGGCGACTCATGATTGAACAGGATGCCGCTGGCGGCGAAGATGCCGAACGATTCGCGATAATTCACCGTGCTCCAGTGCGCGAACAGCTTGGCGACACCGTAGGGACTGCGCGGCCAGAACTTGGTGTGTTCATTCTGCGGCACCGCCTGCGCCTTGCCGAACATTTCCGAAGTGGATGCCTGGTAGAAGCGCGTGTCCGGCTTCACCGTGCGGATGGCTTCCAGCAGGTTCAGCGCGCCCAGGCCCGTGATCTGTGCAGTGGTGGTCGGCTGCTCGAACGACACCCCGACGAAGCTTTGCGCGGCAAGATTGTAGACCTCGTCCGGCTGCGTGCGCCCAAGCAGGCGCAGGCTGCACCCGGGGTCTGTCAGATCGTACTCGACCAACTCCAGGTTCGGGTGCGCCGCCACACCGAGATCCTGCATCCGCCAGAAGTTGACCGAACTGGTGCGCCGGTACGCGCCGTAAACCTTGTAGCCCTTTTCCAGCACCAATCTGGTCAGATACGCGCCGTCCTGCCCGGAGATCCCCGTGATCAATGCGGTTTTCATGGCTTCCTCGTCGGGTCGGCGCCGTCATCCACGGCGGATCGCAACGTGCCATTCTGCCAGTGTGCGCCGGGCACCGCATGCTGCAATAGCCACAGCCGGGCGAACTTCTCGCGCACGTAATCGGCTTCCATGCAGGCAAACAGGAAGCCGCGCCAGCCATCCAGGAAGCCCGCCCGCAATACAAAACCGCGCAGGAAACGCCACGCGGGATTCACGACCATGTTGCGCAAATGCGCGCGTCGTGCGCCCTCATGCATGTGGGCTGCCATCATCGCCGCATAACGGCGATAACGCGCGAGCTGATCGTCCAGCGAACGGTAGGCGAAGTGTTCCAGATCGCCCGCGAGCGTAACCACGCCGCCGTCGACGACGGCATGTTCGTGGATCTCCCGCCCCGCGCGCCAGCCGCCGCGGCGGCGATCGAACAGCCGCAGCACGCGATCGGGATAGGCGTTGCCGTGGCGCAGAAACGCGCCGAAATATTCGGTGCAACGCGCAAAGCGATAACCCGCCGCATCGGCAAACCCGGCATTTCGAGCGCCTTCGATGGACACACGCAACGCCGGCGTCACGCGTTCATCGGCGTCCAGGCACAAAACCCAGTCGTGACGCGCCTGCGCCACGGCAAAATCCTTCTGCGCGCGAAACCCTTCGAAGGCGTGCTCGATGACCCGCGCGCCGTATTTTGCCGCGATGTCGCGGGTATCGTCGGTGGAGCCCGAATCGACCACCACCACGTCGTCGCAGAACGCGAGCGATGCGAGACAAGCGCCGATCCGATCGGCCTCGTTCAAGGCGATCACACAGGCGGAAAGCCGCAACGCATGGGTGGGCGGCATGGGACTTGCGCAGCCTCGAGAACGACGGTGCCAAGGCAGAGAGTAACCGAGAGCGTTGGCCGAAGTCACCGCGGTTTCGGGCAAGTCCGCCGCAAACCGGCGCCGGTATGCTGGGCCGCGCGCGGTGCCCCGTCATTGAATGCGGCGCAGTGCGGGAAACCAGCATTCAGCCCCGGACAACCCAATACAGATATCATGGGTGGCCTGACCGAAGAGTGCCTGCGAGAATCGACCGCTGTGAACGCGTAACGGACCCCACGCGCATGACCACCGTCAATCTGGTTTTCTGGGACAACGGCTTCGGCCTGTCCGGCGATTCCCGCCTTCTCGCCGAGGCACTGCGGCGCAACAACTGCGAGGTCACGCTGACGGCGCTCGGCTTGAAACAGGAACATCGGCGCCGTCGCAAATGGATGCGTCCCTACGTGTGCGCGCAGCGATCGTGGCGCGGACTGCGTCGCCACTGGCGGCTCCCGCGGGTATTCGATCTCAACATCATGTTCGAGCATCTTTGGCCGGACGAGTTGGTGCGCTCGCGTTGCAATGTTGCGCTGCCGAACCCGGAGTGGTTCGATCGCCGGGACCAGCATTTCGCGACCTCGATCGATCGCATCTGGGCCAAGACGCACAACACCGCCTTGATCTTCACGCGCCTCGGTCATCCGACCAGCTGGGTCGGTTTCCACAGCGACGACCGCTACGATCCCAGCGTGCCTCGCGAGCGCAAGTTCTTTCATCTCGCCGGCGGCAGCCGCATCAAGGGCACGGATCGCCTGCTGGCGGTCTGGCGGCGCCATCCCGAATGGCCGACGTTGACCGTCCTGCAACACCCGCGCGAGGCGCACCCCGGCCCGTCTGCGCCGAACATCGTGCATCGACTGGGTTATCTCGACGTGTCCAAGCCCGCGCATTACGCCGAGATGAAGCGGCTGCAGAACAGCCATGCCTTCCACTTGTGCTTGTCCGAGACCGATGGCTGGGGCCACTATCTGGTCGAGGCACTGGGTGTCGGGGCGGTGACGCTGGCAGTGGACGCGCCGCCGATGAACGAGTTGGTGACGCCGGAGCGCGGCCTGCTGGTGCCCTATGCGGATACCGGCAACATGGCGCTGGCGACCACTTTTTACTTCGACGAACACGCGCTGGAGCAGACCGTCGAGCACGCATTGGACCTCCGGGATGCCGAGTTGCGGGCACTGGGTGAACGTGCACGCGAGTGGTTCATCCAGAACCGCAACACGTTCGTGCGGCGGGTCGGCGAAGCGCTGGCCGCGACGCTGAATTGAGCAGCGCCGCGACATCCGGCAGGTCGTGGGCGGCGTGGTTGGCCTGGATGGCACTGGCCTTCCAGGCGCTTTTTGCGATGACGCACTTCAGCAACTGGCTGCGTCCGGAATACGGTGGCCTTGCAGCTTTGCTGATACTGGTGGTGGCGGGCGGCAAGCGCTGGCGCGAGCTGGCCGGACACCCGCTGCCGTGGCTGGTGCTCGCTTTCATCATCTACGCCGTGCTGCAGGCCGCATACGCCGCACGCCTGACGCCGGCGTTGTCATTCGCCAAACACCTTTCATTCAACGCCGAACCGATCCGCGTCGGTGTGCTGACGTGCGTGATCGGGGCCTGGCTGGCGGAGTGGCCGCGCCGAATTCCGCTGTTGCTCGGTTTGATGGTGGCCGGGTTCGTGCTCGCAGCCCTGGTGTGCACACCATGGGCCCGTCTCGATGAGGTCGTTACCGGCGCGCTGCGCCTGCGCCTTCGCTACGCCGAAAACATCGTGGGCGAATACGCGGCCATGGGATTCTTGCTGCTGTGCTTGTATGCACTGTCACTGTCACTGCGTCGCCGCGACCGCAGGACAATCGCCTTCGCAGTGATGCTGGTACCGGCGGCCGCACTGCTGCTTGCCTGCCTGCTGTACGCGCAATCGCGGGGGGCCTGGCTGGCCGCGGCATTGGTGGCGCCGCTCGCCATTTTCGCCTGCCTGCGCAATTTCCACTACCACTGGCGTCGCCCGGCAGGCATCGCACTGGGACTGGCAATATTCGCGGTGATCGCGGCCCTCGGCGTCGGCTATGCCCCGGTAATGCATCGGCTCGCCGGCAGCGAGGCGGTTGCCGCGGCGCTGGCGCACGGCGAATTGGCGGAACTGCCATCCGGTTCGGTAACCGTACGAATGCAGCTCGCCGCACTCGGTTGGCACGTCTGGCAGACACATCCGCTGCTGGGCATCGGCTTGCGCAACATCCAGCCCGCGATCGTCGCCAGCGGGATCCACATCGGCATCTACGTGCCTCCACACCTGCACAATGCCTACCTGCAGGCGCTGGTTGGTCTGGGCGTCATCGGTGCGGGGCTGCTGCTGGCAACCTTCATGCTGCTGGTGCGCGAACTGTGGTTGGCACGCCGCGCGAACGCCGCGGGCAGCATGTTGTATTGGGCGCTGCTCGGTTGCCTGGGCATCATGCTGATCGCCAACATCTTTGACTACCTGACGTGGCGCTTCGATTACCTGCGTGCGCCGCTGGAACTGTTGCTCGGCAGCTGCTTCGCCCTGTCACTGCATCACCGTCGCAGGCGCGGCCACGAAACGGGTGACCAGACAGGTGCAATGACCACGGGCGCGGCGAGTGCAATACGTGGCCTCGAAAGTCCCCGCTGACGATCGTTTGAAACACGCCGGCGACCCCATGCCCACGACCTTTCCAGCCCCTCTCGTGATCCGCTTCGGGGCGTTCGGCGACATGGTGTTGCTGACGCCGCTGCTGCGACTGTTGCACCGCCGCTATGGCCGAGCCTGTCGGGTGCTGGGTTCGGGCAACTGGCTGGACTCGCTGTTCGCGGACCATCCCGACGCCAGCGCCACGCTCAGATTGGCAAGCCGCAAGCGGCCGTACTGGCTGGACGCGAGCCAACGCCAGTTGGTCGCCCTGTTGCGCGCGCAGCCGCCGGGACCGGTATACGTCTGCGACGACTGGTCCATCAACAAACTGCGCTGGCTGCTGGCGCGCGCGCGCGTTCCCGGCGACCACTGCGTATTTGCCAACCCCGATTGCAGTTTGCGCGATGGCGAACATTGGATCGACCGCTGGCATCGCTTCGGCGCGTTGACCCCCGCGGCGTTCGCGAACGCGCCGCCGGCGTCGGGGCTGGATGCGCCGGACGCGCCTTGCCTCTACGTGAGCCACGCCGATCGCCTCGACCTGCACGCGTGGTTGCGCGCACGCGGGTTCGACGATGCCGCGCTGGTGCTCGTGCAGCCCGGCAACAAGCGCACCCTGAAGCGTGGTCGCGCGGGGCAACTTGGCGATGACAAGCAGTGGCCCATGGTCCGTTGGGTCGGCCTGATCCACGCGGTGCTCGCGCGCCGACCGGATGCGAAGGTCGTACTGTGCGGCGCGCCGCCGGAGGCGGCCCTGCTCGAGCGGATCGCCGAAGCCGCGAACTCGAAGCGCGTACTCGCCGCGGGCAACGAGCTTCCGTTGCGCCGATTGCTGGCGCTGGCCGAACACGCCGCCGCCATGATTTCCATCGACACCGGTCCGGCCCAGGCGGCCGCCGCGCTGGGTTGTCCGTCGATCGTGCTGTATGGCGCGCAACCGCCGTCACTGTGGTTGCCGCGCAGTCCTACCGGCAGCCCGGTCATTGCGCTCGGCGGATTGCCGCTGCGCGACAGGGTGGACCTGATTTCGCTGGATGAAGTGCTCGCGGCGTGGCAGGCGTTGCCTTTGCGGGAGGCCGTGCAGTGCGATCGTTCCTGATCGCCGCATTCCCCTTCGCGGATCGCAACATGCCGCATGCGTGTGCATCGCGAAAGCAGCGTGCATCGCAGTGCCGGCACTGAGCGGTGCAAGCCAAGGACGATCCGAAGCCATCCATTACAATTCCCTGCCGCGCCGCGGCGACAAGCGAATTCTTCCGTGACCGACGTTTCCTACGCCCGAGCCCAACGTCTGCGTGCCTTGTTGTGGTGGCTGCCGCTGTATCTTGCGGTCGCGCTGATCGCGATTTTCCTGCAGCCGCCGATTCCATTGCATTCCACCCGCGCACTTGCAGTGGCGTGGGACATGTGGACGCATCACCAGTTTCTGGTGCCGCACATCAACGGCGCGCCATACGCGCAGAAGGCGCCGCTGCTGTTCTGGTTCATCCACGCCGGCTGGGCGGCGTTCGGCGTGAACGACGTGTGGCCGCGGGTGCTGATGGTGCTGATCGGCGCCGCCCAGCTGATCCTCGCGCAGCAACTGGCGCGACGATTGTTCCCGGAACGGGCCTGGATCGCCCGCTCGACGCCATGGTTGCTGCTGGCTCTCGCCTACGGCTTTCTTTATGGCCTGCAAATCATGTACGACGGCCTGCTGGCCGCATGGGTGCTGGCCGCGATGCTGTGCCTGGTGCCGGGCGCTCGTCGCGATTCGCCGCGCTGGATCGGATTCGCGATCTGCCTCGGCTTCGGCCTGCTCACCAAGGGCCCGGTGATGCTGGTGCACACCGCGCCGGTGTGGTTGCTGGGACCATGGTGGTGTGCATACGCGCGCGAACACCGCACGCGCTGGTACGGATTGGGCTTCGCGGCGGTGATCGGCGGCTGCATCATGCTGGCCGCGTGGGTGATCCCGGCCGTGTATCTGGGCAGCAATGCCTACGCCCACAATCTCATCTTCAAGCAGACCAGCGGGCGGGTGGTGGATGCCTTCATCCACCAGCGGCCGTTCTGGTGGTACCTGCCGTGGGCGGCGGTGCTGCTGTTTCCGTTCGTGCTGTGGCCGCGCATGTGGGCGGCCGTCATGTCGCTGCGGCGCCCGTTGCAACCGGGCTTGCGCATGCTGCTGGCGTGGCTGGTGCCGGCCTTCGTGATCTTCAGCGCGTTCAGCGGCAAGCAAAGTTACTACCTCGTGTCGGAATTGCCTGCCGCCGCGATCGTGATGGCCGCCGCCGTCGCCGCATTGCGTGCACGCGATGGCTGGCCCTCACACAGCAAGTGGCTCGGCGCCTGGCCGCTGGCGCTGGTTTCGTTCGCGACTGCAGCGCTGCTGTTCGCACTCCCGCTGATCGCCGGCGCGGGCAAGCTGCACGGCCACTGGCTGCATGATCTTGCCACCGCCAGCGCACCATTCGGCGTGCTGTACCTGTTGCTTGGTGTATTGGTGCTGCTGCCGGGCCGCGGCGAATTGCGCCGCATCGCCGCGGCCAGCCTGATCGGCGCGGCTGGCGCCTGGGCCTTGTTCACGGTGACGCTGTACCCCGCATTCGACATGCGGGCCGCCGCGCAACTGCTGTCCCACGCCGAAGCGAGCGGCCATGCAATCGGCAATCTCGGCATTTACAACGGCCAGTTCGAATTCATGGGTCGGATGACACGACCGATCGATCGGCTGTACGCAGGCCAGTACCTGCAGAACTGGGCCATGCAACATCCGCACGGTCTCGTGATTGCCTACCCCGAACACCTTGCAGCCGACGACTTGCGCTACGCCCGCCTGGTGCAGCCGTACCGCGGCGACTGGATGGTGATCTGGAACGCGCCGATACTCGCCATGCTTCGGCGCGGCCAGCAGCCACCCGAACCCGCCACGCCCACGCTGTTGCTGCCGGCGCCGGATTACTGGCGCTATGCTCAAACAAGCGATCGTCCCTGATCGCTGCTTCGCCGATTCGACCCATGGAACGAAGCGCTCCAACCTCGTGAAGACCAGGACAGCCTTTGAAGCCACCATCCATGGCCAAGAGCTCCTTGGCCTGACTTTTTGCAACAGCCGCCTCGCATGAACCGATTGGATTCATTGAAGGCGCAACTCGGCGGCCCACGCGACGGTGCGCTGCTGCGGTACTCACTGGGCTCGGCGTTGCTCGAGGCCGGCAACACGACGGAATCGATCGCACAACTGCGCGCCGCGCTCGATTTCGATGCGGGTTATTCCGCCGCGTGGAAACTGCTGGGCAAAGCCTGCGCGCAATCAGGCGATGCGCAGGCGGCCGCCGACGCATGGCGCCACGGCATGGCCGCCGCCGAAACCCGTGGCGACGTGCAAGCCGCGAGGGAAATGCGGGTGTTCCTCAAGCGACTGGGACCGTGACCAGCCGCTCCAGCTCCACCGGTTTGATTGTCCAAACATCCGGCACCCGCGAAGTCCGTTTCATCGGTCGACCACAAGGCTACGATTTGCCCAATGTCAAGTGTGTGGCATTTTCCGATGCCACATGTTCTTTGCGCCGGTAGCCAAGCGTTGGCAGATCAAGACCATGAAACAGATGTTCTACAGAGCCGGGGAAGATCGGTGCAATCGCAACATGCAACTCACCCATCAATACCCCCGCAGGCATTGCCGAATGATTGCGACCCCTCCTCCAGGGCGAACAACATATCCCCTTCACCAGATCCAGTGGAAGGCGTAACCGGCTCCCATGTGCTCAAGCCTGGATTTAGGCCTCGGTAATCACCGACGTGCGGCGCGTCGAAGTTACGGCTTGAACACCATGAGATAGGTGATGGCGAGAATGATCGCCCCGAATGCCACCCCGGAGACGCGGCTCATCAGAACCGCTTGCCTGTATTGCGCCGAACGGCTGCCATCACGGGCATGCAACCGTCGTTGTTTTCGAATGGCCGCAATCGACCACACCAGGTCCGCAATACCGATTACCCATAAGCCCAGTGCCAACTGGATCCACAATGCGGTAAACGGCCACACCAGGCCGGCCATCCCTGCGCCAGTGGCCAACATGAGCAGGTACCCGGGCAGGACAACGAATTCGGTCATGCGCTCAATGGCGCGCAAGACGAATGGGCCGTGCGCATGGTCACTTCCATGCAACTCCAGCAAAATTCCGAGGCCCGCGCTGGTCCCGAGTGCGACGATTGCAACGACAATGTGCAGAAACTTTAGCCAGACGTAAGTCATGCTCGGCTGGTGCCGTGGCGCCTGATGACGTGCAGTTTCCCGAAGCCGGGGGCGTCCTGCAATGCTCCCAGTGGCGTCTCAGCATCTGCAGCGCCTCCGCTGGAATGAAATGCCAACCCTGCACATTGCTCAATATGGAGTGCCATCCTTGTGATGGAAAACCCACCTGCCATTGACCAGGACAGCCTTGATGTCATCGTCGGGATAGCGCACTTCGTCTCCGGGGCTGCGGTCACCTACCTCAAGGTAGAGGACTTCTTCCGAAGTTTGGTTGTTGAGGAAATGGCCGTTGCCGTTTCCGGCCTTGAAACCGGCACACATACCGGGGGATAAACGGGTCTGGCCTTCGTTTGTGTACAGCGTGGGGTGCCTTGCAGGATATAGATAAACTCATCTTGCCTGGTATGGGAATGGCGCAAGGCCGAGACGGCACCGGGCAGAAGTCTTGTCAAATTCACCCCAAAGTTGACAAGCCCAAAAAGGTCGCCCAGAGGGTGCTTTTGCCGCTCCGACATTCGGGAAGCAAATGGTTCGGGATAGTTGGATGGCTTGATCCGCATGGGCGCATCACGCGAGGCAACGGCAACAGGAAACGAATGTGTGTTCATGATTCACGATGCACTACTTGTGGGAAGGTCAACGATGGTGTCCGAGTCGAGCGGTGCGTCTCTGCCGGATAGCCACACGAGCTTGGCTGTCGACGAGAAGAGTTTGGTGGCGTGCGCCGAGCCGGTGCCCCTTCGGGCGCGGGGAGTGGCAGAGGTAGAAGCGCTCGAACGCGTCCTTGACCTTGAAACGCACTGCACCGCAAAGACACGAGCCGAGATGTTCCGTTGGCATGCTGGACCCCAATGCATGCTTCGGCACTCGCTGCGGCATCCAGCGCCGAATTCAACCGCGCGCGGCGCGTCCGCCGGAACGAGTCGTCAGGCCTCGGGTTCGTGGCAAACCACTTCGATGTTGTGTCCATCCGGACCAATGACGAAAGCCGCATAGTATTTCCCGCTGTAGTTCGGGCGCAGCCCCGGCGCACCATTGTCTTCGGCACCCGCCTCCAGAGCCGCGCGATGGAAGGCTTCCACCTGCTGGCGATTCTCGGCCACGAACGCCAGGTGAAGATGTGCCGGCTTCTCCCCGGTTTGGAACAGGCACAATGAAACCTTGCCGTCTGCGCTCAGCTCGATTCCGGGCGCCCCCTCCGAGACCACGGCCATGCCGATCGGTTCGAGTGCCTTGAGAAAGAACGCTTTGCTCGCTGCATAGTCGCTGACTCCGAATACGATGTGGTCAAACATGAGTCCTCCTGATGTGTGCGAGGTTGCGCGAGGCCCAACACCGAAAAATCAGCGGCGCGCGCAGCGGATCCGCTGGAATGGGCGTCAAGCGGTAGACTCGGGCTGCCAGCCATCGACGCGTTTTTTGGCAGCGCCTTGTCGGGCTTCAACTTGCGCCCCTCCAACCTACGGCATAAAGCCACTTTTCATATTGCTCTTCGAAATCGGCGGGTGTCGAAATATTTTCACGTGCGCGCTGCGCTCGCAACTCGGCGGTTCTTTCCTCAATGGTGTTCAAACCAACCGCAAGCCGCCGATCGTTGACTGTCTCCGGGTTCTCGATTTGATAGGGGCCAAGTTGGCCATTCTTGTCCGGCTGGAACTGTGATCCGTAAATTTGAGGCCTGCCCTCATACATCCGAATACGGTCTTCCAGCATTGCCACCTGCCAAGGGACGGCTTCGCCATCGGAAGCGGCTTGCTTGAGCAAAGACAAGCATTGCCGCATAAACGGGGGATTGCCAATGGAATGCTGGACGATCAGCCATGCTGCCCACGCGCCCTCTTCACCAACAAGAGTCAACCCAGGCCAGCCATGTTGCTCGATGATATCCGCAAGGCGGGCGGCATTGCCCTTATGCACGGCTTCCATACGAGGGTGATAGCCGTGGAGACCAAGTGAACCGTCGGCTACCAGTTCACTCCTTACGGAAAGATCACCTTTTGCCAATGCCACAAGCTCCTGGCTCAATGATTCATTCAAACAATGCCACAAGCTCCTGGCTCAATGATTCATTCAAACATTGCATCCGCGCTTTCCCATTTGAGGCCCAACGCTTGAGCTCGGCCGACGGCAGCCCGCGTAGCGGGATGAGCAACCGCTGGAATGAGTGGTTAAACCAGAAACCGCCAAATCGATAACGCCATGCCGGCAACAGCACCAACGGCGACCACAAACCACAGGACATGGTGCAGAGCGGACCTGCTGCGCCACCGGGCACGGGAGAACTGCCTGCCGTACAACGAATACCCCAGGCACAGAAGCGATAGCGTGCCGAGTACAAGCGCACTCAATACATGCGCGGACCTCAGGCTGCCCGCAATCAATATGAGTGTCACGAGCAGCCAGAACGATACCGAAAGGCCGACGGCGAACCTGCTTTTGCGGATTGCAACGAAGTAGCTCATGGGTAACACCAAAGGTCCAACGTCCGAATTTGCGGCGCGCGCAGGAGCGTCCGCTGGATTGAGATGTCAGGCGCCAAAACCATCATGACGCTTGGGCTCGGCCGACGGCAGCCCGCGTAGCGGGACGACGGTCGGCTGCAGCGCGTTGTCGAGCGGCATTTCGAGGCTGCTACCTTGGCGCGGCAGCATCTGCACGTTGCTTCGCCAGTTCTGCCTTGAAGCTCTTGCGTGCAAATTCCGAATAAGCGCGGCATCCCGCGGGATCCATCAGTGCATCCGCATCGCCTTGCTTGCGCTTGGCCACGCGCTCCCAGAAATTTACCATGCCCGGATGCGGAGCGAGCGGGATGTCGCAAGCCAGTGCTGCAACCACCGCTAAGCTGCGCTCGAAGTCCTTGACGATATCCGGGTACTTTGGATTGCCGATCAATTTGTAACCGGGCGCCGACAGGCTCCCGACATCAACCATATGCAGGCAGCGCTTGCCTTCGCATGACATCCACGTCCAGGTTGTGTTGCCCTTGGTATGCCCTGGTGTTGCGTGTGCGGTCAGCACCAGACCCCCCAGACGCAAATGCTCCCCATCAGTCACCGCGCGCGCAACATGCACCGGCGGAAACGGGAACCTGTCGCCGTATTCCGGATCGTCGTAGCCCCCGCGTTCCAGCAACGCGGCGTCCGCGGCACCCGCGATCACCTGCGCCCCCGTGTCGTGTGCGAGTCGTGCCATGCCGCCGGCATGATCGGAATGCGCGTGCGAATTGAGAATCCATTTGATGTCGTGCAGATTGACGCCGAGGCTTCGGATATTCGCTTCGATCAGCGGAGCGTCGCCCGGCACGCCGCCGTCAATCAGAACATCTCCCGCAGGCGCGGTGATGAGGAATACACCGAGGCCGTGAGGCCCGACGTACCAGGTGTTGCCATATATGCGAAGCGGTTCCTGCGGAGCCATCCACGACGGGTTTTCCGCGATGTTCTTTTGCTCCGATGCGGGCATGCGAAACGGTTCCCGTCGTGTCATCGAAGAGGAATTGCCCGCAGCGTTCCTTTGCCCTGGCGCAGGCGGCTGCGCATACGCGTTCTGCACGGCCGCACCGGCAAGGAGAATTGCAGCGACCAACAAACACATGACCAACCCCGTTTCATGCAAACGTGTGGTAGGAATCATGCCAGACCCGTTCACGTGGCGCCCAACGCCCGAGTTGACCTGCCGCCGGAGCAGCCATGGACTGCGGAGGGAACTCAACCGCGCCAGCGGTCAGGGTGCTCGGGTTGAGCGACGCGCGAGACGAAACGCGATCGACTTGATCATTCAGATCGGCCGAATCTCGATCTCCGACGGCACGGGCATGGGATTGGGGCAGCGTTTGACCCAGGCGACGGCATCCTCGATGCTGGGCAACTCCCAGAGCCAATAGCCTGCGACCAAGTCTCCCTCGAACGGTCCGTCGATGACGCTGCGCGATTCACCGTCGAAGCGCACCCGCTTGCCCTCGCGGCTCGGGCGCAGACCGTCGCAACCCTTCATCACGCCGGCCTTCTTGAGCTCTTCGTTGAAGGCATTCATTTTGGCCATAGACGCCTTGAATGCCGAGTCGCTCACCGCTTCGATGCTCTTCTCGAGGCTCGGGTTCGACTTGACTAAGATCATGAATTTCATGTTGGTCTCCAAGTTGGTGGGCTGAACCGCCAGTCACGGCAACTGGCGACGTTGCCCATCTATTCGTCGAACGGACGCCTGCAAGATCGACAAACGGAAACAGGATTTTTCGGCCCAACGCTTGAGTCAAGCCGCGCCGCGGAACAGCGTCGACTCGAACGATTTGTTGCAGCTCGCGCCCCTACCTCCAGCACCGTACGGGCCGGCTTCGCCGTTGATTCCCTTCGCTCGTTTCGCCGGGGGTAACGCGTCGTGCGGCGACGTCGGCTTCGGCGTATCGCCGGCCACGCCCCTTGGAAATTCGAAGGGGAGAAGTGATTCCAGCCGACCGTATCAAGCGACGCCGAGCTTGCCGCGTTCCCCGCCGCGGGGCGCAGCGAGCTCCCCGGGCGTCACGAACTCGGCCAGATCCTCCACTTCATAGAACGGCAGGATTTCGACTACGCTCCCCGCCGTCATCGGAGAGCGCTTCACCCAGGCCAGGGCCTCGTTTACGTCCTTGACCTGCCAAATCGAAAAGCCGGCCACCACCTCTTTGCTCTCGGCGAACGGTCCGTCGACGACCGCAAGCTCGGTGCCATCGAAGGTCAGTCGCTTGGCCTCGGCTCCGTTCTTCAGGCCGGCGGCGGCAACGAAGACGCCAGCCTCGACCAGTTCTTCGGTGAACCGGTCCATCGCCGCGAACGCCTCGAGCTCCTCGGGTGTGGGAGCACTTATATCGCCGATTTCGGCGACTTTCGTAAACACCATGACTCGCATCGTCTTTCTCCTGGTTTGAGCCCGCCCATTGGCGCCTCTCATCTGAGCGACGAGCGAGCTCTTCAAAAATAGACCATGCTCAGAAAATACTCAAAATATTCGGCTAAACAATTGTGTTCATTGAAAACGAATGCCAGAGTACGCCACGCTACTCCCACATGGAGCAAGTCATCCTGGCGTGGTGGCAACTCCATCGCTTGGTCTCGAAGTGTTCGCAGTCCCCTTGTCGGTCCAGACGCTGAAATAGACCTTCTTCTCGGAGTTGTTCACCCCACACCAGCTCCAGACAGTGTGGAGCTGCACCGCACCGGGGCGATCCATGAGCTGTGAGCGGTTTTGTGGACGTGACACCATTTCGCCTTGCGCATAACGCGCCCGAATTCAGCGGCGCGAAGCCGTGCAACGGATGAGTATCCGCTGGAATGAGTGGCCAGGCGTCATTTCCATGGGCGTCGAAGTATCACGTGAGTGGCTTCCCTGGACGCTGCGAACTGCACGCATTCATAGCCCAGGGCCCGCAGGTCCACCCCGCCGAACAACCGCTCGCCCCGGCCCAGCAGGACCGGCGCAATCGCGACATGCAGTTCATCGACGAGACCCTCTCGAAGGTACTGCTGAATCACATTGGGCCCACCGCCAATGCGCACGTCCATGCCGTTCGCCGCTTCGCGCGCCCGGTCCAGCGCCTCGTGAATGCCGCCCGTGACGAAATGGAATGTCGTGTTGCCGGCCATCTCGATGGACGGACGCGCGTGATGGGTCAGGACGAAAACGGGCACGTGGTACGGCGGATTGTCACCCCACCAGCCTTTCCAGTTCGAATCGGGCCAGGGGCCGCGAATCGGTCCGAACATGTTCCTCCCCAGAATCCACGCTCCGATATTCCTGAATCCCCGCGCGGCAAAATCGTCGTCCACCCCGGTCGTGCCATCACTCGCACCATGGGTTCTCTGGAACGTGCGTGTTGGAATGAACCACTGGTGCAATGCCTCCCCGCCCACCCCGAGCCCATGGTCGATGTCCTGATCCGGACCCGCTCCGTATCCGTCAAGTGAGATGGCAAAGCTCTCGACCCGTACCTGTCCCATTCTCAGACCTCTACTTGGATTGACGCCTGACGCCTGATCCAGCGAAACGCGCAGCGCGTTCGCTGGAACGAGATGCCAGGTACCAAGGCTACAACTGTTACAAGAACCTTGATGGCATATTGCAGCATCGTTTCTTGACCCACGATGCTTGAGTCAAGCCGCGCCACGAAGCGGCGTCGGGTTGATAGTCAGGCCGCACGACCCGGCAAATTCCTGTCAGGACTCCGGGTCGAACATGATCTCGCGAACCTCCTGCGCGCAGCGACACGCAGCGGCGATCCTGGCAGCCCAAATATTTGCCTCTTCACGTGAAGAAACCTCGATGATCGAAAACCCGCCGACAACTGCCTTTGTCTCCCGTGCAGGTCCGGCCGTGATGGTCCCGTCTGTCGCGACAATAGTCGATTGCTGGCGTTCCACACCGCCGCCGAAGATCCAGATCCCCGCGGCCTTTGCTTCACGAACCACCTTGTGTGCTGCCTCGCCCACCGATGGCCAATCTTCTTCAGGAATATGGTCCATCGAGCCGTCATCAAACGAAATCAAGTACCGTTGAGTCGCAACTTTGGTATCAGTGGCCATGAGAGCTCCATGCAGGTCGGATCAGGCTGCCAGCCACAGTGGCCGGCTTGACGTGATCCTGCCTACTGGACGAACGAGGATGCACGGAATCGACATGGTGTAAATGTGTCGCGGCCAGGGGCCTGGCGCTCAAACTCAGCCGGTCGGCTGGAGTGCCTTGTCAGGCATCGCCTCATTTCCCTTTTACGTAACCCATTGCTTCAACAATGCGTCCGCCACGGACCCGCATCAAATTGATGCCACGGATCGAACTGGCGTCGTCCGTGCCCCAGCAGTAACGCCACCTGATAACCGCCCGTTCGCCGACGACAAGTACCTCTTCGCGCACGAACCGGGCACCCGTCGAACCGGCGATGCCTTGCCAATTCGCCAGGCACGCAGCCTTTCCAACGAGGCGAGCCCCGTTTGGGGCGGGGTTGGTATTCTCGATGACGCAATCATCAGCCACGAGATCTTCCATGGCTTGTGGATCGTGACGATCGAACGCCTCGTGAAACTTGCGGATGACATCCTTTGTCTCGCTCGCAGCGTTATCCGCAGGCCCCAGAATCGCGATCTGATCCGGGGCGAGAGAGGGATACTCCATGAACTTCTCCTTGAGCGGAATTGCAATGCCTGACACCTGGATTCAGCCGCCACACGAAGCGGGTTCGGCTTGAATTGTCAGGCGTCACTCCGCACCATTGGCTCATGTCAATCCTGTCCGGTCATCCGGCCTTCAAAGGCCCGGCGATCTTGTAAGTACTGAGGATGACGCCGGAAGGCATTGCTTTCGTGCCGAGGAGCTCGAATGAGCATGCCGGGGTTCTCTCCGCAAAGAGGCGCTTCCCCATGCCCAACAGAACCGGATAGACGATCAGCAGGACCTCATCCGCAAGCCCGTGTTCGAGCACCGGCGACGTAAGCGTGGAGCTACCCCAGAGAATCAGGTCCGGGCCGTCCTGCGACTTGATGCGGCGAACACTTTCGACAATGTCCGGTCCCAAGCCCTCGAACGGGCCCCATTCGAGACTCTCCGGACGGTGGGTGAAGACATGTTTCGTTGCCGCATTGAGGCGGTCCGCCATCGGACTGCTGGGTGCCTTTGGCCAGAAGCCCGACCAGATATCGTAGGTGCGACGACCAAGCAGCAAATCGAAGCGCTCCCCCAGCGCGGCCGTGAGTGCGTCCCGGCCAGCGGGGGTTCGATAGGGCGCGGTCCAGTTGCTGTAAGGGAAATCGCCGTCATCGGCGGAGATCTGGATCACGCCGTCCAGCGAGATGTGTTCGATGATTCTGAGCCTTCTCATTTGACTCTCCGGGTTCTGGAATTCTGCGACGCCGATGTACGAACGACTCGGCTTGCGACCATACGACGAACCATGGTCGCGACTTTCGACAGTTCGAGGTGCTGGCTAACCCGGGTAACTTGGAGCAGAGGCTGGACGGCCTGTGCGGCGCCTAACGCTTGAATTTAGCGGTGCCGCGCGCGTCCGCTGGAATGAACAGTTAGAACTAAGCCGCATTAC
>DASUJD010000005.1:0-83827 GCA_036279455.1 Rhodanobacteraceae bacterium | reverse complement strand
GCCGTGGCATTCCTGTCCTCGCTGGTGAGCGTGCACCACACCGCGACCCAGTACGCGTTGCTGTCCTCGCTGGTGAACCTGCCCGGCAAGTTGTTGGGCTTCTTTGCCGGTGGCATCGTGATGGCCACCAGCTACGGCTTCTATTTCGTGTTGACCGTGGTGGCGGTGCTGCCCGCGGTGTTGCTGTTCCTGTGGCTGGAACCGCGTTTGCGCGCACGCACTGCCGCGCTTCAGGCAGATGGGATGCAGGATTTTCGCGCATGACAGGTCGCCTGCGCGCAGGCTTGTACAACGAAGTTCGGTAGCAGCGAGCGTGCTCGCGACCGGGATCCATGGCTACGCGACGGGTGCGTGGATTGCACCCAGGACGCGGGGGCCGTGTGCACCGGTAACGCTGGGCAGGTTACCCGGAAGGTTTTCCAGACGCGCGCGTGCAAGCCAGGCGAAACCGACGGCCTCGACGAAATCGGGATCCAGGCCCAACGCTGCGGTGGTGTCGACCCGCACGTCCGGCAGTTCGGCACGCAGCGCGTGCATCAATGCAGTGTTGTGCACACCGCCGCCGCAGGCGTACAGCTCGTGCGTCTCGCGCGCGTGCGTGCGCAGCGCATCGGCGATGCTGCGCGCGGAAAGCTGCAGCAGTGTCGCCTGTACCTCGGCAGGCCCGATACCGGTGCGCAAACGCGCATCCAGCCAGTCGAGATTGAAGTATTCGCGCCCGGTGCTCTTGGGTGGTGGCGCCGTGAAATATGGATCGTCAAGCAGGTGTTGCAGCAGCGCCGCATCCACGCGGCCATTGCGCGCCCACGCACCGCCTTCGTCGCGCGGCGTGCCACGCTGACGCAACGACCATGCGTCCAGCAGGCAATTCGCGGGGCCGGTGTCGAAGCCGAGTACGGGTCGGCCCGGAATCAGCAACGTGACGTTGGCAATGCCGCCGAGATTCAAAATCGCGCGCGGCGCAGAAGGGTCGGCCAGTACCGCCGCGTGCAGCGCCGGCAACAGAGGCGCGCCCTGCCCGCCCGCGGCCACGTCGGCGCGGCGGAAATCCGCAACCGTGGTGATGTGGGTACGTTCGGCGATGACATTGGGATCGCCAAGTTGCAGGGTGAACGGATGCCGTCCGCTCGGGCGATGGCAGACGGTCTGCCCATGCGAGCCGATTGCGGCGACTTGCTGCGCGTCGGTGCCTGCATGGCGCAACAGGTCCAGCGCCGCCTGCGCGAAGCACTCGCCGAGTTCAACGTCGAGATGGCCGTAGTCATCCAGCGTGACCGTCGCGGCATTGCGCGCGAGCGCGAGTACGTTCGAGCGAATCTTTTCCGGATAGGGAAACGTACCCGTGGCGATGATCTTGAACGCCGGGATGAAGCGGGCCAGTGCAGCGTCGATGCCGTCCGCGCTGGTGCCGGAAATCAGTCCGAGATAGAGCGGCAGCTCGGCGTCCGCCACGGTGTTCAGTCCGTGGTTGCGGCCACGGTATGGTCGTTGTCGAGCTTCGCCAGGCGCTGGATCGCGTTGTCGATCATCTGGATGCGCGCCACCATCGGCGCACTCTGCGCCTTGAAGTCGGCCATCAACTTGCCCGTGAGCGGTTCGGGTTTGGGCATGGTCACCGTCAACGGGTTTTTCGGCACGCCGTGGACCCACACCTCGTAGTGCAGGTGCGGGCCGGTGGCCCAACCGGTTTGTCCCACGTAGCCGATCACCTCGCCCTGGGTCACGTGCGAACCGACGTGCAGGCCCTTGGCGAAGCGCGACATGTGGCCGTAGCCCGTGGTGTACGTCGGAGTGTTGCGGACCTTGATGAGATTGCCGAAGCCGCGCGCCCGGCCCCGAAAGACGATGACGCCGTTGCCGGCGGCATGGATGGGCGTGCCGGTGGGTGCGGCGTAGTCGATGCCGGCGTGCAACCGCCGTTTGTCGAGAATCGGATCCACCCGCATGCCGAAGCGCGAGGAAATGCGGGTGAACGACACCGGCGTGCGCAGCAGCGCTTTTCGCAGCGGGCGGCCATCGGCGCTGAAGTACGCGACGCTGCCGTCGGATTGCTTGAAGCGGTAAGCGGTGTAACGATGGCCGTTGTTGATGAATTCGGCGGCGATGATGTTGCCGGCGCCGTCGTATTTGCCATTGCGATAAATGTCGTCGTACACGACGGTGAATTGATCGCCGCGCTTCAGGTCCTTCAAGAAGTCGATGTCATACTTGAATACGTCAGCGAGCTTCAACACCATGGTTTCGGAAAGGCCCGCCTTTTCACCGGCGGCGAACAACGAACCCTTCACCGTCCCATGCGCGAAGTGCACTTGGCGTTCGACCGGCAGTGTCGTGACTTGTACATGCATGCTGCCGTCTGCCTGCGCGGTCAAGGTCACCCGGGTGGCGGAATCGGGGTTGTAGCGAAGGCCCTCGAAGCGTCCCTTCGCGTCCGCCAGAAAGGCAAGCTGGTCGCCGGGGTGCAGGGTTTTCAGTGCGCCGGTATCCTTGCCGCTCGCCATGACCCCGGCGAGGTCGGTGGCGTTGAAGCCCTGGTTCTGGAAAATTTCGGAAAGCGTTTGCCCCGGCTGGACTTCGACGCTTTGCCACGCCGCGACGGTGGGGCGTGCCGTTTCCTTCGGGGCCGGGGGCAGCTGCAATGCAACGGTTTCGCGCATGACAGGCTGGACCGCCTCGCGCCGAACCGCATTGGCCCAGGCCGGAATGCCCAGCAACGTCAACAGGGCCAGGAGAAACGCGCCGCCGCCCAATGCCCACCGCTCGCGCGTCCAGTGGAATGCGCTGAATGGCGCTTCGGCGTGAAAGGACCAGTGCGCACAGCGCGCGTAGAACAGGGAATGACAATGGCGGGTCTTGCGACGGATCGCCCGGCGATGCACAGCATGGGGGGCGGCATCACGGAGGTGACGATGCATTGGAAAGTCCACAAGAAGGGCGAAGACGCGCGACGGGCCGTACCATAGCCGTCTGGTGAAGCGTGCGTCAATGCCTTGTTTCACAAAGATTTGCACTCCTTTTTGTGGTTAACACATAATTAACCCGGGCGTCACTCCTGCAGTTTGAATCAATCCGCGTTTTCATCCAGTCGCAGCTGCATTCTGTTTCGGAAAATCGATGCCTTCCAACCAGCAAGCCCTTGCCCTCATCCATCGCGGTGCGGTCGACATCCTGAAGGACGAAGAACTCGAGTTGCGCCTTGCGCCCGGGCGTCCGCTGCGCGTCAAGGCGGGCTTCGATCCGACCGCGCCGGACCTGCATCTCGGCCACACGGTGCTGCTCAACAAGATGCGTCAGTTCCAGGATCTCGGCCACACCGCAATTTTCCTGATCGGCGATTTCACAGGAATGATCGGCGACCCGACCGGCAAGAACGTCACCCGCAAGCCGCTTTCGCGCGAGGACATCGCGCGCAATGCGAAAACGTATGCGAACCAGGTATTCAAGGTGCTGGATCGCGAACGCACCGAATTGCGTTTCAACTCCGAATGGTTCGGCAAGATGGATGCGGCGGACATGATCAGGCTTGCGGCGCAGCACACCGTCGCGCGGATGCTGGAGCGCGACGATTTCGCCAGGCGCCATGCGGCGCAGCAGCCGATCGCGATCCACGAGTTCCTGTATCCGCTGGTACAGGGCTACGACTCGGTGGCGCTGAAGTGCGACGTCGAACTCGGCGGCACCGACCAGCGCTTCAACCTGTTGATGGGTCGCGGCTTGCAGGAACACTTCGGGCAGCCGCCGCAGATCGTGCTGACGATGCCGTTGCTGGAGGGCATCGACGGCGTGCAGAAGATGTCGAAGTCGCTCGGAAACTACATCGGCATCGACGAGCCCGCGATCGACATGGTCACCAAGACGATGAAGATCGGCGACGAGCTGATGTGGCGCTGGTTCGAATTGCTGAGTTTCGAGGTGTCGCTGGATGAGCTCGCGGAAATGAAGCGAGCCGTCGCCGGGGGCGCCCTGAATCCGCGCGACGCCAAGCTGCGTCTGGCGCGCGAACTGGCCGCACGCTTCCACGGCATCGCCGAAGCGGAAAAGGCGATCGCCGGCTGGCACGCAGTGGTGCGCGGCGAAGGCGATACCGCTTCGCTGCCGCTCAAGGACGTTGTGGTGCCAGCCGAGGGGTTGCGCCTGCCCGCGCTGCTGACCGCAGCGGGCTTGACGTCCAGCAACTCGGAAGCCAATCGCAAGCTGAAAGAGCGTGCCGTACGGATCGACGCCGTGGTGGCCGAGGACCCGCAACGCGTGTTCGGAGATGGATTCGAAGGCGTGTTGCAGGTCGGCAAGCGAAACTTCGCGCGCGTGCGCTTGTTGTGCGATCGTCCTTGATCGCTGCAACACAAGCGGTATGGCGGCCAGACGTGTGCCACCCACACAAACACCAGAACGGCCTTCCGTGGCCTGACTTTTCACAACAGCTGCTTCGGATGGAGCGTTGAGCATCCATGTTTGTTGATGTACCCAGTCGCAAGCATGCACACCTGCGCTGGGTCACGCCGACGCTGGTGGTGGCGTGCGTTGCCTGTTACCTGTGGCTTATGTTGTCGGCGCCGACGATGCGTTACGCGGTGTTGGGCGACTGGGGCACCGTGCCCGCGCATCTGTTTCAACACGGCAATGCATTCGACGGCTTGTTGTGGCTGCGCCCGTTGACCTCGCTGTTCATGCACGCCGACTGGATGCACCTGCTGGGCAACATGCTGTTCCTGGTGATCTTCGGACTGCCCGCGGAACGTGCGCTCGGTTCGCGCAGGTTTCTGGCGTTGTTCCTGATCGGAGGCGCCTTCGCCAACTTGATCGGCGCCTGGACACTGTCCGGGCAGCTGCGGCCGATCGTTGGTTGCAGCGGCGCGGTGTCGGCCACGCTGGGTGCCTATCTCGCGCTGTTTCCGCGCGCGCACCTGGGGCTGGTACTGCCGCTGGGCCTGTATCTTCAGTTCATTCGCGTGCCGGCAGCACTGTTGATCGGCATGTGGGTACTTCTGCAACTGCTTTTCACCTGGGCGGGGCCGGGCTTCGGCACCGTGGTGTGGTGGGCGCACCTCGCCGGTTTCGTTTTCGGGATCTTGTTCGCGGTGATTTCGCGCGGGGTGGTGGAGCGGCGGCTGCGCCAGCGGAGTTATTGAGGAATCCCCGGATAACCTGCTGCGCTACCCGCAACGTCCATGTGGCTCGCCCTGCGGCCCGCCGCAGCCTGCCCCGGGCTTGACCCGGGGGCATTCAGATCGGCAATCCATGCCGATTCAGTCGCGACGGTTCCTCGGGGATTCCTTTAATCTTCCAATCAAGCCGCGGCGCGTTGGCGTCGTAGCGCGGTGTGCGCGAAGCGCTCCAGCAACGCGCGGGCGGCTTCGGTTTCGACGACGGCGTGCATCAGCGCGTCGGGATCGAGACCCTCTTCGCGCAAGCTGTTTGCGCGCGCCGCGATGTAGGCGCGCATGAATTCCACGCTGAATTCGGGATGGAATTGGGTGGAAAGCGCCTGCGGCGCATAGCGCAGCAACTGATGTGGATCGCGTTTCGAATGTGCGAGGATCTCGGCGCCGGGCGGCGGCGCCAGCACCGACTGCCGATGCGTGGTGTGCGCGGGAAACGCTGCAGGCAATCCGTCCATTCCGACGGTATCGGTACCTGTGTCGCGGGTGATGACATGCGTGCCGATCTCGCGACCGTTCGGTAGCCAGCCCACCTCGCCGCCCAATGCATCCGCCATCAACTGGTGTCCGTAGCACACGCCGAACAGCGGCGTTCGGACAGCCATGGCAGCGCGAATCCACTCGGCGGTGCGTTCGCTCCAGCCCGTGCGTTCGGTGACCATTGCCGCGGAACCCGTGATCACGGCGCCGGCGATGCTTTCCGGGTCGGGCAATGATTCGCTTTCATCGACGCGCACCACGCGCATCTGCGCAGGTTGCAGGCGCATCGCTTCGCGGAACCAATCGGCGAAACCGCCGAACTGCGCACGCACGGAATCCGGCGCCTCGCCGGTCTGGATCAGCAACAAGGATTGCATCGCATCAGGTCCAAGGATTTGCGGTTGCAGCATAACGGTGCAAACGTCGACCGCGACGATACCTCAGTCTGCCGCCGGCAGCACCGACAACACTTCCTCGACGGTGGTCAGCCCACGCCGCACCTGGGTGGCGGCGGAAATCTTCAAGGGCTGCATGCCCTCTTCCAGTGCGCCGCCGGTGAAGGCGCCGAGATCGAGATTGGCGGTGATCATGCCGCGCAACCGCGGCGAGATCGTCATCATCTCGTAGACGCCGGTGCGGCCGAGAAAACCGGTCTTGCGGCATTCGAGACAACCGACCGGTTCACAGACTTCGGCGGGCGGCGGCAGCACCCAGCCGCGCGTCAGTACCGACCAGGTTTGCGGATCCTGTTTCGCCTTGGCCTTGCAGTGCGGGCACAGCGTACGCACCAGGCGTTGCGCGACCACGCCGGCGAGCGTGGACTGGATCAGGTAATGCGGCACGCCAAGATCGAGCAGCCGCGTGATGGCCGACGGAGCATCGTTGGTGTGCAGCGTCGAGAGAACCAGATGCCCGGTGAGCGAAGCCTGCACCGCCATCTGCGCGGTTTCGAGATCGCGGATCTCGCCGACCATGATGATGTCCGGATCCTGGCGCAGCAGCGTGCGCACGCCGGCCGCGAAATCGAAGTCGATCGCGGGTTGCACCTGCGACTGGTTGAACTCCGGCGACACCATCTCGATCGGATCTTCGACCGTGCACACGTTGAGTTCCGGTCGCGCGAGGTGCTTCAACGTGGAATACAGCGTGGTGGTCTTGCCCGACCCCGTCGGGCCCGTGACCAGCACGATGCCATGAGGACGCTCGACCATCGTGCGCCAGGTTTTCTCTTCTTCGGGTGAAAACCCGAGTTGCGCGAATCGCTTGACCACGATGTCGGGGTCGAAGATGCGCATCACGATCTTCTCGCCGAATGCTGTCGGCATCGACGAGATGCGCAACTCGACTTCACGGCCGCCGGGCGAACGGGTCTTGATGCGCCCGTCCTGCGGGCGGCGTTTCTCGGCGACGTCGAGCCGCGCGAGGATCTTGATGCGCGCCGTCACCGCGGTCATTACCGCCGGCGGCAACTCGAACACGTTGTGCATCACGCCGTCGATGCGGAAGCGGATTTGCGCGGCCTCGCGGCGCGGTTCCAGGTGGATATCCGACGCACGCTGCTCGAACGCGTATTGCAGCAGCCAATCGACGATGTGGACGACGTGGCGATCGTCGGCACCGATTTCGCCCGACTTGCCGAGTTCCAGCAACTGCTCGAAGTTCAGGATCGCCGAGCCGTCCATCGAATCCTGCTTGGCCTCGCGCGCTTTCGCGATCGAACGTTGCACGCCGTAGAACTCCATCAGGTAACGATGGACGTCCAATGGATTCGCGACCACGCGTTTCACTTCGCGCCTGAGCATCTGCGACAGGTCGGCGGCCCAGCGCGCGTCGAAGGGCTCGGCGCTGGCGAAGGTGACCGTGCCGTGGTTGACCGCGACCGGCAGGATGCGATGGCGCTGCGCGTAGGCCTGGCTGACGGCCTGTGTCACCGCGGCCGCGTCGATCTTCATCGGGTCGATCTTGAGGTATGGCAGCCCGGCCTTGTCGGCCAGCCACACGGTCAACGATTCCACCGTCAGCGGTTTGCCGGGATCGCTGCGGTTCTCGGGTTTCGCTGACGCGATCACGACCAACGGATGCAGTTCCACCGCGCCACGGCCGGCGCGACTGGCGGCGCGGATGCGCTTGGCGTCCTCGGCGGCCAACAGGCCGTCGGCAACCAGCGCCGCCAGCACCTCGCCCAATTCCAGGCGACCGTGCCGGCCAAGAACCGTGGTCGAATTGGGTATCGCCGCCATCGCCATTTCCGCTGCCAAGAACAGGCTTCGATCCGCGTGGACCACCGAGGATTTGGGCCTCGCGGCTATACTAACGCGCTTTGTCCAGCGCACCTGTGAGCCGATGCCCGCTCCGACCTTCCAGGAAGTCATCCAGACCCTGAATCGCTACTGGGCAAATCAGGGTTGCGTATTGCTGCAGCCGCTGGACCTCGAAGTTGGCGCGGGCACCTTTCATCCTGCGACGTTCCTGCGCGCGCTTGGCACCGAGCCCTGGGCCGCGGCCTACGTGCAACCGTGCCGCCGACCGACCGACGGCCGTTACGGCGAGAATCCCAATCGCCTGCAGCAGTACTACCAATATCAAGTGGTGCTGAAGCCGAATCCCGACGACGTGCTGGAACGCTATTTTGGAAGCTTGCGCGAACTCGGCATCGATCCGCTGGTGCATGATCTGCGGTTGGTCGAGGACAACTGGGAATCGCCGACGCTGGGCGCGTGGGGGCTCGGCTGGGAAGTGTGGTTGGACGGAATGGAAGTCACCCAGTTCACCTATTTCCAGCAGGCCGGTGGCCTGGAATGCAAGCCTGTCACCGCCGAAATCACCTACGGCCTCGAACGCCTCGCGATGTACCTGCAGAACGTGGACAGCGTGTTCGATCTCGTGTGGACGACTGCGCCCCACGGTGTGGTCACCTATGGTGACGTGTTCCACCGCAACGAGGTGGAGCAGAGCGCTTACAACTTCGAGCACGCCGACACCAGGGAGCTGTTCCATCGCTTCGATGCCTGCGAGACGGAGGCCAACAAGCTGGTGGCATTGGATCTGCCGCTGCCTGCGTACGAGCAGGTGATGAAAGCCAGCCACGCGTTCAACCTGCTGGATGCACGTCGTGCGATTTCGGTGACCGAACGCCAGCGCTACATCCTGCGGGTGCGTGCGTTGGCGCACGCCGTCGCCAAGGCCTGGACCGCGCCGCGCGCAGCCGGTGAGGGTGAGGCAGGAACAGAGGCCGGCTCCAGGGAGGGAGGGATGTGAACGGGCTCAAAACGCTATTGATCGAGATTGGATGCGAGGAACTCCCGATCCATTCCGTGGACGAACTGGCCAACGTCTTCGCCAAAGGCGTATGCGAAGGATTGTCGAAACGCGGGATCATGGCCGACCTCGAACACGTGCATGCCTTCGCGACGCCGCGACGTCTCGCGGTGTGGGTGCCGGGCGTGGCATTCACCCAACCCGAGCAACACAACGAAAGTTTCGGGCCGTACGTCAACGTCGCACTGGATTCCGAAGGCCAGCCCACCAAGGCGCTACTTGGTTTCGCGGGCAAGACCGGCGTGGAGTGGACGCAGCTCGAACGCGTGGCCGATGCCAAAGGCGAACGGTTCGTGCATCGCAGTATTTCACCTGGTCACACCACCGCTGAACTCGTGCCGGAAATCGTGCGCGAAGCCGCTGCGGCGTTGCCAATCCCGAAACCGATGCGCTGGGGTGACCATGATTTTGCGTTCGTGCGGCCGGTGCACTGGCTGGTGATGTTGCTGGACAGTCAGGTGATCGAAGGCGAGCTGTTTGGTGTGAGAAGCGGTCGGCAATCACGCGGGCACCGCTTCATGCGTCCGGCGCCGGTGCATCTGGTCGATGCCGACAGCTATGCCGACGCATTGCGTGCGGCGAAGGTGCTGGCCGATCCGGCCGAACGGCGGCAATGCATCCGCGACGAAGTGGCACGTGCGGCGAAACCGACCGGCGGCACGCCACACCTCGACGATGTGCTGCTGGACGAACTCGCCAATCTCAATGAATGGCCCGTAGCGATTGCCTGCGCGTTCGAGCGGGATTTTCTGGCCGTGCCGCACGAAGCGCTGGTGACCACCATGCGCACGAACCAGAAATTCGTGCCGGTGTTCGGTGCAGATGGTGATCTCGGCGAACATTTCATCGGCATCGCCAATCTCGAATCGAAGGATCCCGCGCAAATCCGCCATGGCTACGAACGCGTGATTCGTCCGCGTTTCGCCGATGCGAAATACTTCTTCGATGAAGATTTGAAAACCCCGCTGGCTTCGCACCAGCAGGCACTCCGCAACGTCACTTACCAGAAGACGCTCGGCAGCCTTTGGGACAAGACCGTGCGCGTGGCCGAGCTTGCCAGCGCGATCGCCGAGCGCCTGTTCGCACAAGGCATCGAGGTCGATGCGGCCATGGCCGCGCACGCCGCGGGCCTGTCGCGGTGCGACCTCATGACCCGGATGGTGGGCGAGTTTCCGGAGTTGCAGGGTGTGATGGGCCGGCATTACGCGACCGCGCAGGGCGAGCCCGCCGAGGTCGCGAACGCACTGGATGAGTTCTACCGTCCGCGCAATGCCGGTGACGGCATTGCCGAAGGCGTGCTGGCGCAGTGTCTGTCTCTGGCCGACAAGCTGGACACGTTGTCCGGCATTTTCGCGGCAGGCCTGAAGCCGACCGGCAACCGGGACCCCTTCGCGTTGCGGCGTGCCGCATTGGGCGTCGCGCGCACGCTGGTCGAGGCCGGGCTCGATCTCGATTTGGCAATGTTGCTGAAGGAAGCACTGGCGCAGATTCCGGACTCTGCTTTGCTCTCCTCTCCTCCCGGGAAAGGTGGAGGGAGCGAGGGTTCCAGCGCAGCGCGAGGCCCCGGACCCTTACCCGCCCCTTCGGGACACCCTCTCCCGGAGGGAGAGGGGAAAAGCATTGAGTCTCGCCGCAGCAGTCTGGTCGTCGAATTGCGCGAATTCGTTCTGGACCGCTTGCGCAGTTACTACGCCGAACAGGGTCTCACCCCGCAGCAATTCGATGCCGTGGCCGCGGTACATCCGGTCAGTCTGATCGATTTCGACCGGCGGCTGCGTGCGGTCGCGGCGTTCGCACAACAACCCGAAGCCGAAAAGCTCGCGGTCGCCAACAAGCGCGTCGCCAACATCCTGCGCAAGGAAGGCATCGACGAAGTCGTCGCGGCGACTCGTCCGATCGATGCCTCGCTTCTGCACGATCCCGCCGAACACGCATTGGCCGCGGCCCTGCACGCTGCCGAAACCGACAACGCCGCGCGCCTCGATGCCGATTCGATGCAGCGCGATTATGTCGGTGCTCTCACGAGGCTGGCTGCATTGCAAACCCCAATCGATACATTCTTCGAGGACGTCATGGTGATGGCTGAAGATGCTGCGCTGCGCGCCAATCGTGTCGCCCTGCTGGCGCACATCAAGGCGCGTTTCGACGCCATTGCTGAAATCGCGTTGCTGTGATGGGGGGCATCGCACGTTGCGGGTCCGACTACGCAAAATAAGGCAGTGACGAGATGAGCGAACGGCAGGAACCCTCGTGCCCAGGGCGCGTCTTTGCGCAGCGGTTGGCCGCGAACGCAAGCGTTGCCATGCTGGAATCCTCGCGGTGAGCCATTCAATCGAACAACGCTGGCAACGTGCGAAGGGTTACTTGTCGCGCAGGGAGCCGGCGCCGGCGCTGGCTCAGCTGGAAGCCATGCGCGCGCAGGATCCTCGCGATGTACGGACCCGCTTGCTCGGCTCGCAAATTGCGTGGCGTGAAAACCGGATCCGGGATGCCACGCTTGAAGCTCTCGAAGCGCTCCGGGTCGTACCGGAAGACGCCGGGCTGTTGTGCGACACGATTGAAGCGCTGCTGCAGACGGGCGAGGTGGTGGCCGCGCGTGCTTGTCTCGCGCGCCCGGGCCTGGTGCGTGTTTCGACACCAGGCTTGTTGCTGCGGATGGCCGATTTCACGCAACGGCTCAATCAACATGGCGAATCGCTGGGATTCGTCGAACGCGCCATCGCGGCAGGCGCCACGGACCCCGAAACCGCATTTCACCACGGGGGCCAGTTGTATTTTCACGGGCGCATGTCCGAGGCAGAAACGGTGCTGGATGCCTGCCTCGGGGAGAAGCCTGAACATGGCCGGGCCGCGTATACGCTGTCTTCCCTGCACGCCCAGACACCTGCGTCGAATCATTTGGCGCAGCTCGAAGCGGGGCTTGCGCGGGTGGCGAGGGGGTCGCTGGATCATGCCGCGCTGGAATTCGCCCGCTACAAGGAGTACGAGGATCTCGGCCGCCTGGACGACGCCTGGAATTCGCTGGCAGCCGGCAACGCGGTGATGCGGGCGCGCAACCGGTTTGATGCGCGTTTGCAGACTGCGTTTCAGGACAAGCTGGCTGCGGCTTGTACCGCGGTGGTACCGCAGGTTCCGGCAACGGCTTTGACGGGACCACAGCCGATCTTCGTGCTCGGCCTCACGCGTTCGGGAACCACGATGCTCGACCGGATGCTGAGCAATCACACCCAAGTGCGATCGGCAGGCGAGATGGTCGACTTTGCCGCGCAGTTGCAATGGGCTGCGGACAGCCGGGACACCCATGATGATGAATATTTCGCGCGTCTGGCCAAAGTCGATTACCCGCAACTTGGGCAGCGTTACCTCACGCAGACCCAATGGCGCGCCCGCGGCAAGCCTCGTTTCATCGACAAGCAACCCTCCAACTGGCAAGTGGCCGCATTGATCCACGCAGCTCTTCCCCAGGCGAAAATCCTTCACCTCGTTCGGGATCCGATGGATACATGTTTTTCCAACTGGCGTGCATTTTTTGGCGACGCCTACGGATACAGTTACGACATGGCAACACTCGGCGCCTACCATCGGGCCTACCGGCGCACCATGGCGCGGTGGCACGAATCGATGCCCGGCGCGATCCTTGACGTTCCCTATGCCGATCTGACCCGGGATCCGGAAGCGACGATGCGCAAGGTGCTCGATTACTGCGAACTTGCATGGGAACCGGGCTGCGTGGAATTGACCCACAACCCGACGCCGGTCGCGACATTGAATGTAGCCCAGGTACGCGGGCCCCTGCACACCCGCGCAGCCGGGTTGTGGCGAACCTATGCCGACCAGTTGGGGCCGCTGCGTGCAGAGTTGGACGCGGAAATGCCGAACCCCGGGGCGGCAACGGAAACACGGGACCAGTAACCGGTCCGGCTCCGGATTTGACCGAAAAATTCAAACCGAGGCACGCCGCGTCCGCGGGCTTTCGCCGCACGGCGACCCGCGGTAACATGGAAGGTCTGGGCTGCGTTTTTGCGTAGCCGGACCGACTCGCCAGGCACGCGCGAGGCCGGTTCACCATGAGGACTTCTCCAATGCGAAAGCTTGCTGTTGCGCCGTTGTTCATTGCCGCCCTGCTGTTGGCCGGGTGCGGAACATCCAGTCAGTCGGGCGGTTCGACCTCGGCCGTCGCTTCTTCACCATCTTCCACCGCCGGCACCCCCGCGCCGTCGGCTACCGCGGTGACAGGTACTGTCACCGTCGAGAATCCGCCCAGCCCGATCACGCCGCAGGCGAGCCTGGAATTGTCGCTGGTGGACGTCACCCAGCAACCCGGCATCACGGTGAACAAGCAGGATTTCAATCCACCGACGTTCCCGCAGGCTTTCCACATTCCGTTCTCGTCGTCGGCCATTCATGCGAATGATTTGTACGTGCTGCAGGCGACCATGCAGGACAACGGACGCACTTATTCCACCAAGCTGCAGCAACCGGTGCTGACCCATGGCCAGCCTGCCCACGTCAACCTGGCCCTGACGGCCGAGCCGACACCGCCTGAAAAAATGCTGGCTGCATTCCAGCAAGCCAAGCGACAGACCGGCGGGATGAAGGTGAAATCCGGTACCGCCAGCAAGATCGGCGAATCGCGCAGCTGGCAAGTGTTCAGCGACATCCATGGCGTCGAATTCATCATCTTGCAGGTCAACCAGGCCGACAAGGGATTTATCAAGACCCAGTATGCGTACCGCAACGGTCTGCCGTGGGTCGTGGTCGAGGAACAGATGCCCAAGCCGGATGCGCCTGCCACATCGACCAGGAAGGTCGGGTGGAACGACAGTGGCACGTTGGTGGTAAACCAGCAGATCAGCGGTGGCAAGACAGGCGAACTTTCCGATGCCGCCACGAAAGCGCTGCACAAGCAGGCCGAAGCGGAATACAACAGGTTCGCCAGGCACCACTGAACGATCGTTCTGCAATGACGAGGCCGCGCGTTGAACGACGCGCGGCCTTTTCGTTGCGGGGCGGGAACCGCTCAGAATCTGAACTTTGCACCGATGTTCAGGCTGTTGATGTGTTGGCTCGCATCCGAGAAACGGCTGTCGTAGCCGATCCAGCCCGACAAGTTCCGAGTGAAGTCGGCGCTCAGGCCGACGCCCACGCTGCCCCAGTTCCCCTCCGGCGCAAAACCCGGCAGCGCGAACGTCCCGGGCATGCTCACCAGACCCGCGGTGACTTCACGCGCATCCGCTTCGTTGTCGTTGTTCCACGCCACCCGGGCGTAGGGATGCAGCAGCGCGCCGCCCGCCTGCACATTCGCCGTCAGCTGCCACCCCAACGTGGCGATCATCGCATGACGGTCTTGCCGGCCGAACGTCATGGCGGTGGCATCGCTGCCGTTTTCACTGTAGCCGTCGACGTGGATGTGCTGCCAGGTGAGATCGGCATACGGGCCGGTGCGCCAGTTGCCGAGATCGACCCACCAGCCTCCGGTCAAGGCCAGCGCAACGTGCGAGCCGGAAGTGGTACCCGCCTCGTGACGCATTGCAGGGCCGATCGGAATGTTGCGGTGGACATCGCTGTAGCCCAGGTGTCCGAAACTGCCGATTGCACCGAACCAGGCCTGGTCGAGGGCCCACATGGCGTAGCCTGTGGCGAGGGTATCGCGCAACTTGAAACCACCGGCATCGCCGGAGAAATCGTCCTTCTGTTGGCCGGCGGTGAGGGCGAGGCCGGTGGTCAGGAAATCGGACGGGTGGATGTCTGCGCCGACGCTCAGCGTGTCGGCATTGTTGTGGCTGCCGGGCGAATTTGCTTGCGCATCGAGCCGTTGCCGCGCGTGGTCGTAGTTGGCCCACAGGCGCAGTCCGTTGCCAGGCGCCCCGGCGAGACGGGTGGTCGCCTGGTCGATCACGGAACGGTTGAGGCTCTGGTTGATTTGCAACGGCGCCTCGCCCAGCAACGACATTTCCCCGGGTGCCGCGATGATCGATTCGGCATACTGGGCCAACATCGCGTGCGCGGCGGCGGTGGGGTGCACGCCATCGGCGAACAAATAGGTGTTTTGGGTGCCTGGTGCATAGGTGACGGTGGCGCCCGGCGTGCCGGCCGGCAGGCATTCGAACGAGCTGCCATCGCCGCCAGTGCAGGCCGGTGCGGTGACATTGGTCAACCCGTAGCGGCTCGGGTCGGCGACGAATTCGTCGAGCAGCGCGAAGGTATTGACGGGAATGATGTTGACGCCGGCGCCTGCAAGCCCCGCGTTGAGCGTGTTGTTGTAGATCAGCGACAGGCCGGTAAGCTGGGTGGCTGCTGCAGCTCCCTGCGCCAGGCCGGATGGCGTCAGTCCGATGTTGGGCAGATTGAACACCATCACGTAGCGCGCCCCCGACTTGCCGCCGAGCTGGCTGATCATGCCGAGTTCGGTCGTCGCGGCATTCTGGACACTGGCCTGGACCTGGGTGGCGTTCATCAGGCTGGATACGCCTGCCTCGGCCTCGGCCGCCGGCACCACCTGCGCGGTGACCGCCGCGGTAATTTGCTGTGTGAGCTGCTGGAGCCCAGCCGGGTTGCCGGCCAGTGCCGGATTCGCCGCGACTGCCTGCTGCACTTGCACCTGCACCAGTTGCTCAACCTTGGCCTGCGCGCCGGCTGCGGCGGCCCCTGAAGTCGCCGCGTAGAAGATGTCGTTGGCGCCTCCCCACACCGCGTAAAGCGTGCGGGGGTCGGCTTTGCCGCCGGTTGCGTGCAGATACATGCCGAGCTGGCTCGGCAGGGTCGGCACTGTCGAAGGCGTGCCCGGTGAATTATTGACCACGCCGGCACCGCCGAAGGCAAAATCGGTGCCGCCTGTCACCGCGGGATTGATGCCGATGCCGAGATAATCGCCGATGTGCTCGACGGCGGTCTGGCCCGGGTTGGTCGTGAATCGCATGATCTGCGGCAGTTGCAGAGCCAGCGACAGGTTGCCATCGTCGTTCAGGCTGTCGCCGAACACCACCATCCGGTCGAACAAACCGGCGTGACCGGAAGGCTGGACCGCGGGCGGCGAGGATTGCGCAAGGGCGGCGGAACTGGCAAGCGCCAGCGCCACCGCGCAGGCGAGGTCACGGGGACGAAGCATGGTTTGGAATCTCCCAATTGGCTTGGCGATCGGATTCGCCAAGCCTAATACAGACGTTTGTTCTATTCCATCCGCACGCGTATGGCATCGTATGGCTTCTGCAGCAAATTGCGAACCCACGCCGCCGGCTGGGTCAGCGGCGCGCAAAGCCGCGCAGCGCGTCGGGTCGACAACACCGTGGCTATCGCGGCGCCCGCAACGCCGCATGCCAAAAGTTGCGCGAAGGGCGGAAGCAAATGCGCAAGCCAGGCAAACACGCCTGCCGCCACCAGCCCACGCACCAGAAAACCATGCATCAAATAGGCGGTCAGGCTGTGTTTTCCAAAGCCGGTATGGTTTGCATGGTGCGAAACAAGTGCGATCATCGAGAGCGCGCACGCCACCGAGGCCGACAACAAAGCCAGTCGTTCAGCCGCTCCTGACCAAGGCGCCGCATCCAGGGCGGCATAGCCCACCGAGTCGTACAACCATTCCGGATCGAGATCGCGCAAAAACCAGGCGCCGATGACGGCGACAATCAGTATCGCTGCCGCAGCCAGTCTGTGGCTGGAAAATGAACCCAGGCGCTGAAGTTTTCTGGCGCCGATCTGGTAGCCGAGCAGGAACAGCGGGAAGAACACCAACGTGCGCGACAGCGACAAGGTGTAGCCGATCCACGGTGCCACGCCAGCCGCCAAGGCAATGGCGACGGCCAACGGCAAGGCAAACTTCAGGCGTGCGAACAGCGGCAAAAGCAGACGCCAGCATGCAAGGCTCATCAGATACCACAGCAGCCAGTACGGCGTCAGATAGCCCTGCGACCAATCGCCCGTGTGAAACAGCCATGCATCCGAGGCGGAATAAAGGGTCTGGAACACGACGAACGGAAGCAGCAGACGTGTCACGATCGCCCACGCACGGCGTCGCGTCAGGGTCGGTTTCGACAGCGCGCCGGAAATCAATACGAACGCGGGCATGTGGAACAGATAGATCCAGCAATAGGCAGCTGCGGCGAACGGTCCTGTATCCACGAGCTGTTCCAGCAGGTGTCCCGCAACGACCAGTGCGATCAGCACGAAACGCGCATTGTCGAGTACGGGATACCGTTCGGCTTGCCGCGATACGCGGGTCGGTCGCGTGATCAACTTGCGCGACACGCGCCGACCGGCGTGGCGCAACGGCCGATAGATGTCGCGGGTCCAATTGACAGCCGATTCGCGGATCATCCGTGGGGTGTTTCCTCCGATGTTTTGGCGCGCCTGCGCTCGCCGGTGATCACCGTCACACTGCTTCGCAACCAGGAGGTCACGCGCAGCAATGCTGAGTCGATCATTGCAGCGCGCGCGTTAACCCCGTCGGAACACCCACGAACGCCTCACGCAGCGCGTGTAGCTCCGCGCTGCCGATGCAAATGCACCAGCAGCAACGAAATGTCGGCCGGGGTGAGGCCGCTGATGCGGCGTGCCTGTCCCAACGTCACCGGACGCACGCACTTCAATTTGGCAGAGGCCTCGGCCGACAAGCCGCGCACGCGGTCGTAGTCGAAGTCTTCAGGGATCGGTGTGGATTCATGGCGGCGCTGGCGCTCGATCTCGTCGCGTTGGCGATCCAGGTAGCCCGCGTATTTCGCCTGCACCTCGACCTGCACGGCGACGTCTTCGCGTTCGACGGCAGGACCGAAACCTTGCGTGTCCGTCAATGCGGCGTAATCGAGTTCGGGACGCCGCAGCAGGTCCAGCGCGCTGGTTTCGTGCGTGAGCGTGATGCCGCGTTGCGCCTGCAGCGCCGCGCCGCGCGCGTTGACCGGTGTTGCCCACAGGCTTTTAAGACGCGTGGTTTCGCGTTCCACGGCGTCGCGCTTCGCGCGCATCGCATCGAAACGCATCGCCGGCACCGCTCCAAGTTCGAAGCCTTTTTCGGTGAGGCGCAAATCGGCGTTGTCCTCGCGCAAGTGCAGACGGTACTCCGCACGCGAGGTGAACATGCGGTACGGCTCGATGGTGCCGTTGGTGGTGAGGTCGTCGATCAGTACGCCAACGTAGGCTTCGTCGCGGCGCGGCCACCATGGTTCCGAATCGTGCACGGCACGCGCGGCGTTGAGCCCCGCAATCAGGCCTTGCGCGGCGGCTTCTTCGTAGCCCGTGGTGCCGTTGATCTGACCGGCGAGGTACAGCCCCGCGATGGCCTTGGTTTCCAGCCACGGCTGCAAGCCGCGCGGATCAAAATAGTCGTATTCGATGGCGTAGCCGGGGCGCGTGATGTGCGCGTGCTCGAAACCCGGGATCGAGTGCACCAGTTCGATTTGCACATCGAACGGCAGCGAAGTGGAAATGCCGTTGGGATAAATCTCGATCGCGTCGAGGCCTTCCGGTTCGATGAAGATCTGGTGCGATGCCTTGCCGGTGAACCGCACCACCTTGTCTTCGATCGACGGACAGTAGCGCGGTCCGGCGCCTTCGATCTTGCCGGTGTAGAGCGGCGAGCGGTCGAGCGCATCACGGATGATCTCGTGGGTGCGTTCCGTGGTGTGGGTGATCCAGCACGGCACCTGGCGCGGATGTTGGTCGCGCGAACCGAGGTACGAAAACACCGGTAGCGGATCATCGCCCGATTGTTGCTCGAACGCCGAATAATCCAGCATGCGCGCGTCGATGCGCGGCGGCGTTCCGGTCTTCAGGCGATCGGCGCCCAACGGCAATTCGCGCAGTTGCTTCGCCAGCATGGTGGCGGGCGGATCACCGGCGCGGCCACCCGCGTGGCTTTCGAGACCGATGTGGATCTTGCCGGCGAGAAAGGTGCCGACCGTCAGCACCACGCGCGACGCGCGGATCGTCAGGCCCATTTGCGTGACGACGCCGGCGACGTGCCCGGATTCGATGACCAGGTCATCGACCGCCTGCTGGAAAATTTCGAGATTCGATTGCTGCTCGACCATGCGCCGGACCGCAGCCTTGTACAGCACGCGATCGGCCTGGCAGCGCGTCGCGCGCACGGCGGGCCCCTTCGAGGCATTGAGGGTGCGCCACTGGATGCCGGCGAGGTCCGCGGCGTGCGCCATCGCGCCGCCCAGCGCGTCAATCTCTTTCACCAGATGGCCCTTGCCGATCCCGCCGATAGCGGGATTGCAGCTCATCTGGCCGATGGTTTCGATGTTGTGGGTCAGCAGCAGCGTGCGCGCGCCGCAACGCGCGGACGCCAATGCGGCTTCCGTACCGGAGTGCCCGCCTCCCACCACGATGACGTCATAACGGGTCATGTCGTGTCACTGGTTTCCACATGCGACGCGGGACGGCGCGTCAAGCGCCGGAAATGTGAACTCTCGTTTGCAATTGCCGTCGCGAATTGTTGCAAAACGTTACCGCGGACGTGCGTGGCGCACGTAATCGGGTGCCTACCCGGCAAAGTAACAATCTCTTGCAAATTTCGGGCGCAGCGGCCGATGGTTTGGCATGCGGCGTGCAGAAACACTCTTGCGCTCCCGCCGACGCAGCCGTTGCGAGCGGCACGGGACCGGAGACAGGACCGGTCTTGCATCGTCGGGAAGCAGCCCGGATGGCTGCGAAAAGGAACTGGCGCCCGGCGGTCATCAGGAACAGGGGGAATCCAGAGTAACCGAGTTCCGGGCGCCAGATTCGGGAAAGACATCGGGCGTCGAAGTGGCGGGTTGAATCGCAACTGCCCCTTTCGGCGAAGAGTATCAGCGGCTGCGGATGAATGCCACTTGAAGTATCCGGTTTGTTGCCGGCCGGCGTTTCCGCGCAAAGAGAGAGGAGTGGTGTGATGAGCTTTGTCGAAATGACCAACGAAGAGTGGGAAGAGATACGCCGCCGTCACGACGCGTTCGTCCACACGGGTGAACTCGAGCTTCAGACCGAGGAGATTCGTGAGTCGTACCCGACCAGTGCCGCGCAGCATATGACGAAACCGGTCGAACGGCAGTTGCACGAACTGGAAGACGTGGTCGCGAATATCAAGTACTGAACAACATGGCCCGGGTCATCCGGGTCAGGCAAGGGGACCAGACGGGGAGCGCCATAACAGCGCTCCCCGTCTTGTTGGGCGGCCCTGCGGAGCAACTCCTCGTTGGCATAGCGTCAGGCCCTAGTGACCCTTGGGCTTGTAAGTATGGCTCTTGCCCGAAGAGGACGACCTGGTTGGTCTGTAGACTGGCACGACAGGCCGGTAGGCCGGATGTGCAGACGTGCGGGAAGCGCGATATACCGGTGCGCGATCGCGGGTCAACGCAGCCCGGTTGATGAACTTGGGTACCGGCGCGTGGTAGCTCGTGCGGTGGGCTGCGCTGAAATCACGTGGTCCCAGCGCGGGGGCGCGCCACATCTGCGGACGTTGGTTGGCCAAATCGGGCTTCAGTGCATGCGCGCGGTATGCGGGCCGGGCGGGCACGACAGCGCGGGGCGTGGTCGGCATCCGGCTGGCTGCGCGGATCGGATCGGGCCGCACAATCCTCGTCGAGGCTCGCCGGTAACCATTCCCGAACTGCCCCGGTGGCAGCAGGGTCGGCAAGGTTTTGAAGAAACGGCCGCTGTGAGAGACCTCTGGTCGAACCCGCGGGTCGTCGGCAAACGTCATGGGTGGCGTCGCAGTCCCTTTGTCCGGATGCGACGACGGGGCAACGGCAATGGCGCCGTGGCTGCCCGCTTGGCGGTGGCTGGTTCGCCAATCATGGCGATGGCCGCGCCATGGGTAACGATTGCAGCCCTGGCGGCGGCATCTCCAGACCGGAATGACCGTGGAGTACCAGGGACCCCAGTAACCCGGGAAATTCCAGACGTTCGAGATGCCGACGTTGAAGGTGAACCGCGGCACGTATCCGTAACTTCCGCTGTAGCCGTTCCACAAGCCGAACACCCCGGAATTCGGGTAAGTGCCATTGTAATAGTCGTAGCCACTGGTATCGGGATAGTACGGGCCGGTCCCGTAATAGTCGTAATAGCCCTGCCCCGAATAGCCTTCCTCGCCCGTGTAGTAACCGCCGCCGGTCGCGGCATCCGGTTGCACGTAGACGTAACCGGTTGCACAGCCGGCGAGCGCGATCGCGCCGAGGCACGACATCGTGAGGCGCGCGAGGCACCTCCATGCCCTGGATCGAAGCATGTTGCGCATGGCGCACCTCCGGGCTGGAAAAGATTCCTGTACCCGATAGTACGCCTTCACGCGCTGGTTCGCAGGTGACCTGCGTTCAGCGGATTGCGGCGCCCGCCGCGAGCACCCTGTTGAGGATTTCCGTGAGGTCGGGGGAATGCCGTCCCCGGCCTAGCAGATCGCGCAGGGTGGCTTCAGCCGACGCGCGCCGGCCTGACTCCAGCCGCGGCCAGTCCTCGAATGCCTTGGCCAGCCGCGCCGAAAGCTGCGGGTTGCGGGCGTCGATCCGTGCCAGGGTCTCGGCGAACCAGCGATGGCCGGCGCCGTCGGGGCGATGAAATGCCACGGGGTTGGCGCGCGCAAACGCGCCCGGCAATGCGTAGACGCGGTTGGGGTTGGCCAGGGTGAACGCCGGATCGGATTCCAGCGCCTGCACGCGTCCAAGGGTGGCGTGGAGGGGGACGGTTGCCTGCAGCACGAACCATTTGTCCAGTGTCAGCGCATCGCCGTCGAAACGTTCGCGGTACAACCGCAGCGCTTCGCCCGCCTGCGCCGAATTCGCGCGCACCAGCGCCGCCAGTGCAGCAAGACGATCGGTCATGCCATGCGCGTTGCGATATTGCGCGAACGCCAGTTCCGCGCCAGCCGCCGCATCGTGTCGGAGCAGCAGCGCGAGCACGCGCCCCTTCAGGCGGCGGCGGCCGGCGGCAGCCTGGTCGAGCGCGCCGGGTTCGCCGCGATGCAGTTCGTGATAGGCGTCGGCAAGCGTGGAACCCAGACGTTGCGCCAATGCCTGTTCCAGCGATGCACGCGCCGTGTGCACTGCATCCGGGTCGAACGGCTGGTGGCGTGTGGCCAGTTCGAGTTCGGAAGGCGGCGTCAGCAAATCCGCCAGCAACGCGGGATCGGTGTTCGCACGTGCACCGAACAATTGGGTCAGCGCATCCAGCCAGGCATCGCCAGCCGCGTGTGCGGCGCCGTGGTCCCGCGCTTCGTCGAACGCTCGCCCGGCCAATTGCTGTGCGGCGTTCCAGCGGTCGAAACCTTCGGTTTCGTGGCGCAACAACAACGCAAGCTGCGCGGGGGTGTAATCGAACGACACGCGCACCGGCGCGGAAAATCCCCGGCACAGCGACGGCGTGGGCGCAGACCGCACATCCGCGAACACGAAGCGTTGTTCGCTCTGGTCAAGCTCCAGCACGCCCGGCGTTGCGGCTTCGCCTTCGGGCTTCAAGGGAATCGGGCTGCCGTCGCTGTCGAACAGGGCGACGTTCACCGGGATCGGCACCGGCTGCTTGTGCGGCTGGCCGGGTGTGGGCGGAATGTGCTGGGACAGCGTCAGGGCATAGCGCCCGGCCGCGGCATCGTATTCGCCACGCGCGTGGACTTCCGGGGTGCCGGCCTGCGCGTACCACGCGAGGTAGGGCGAAAGGTCCACGCCACCGGCTTCACCCAGAGCCGCCAACAGGTCGTCGATCGTGACAGCCTGTCCATCGAACCGCGAGAAGTACAAATCGGTGCCGAGACGAAATTTCGCGGGGCCGAGGCGGCCGGCAATCATGCGGATCAATTCCGCACCCTTCTCGTAGACAGTAGCGGTATAGAAGTTGTCGATGGCCTGATATTCGGACGGGCGCACCGCGTGCGCCAGCGGACCGGCATCTTCCGGAAACTGCACGCGACGCAGCGTGGCCACGTCCTCGATGCGCTTCAGCGCGGCCGAATGCATGGCTTCGCAGAAACTGTGTTCGCGGAATACCGTGAAACCTTCCTTCAAGGAAAGCTGGAACCAGTCGCGGCAGGTCACGCGGTTGCCGCTCCAGTTGTGGAAGTACTCGTGGCCGATCACGGCCTCGATGCGGCGGTACTCATCGTCGGTGGTGGTGTCGGGGTCGGCCAGCAGGTACTTCGAATTGAAGATGTTGAGGCCCTTGTTCTCCATCGCGCCCATATTGAAGTCATGGGTCGCGACCACGTTGAACACCGGCAGGTCGTAGTTGCGGCCGTAGGCGTGCTCGTCCCAACGCATCGCGCGTTGCAGTGCCTCCATCGCGTAATGACAACGGTCGATCGCGTCGGCTTCGGCCCACAGTCGCAGGCTCACGTCACGACCGTCGGCGGTGCGATAGGCACGTTCGATCTTTTCGAGATGCCCCGCAACCAGTGCGAACAGGTAGCTCGGCCTGGGATGCGGGTCGACGAAACGTGCGAAGTGGCGGCCGTCCGCCAGTTCACCCGATTCGACTTCCTCGCCGCCGGCCAGCAGCACCGGAAACCGCGCGCGATCGGCCGTCAGCGTGACGTCATAACGCGACAGCACGTCGGGACGATCGGGAAAGAACGTGATGCGGCGAAAACCCTGCGCTTCACACTGGGTCAAGAGGAACCCGTGTTCACGCGGCCCGGACAGGTACAGCCCGCACAACTGGGTATTGCGTGTCGGGTCGAGCCGCACGTCGAGTTCCAGCACACCGCCGTCGCGTGCACCGGGGATCGTGAGGCCGGCGCTGTCGAGGGTGTAATCGGCGGCTACCAGCGTGCGTCCATCCAGCCGCACCGCGACCAGTTCAACGTCCTCGCCGTCGAGGCGCAATGGTTCGTCGCGATCGCGTGCGAGCACGAGCCTGGAATGGACCAGGGTTTGGTCGATGCCGAGCTCGAACTTGAGTTGAACCTCGGTCACCCGCCAGGCTGGCGGACGGTAATCGGCGAGGCGGGTGATGGTTTCAACGGCAGAAGGCGTGCTGGTATCCATTGCGCCATTGTAGGCGGGCACGCGCTGTCCCTGAAACCCGCGGGTAGTGGTGCAAATTGAACTTGTTCCGTTCGCGTTGGCCCTTCGACAAGCTCAGGACAGGCTACGCGAGCACAGCGAGCGAAGTCGAAACGCATTCGACCCTTCGACTTCGCGCCTTTGGCGCTACGCTCAGGAAGGACGGACTCAAACAGGACGACTACCAACCCGCGCATGACCATTGCGCATGGATAATGCAGCGACCGTGAAAGACTTCATTGCCCCGACACTCGACGACATCCGCGCCGCCGCCGCACGCATCGCGGCGCACGCGCGGGTCACGCCGGTGCTGGACGCGCCGGTAACCGACCAGCTCACGGGTGCGCGGGTGTTTTTCAAATGCGAGCATTTGCAGATCGGCGGCGCATTCAAGTTCCGCGGCGCCTGCAACGCGGTGTGGTCGCTCGCTGATGAAGACGCCGGACGCGGCGTCGTGACGCATTCGTCTGGCAACCATGGTGCGGCATTGGCGCTGGCCGCTGCCACACGCGGCATTCCTGCCCACATCGTGGTGCCCGAAGGCGCGGTGGCGGCCAAGCTCGCCAACATCGAACGTGCCGGTGGCGTGCTGCATCGCTGCGCTGCGAGCCAGGCCGCCCGCGAACAAACCTGTGCGAGGGTGCAGCGCGAAACCGGCGCGACGCTGGTGCATCCGTATGCCGATGCCCGCGTGATGGCGGGCCAGGGTACGATCGTGCTGGAGTTGCTGCAGCAGGTCCCCGGGCTCGATGCGGTGATCGTGCCGGTAGGCGGCGGCGGCCTGGCATCGGGGTGCGCGATTGCGCTGCAAGCGCTCAAGCCTGATGCGCGCCTGCTGGGTGCCGAACCCGCGGGCGCCGACGATGCGTTGCAGTCTTTGCGTCGTGGTGCACGCGTCACCGACATCCAGCCTCACACGATCTGCGACGGCCTGCGCGCCACCATCGGTGAACCGAATTTCGCACTGATGCAGGCGCATCACGTCGAAGTCATCAGCGTCGATGACGATGCCACGCTGGCAGTGATGCGTGTGCTGTGGGCGGAGCTCAAGCAGACCGTCGAACCGTCTTCCGCCATCGTGCTGGCGGCGTTGCTGGCGCAACGCGAACGTTTTGCCGGGCGGCGCATCGGTTTGGTGCTGACCGGTGGCAACGTCGATCTGGACGCTCTGCCATTCCGGACATGCGAATGAAGCGCCCTACTCCACGGTGACCGACTTGGCGAGGTTGCGCGGCTGGTCCACGTCGGTGCCACGCAATACCGCAACATGGTAGGCAAGCAGCTGCAACGGCACGGTGAGCACCGCCGGTGCGATCAGATTGCCGCCCGAATCGATCTTCATGAGTTGGCCGCGGTCCGGTTTCGGCGAGACATCGGCGTCGGCGTCGGCGAACACGTACAGCTGGCCGCCGCGCGCGCGCACTTCTTCAAGGTTCGACTTCAACTTTTCCAGAAGCTGGTTGTTGGGCGCAACCGCAATCACCGGCATGTCCTCGTCGACCAGCGCCAACGGGCCATGTTTCAATTCGCCCGCCGGATACGCTTCGGCGTGGATGTAGGAAATCTCCTTGAGCTTCAACGCGCCTTCCATCGCCACCGGGTAGTGGGCGCCACGGCCCAGGAACAGGGCGTGGTGTTTGTCCACGAAGGCTTCGGCGAGTTTCGCGATCGCGGGCTCCAGCTTCAGCACCTCGGCGAGGCGGGCCGGAAGATTCGCAAGTTCACCCACGAGTGCAGCAAGTTTGTCGGGGGCGGCGCCGCGAATGCGGGCCAGTTCCAGCACCAGCAGCGCCAGTGCCGCCAGTTGCGTGGTGAAGGCCTTGGTCGAAGCCACCCCGATCTCGGGGCCGGCGCGGGTCATCAGCGCAAGCTCGGATTCGCGCACCAGACTCGACTCCGGCACGTTGCAGATGGCGAGCGAACCCAGATAGCCGCGCTTGCGGCCATCGCGCAGTGCGGCAAGTGTGTCGGCGGTTTCACCCGATTGCGAAATCGCAAGAAACAGCGTGTCCGGATTCACCACGGCGTTGCGGTAGCGGTACTCGCTCGCGACCTCGACGGAACAGGGAATGCCGGCGACGCCTTCCAGCCAGTAGCGTGCAACCAGACCTGCGTGGTAGCTGGTGCCGCATGCGACGATCTGGACGTGTCGGACCTTGCGCAGCAGGCTCTCGGCATCCACCCCGAAGATGTTGGGCAGAATGCGGCCGTCGGCAATGCGCCCTTCCAGCGTGTTCGCAACCGCGCCCGGTTGTTCGAATATCTCCTTCAACATGTAGTGGCGGAACCGCCCGCGTTCGACCTCATCCATCGACAGGTCGCTCTCGCGGACCTTGCGCGTCACCTCACGACCGCCGGTGTCGAGGATGCTGAGCGTGTCGGGCGTGATCTCCACCACGTCGCCGTCGTCCAGATAGACGATGCGATTGGTGACCTGGATGAGCGCCTGCACGTCCGAACCCAGGAAATGCTCGCCGATACCGATGCCTACGCAGAGCGGGCTGCCGCGGCGGGCGCCGACCACGTGACCGGGATGGTCCCGCTGCAGCACCGCAATCGCATAGGCACCGCGCAGGCGGCGCGTGGCCTGGACGACGGCTTCGCGCAAGGTCATGCCGTCGCCCATCAGCTTGTGCACCAGGTGTGCGATGACTTCGGTGTCGGTGTCTGAGGTGAACGCGTAGCCGGTGGCCTGAAGTTCAGCGCGCAGCTCTGCATGATTCTCGATGATGCCGTTGTGGACCACCGCAACCGTGTCGCCGGAAAGATGCGGATGCGCGTTGGCCTCGTTGGGTGCCCCGTGGGTAGCCCAGCGGGTGTGGGCGATCCCGGTGCGACCGTGCACGCGCGAGCCCTGACACAGGGCATCGAGGTTGCTGACCTTGCCGGGAATGCGCAGACGATTCAGCCGGCCTTCATTCAGAACTGCCAATCCGGCCGAGTCATAGCCGCGATATTCCAGCGCGTGCAGCCCCGAAAGCAGTATCGGGACGACATCGCGTTGGGTACAAGCGGCAACTATTCCGCACATGTTGTGCCAATCAGTTTGGAAAACATGAACATACAGGGATCGATGCGTTAAGTGAGGCGACCAGGAATGTTTTTCCTGAATCGTTCAGGCACGGTTCGTGCAAGTCGGAAACACACATCACACCGAAAAATTTGAACTGCGTCACGTTCGTAGTATAACAACTGTCCGACTCGCGATCGGCTGACCAAACGGACGCAATCAGCACAGGGGGACCGCGATAATGTTCAGGTTTTTTCGGCAACGAGCCCTCAAGTGGCAGCTCGTGCTGGTGGTAATCGAGCTTGCGCTGCTGGTGGGCTGCGTGTACGCGGCGGCGATGCTGCGTTACTGGGGCAATTCCGACGCCCAAACCATCTTCATTCATACCGCTCACTGGCACGCGCTGTTGGTGGCTGCGGTGCTGGTCTTCGCGATGGCTGCCCTCGGACTGTATCAAATGCACCTGCGGGCCAACTGGCTGGGCCGGCTGAGCCGTCAAGGCGTCGCATTCGCGCTGGGTTGGGTTGCACTCACGGTGTTTTACTACGCAATTCCCTCAACCTATCTGGGCCGCGGGGTGCTGGGCATTGCGCTGGTGCTCGGATACCTGGCCGTGGTCCTGTGGCGAATGGTGTTCCTGTGCTTCGCGGATGCCGATTTGTTCAAGCGCCGTGTGGTGATGCTGGGGGCCGGTGAAAGGGCCGCCGAGGTGCATCGCAACATGCGCCGCAAGACCGATCAGCGCGGCTTCAAGATTCTGGGATACGTGCCGGTTGGCAGCGATCCGGTGACCGTTCCGGCGGGTTCGTTGTTGCACCCCGGCGACGACCTGCGCGAGTGGGTCAACCGCATGGGCGTGGACGAGATCGTGGTGGGTCCGGATGATCGTCGCGGCACGCTTCCGGTCGAAGCGCTGCTGGATTGCAAGCAGTACGGGGTTGCGGTGACCGAATTGGCGGAGTTTTTCGAGCGCGAAGCGGGCAAGATCAAGATGGGTCTCACCAATCCGTCATGGCTGGTGTTTTCGGACGGATTCAATATTTCGCCCATGCGGCGCACCATCAAACGTGTCTTCGATATCCTGACGGCGTCGCTGGTGTTGTTGCTGACGTGGCCGGTCATGCTGTTGACCGCATTCGCGATCCGGCTGGAATCGGGTCGCGATGCACCGATCCTTTACCGGCAGGAACGTGTCGGCGAAAATGGCAAGTCGTTTGCAGTGATCAAGTTTCGCAGCATGCGCACCGACGCAGAGCGTGACGGGGTCGCGCGCTGGGCAACCAAGAATGACGAGCGCGTGACCCGGGTCGGCAGTTTCATCCGCAAGGTCCGGCTCGATGAATTGCCGCAGCTGTGGAACGTGCTGCGCGGTGACATGAGCATCATCGGCCCGCGTCCGGAACGGCCGCAATTCGTTGATGATTTCAATACACGGATTCGTTACTACTCGCTCAGGCACTGCGTGAAGCCGGGTTTGACCGGCTGGGCGCAGTTGCGTTATCCCTACGGTTCCTCGTTCGAGGACGCCGAGGAAAAGCTCAAGTTCGACCTGTTCTACGTGAAAAACCACAACTTCGTATTCGATCTCACCATCCTCGTCCAAACCGTGGAAGTAGTGTTGTTCGGGCGTGGCGCGCGCTGACCTCTGGAGTACCCGCAAGTGAAACGGCTACCGCAAAAGTGTGTCTTCTGGTTGGTTCTGGTTGCTGGCCTGCTGCTGTTGGGCGGTTGCGCCGGCACGCCGACCGTCGGCAATGCCACTGTGGCGACCCCGCCAGCGGAACGCTACATCATCGGTCCGGGCGACGCGCTGCAGATCTTCGTCCGTGACAACCCGAAATTGTCCACGACCGTGCCGGTGCGCCCCGACGGACGCATCTCGATCCCGCTGGTGCAATCCATCATGGCCGCGGGCAAAACACCTGAGCAACTGGCGGGCGACCTTGAGAAGGTATTGGGTCGCTACATCCGCGATCCGCTGGTGACGGTGATCGTCAAGAGTTTCGTGGGTGCCTACAGCCAGCAGGTGCGTGTCGTCGGCCAGGCCGCGACGCCCAAGGCCGTGCCGTACCGCAGCGGCATGACCTTGCTCGACGTGATGATCGACGTGGGCGGCCTGACCAAGTTTGCCGCCGGCAACAGCGCCAAGGTCATTCGCCACCTGCCCGATGGCAATGAGCAGACCATTCCGGTGCGGCTCGGCGACCTGATGAACGGCACGATCAAGGACAACGTGGTCATGCACCCGGGGGACATCCTGATAATCCCCGAGTCGTTGTTTTGAACCGGCGGTCACGGGGGAATGTCAGCAATGGGCGACAGCGGGAAACAAAGCGTGATGCAGAAACAATCCTTCGATTTGCATGAGCTGCTTCAGCGTGTGCTGCTGGAGATCCATGCTGCCTGGCGTTATCGCTGGCATGCCTTGATCATCGCCTGGTGCGTGGCGATCGTTGGCGCCTTGCTGGTTTTCAGCCTTCCCAACAAGTACGCGGCCAGCGCCGAGGTCTATGCCGACACCGACGCGCTGATGAATCCACTGCTGCGCGGGATTGCCGTACAACCCGACGTGCGTGGACGTCTGGAGGTGATCACCCACACGCTGATTTCACGCCCGAACCTTGAAACCGTTGCGGACAAGACCGGTTTGTCGCTGCGCGCCACCAGCCCGGCAGACAAGGACGCGCTGCTGGCGAAGCTGGGCGCTAACGTCAAGATCAAGGATGCCGGCGCCAAGAATCTCTACGACATCAGTTATGCCGACGCCGACAGGAAGATGTCCCAGAAGGTCGTGCAGGGATTCGTGCAGATCCTCATGAACGACACGCTCGGAGCGAATACCGCTTCCACCCAGTCGGCGCAGAGTTTCCTGCAACAGCAAGTTAATGATTACAGCAATCGCCTGAATGTGGCGGAGAAGAAGCTCGCGGATTTCGAGAAGGCCAACGTGGGTTACATCCCGAAACAGGGCGGCAATGATTATTTCACCCGACTGCAGGCCGCGGAAACCCAGTTGCAGACTCTGCAAGGCCAGTACGACACGGCCATCGCCGGCCGCGCGACCACCGAGCAGCAGATGCGCGGTATGGCGAACAATTCGTCCTCCACGGGAATCGATCCGCGCACCCAACAGATCGACAGCCAGATTGCGGCCTATCAGAAACAGCTCGACACCCTGTTGTTGCATTACACCGACGAATACCCGGACGTCATTTCCACCCGACGCATGATCAAGCAGCTTGAAACGCGGCGCACGGCGCTGCTGAAGCACAATGCAGGCGGCTCGATATTGGGCGTGGCATCCGATAATCCGGTGTATCAGGAAATGCAGAAAACGCTGTACGCCACCGAGGTCAATATCCGCACGCTGGGGACGCAGATCGCCTTGCAGAAGCAGCAAATTGCGGACCTCAAGGGCAAGGTCGACAAGATCACCGACGTGCAGGCCAAACTGCAGCAATTGACACGCGATTACGACACCACCAAGAAGCAGTACAACGAACTGGAATCCCGCCTCAACACCGCACAGTTGTCACAGGACGCCACCCAGAGCGGCAACAATCTGAAATTCCGCTTGATCAGCCCGCCCATCGTTCCGTTGTCGCCGGTGAGCCCGAAACGCGGATTGCTGCTGCTCGTGGTATTCGTGTTTGCACTGGCGATTGGGGGCGCGTTTGCGTATTTCCTGCACAAGGTCAAGCCGGTCTTCACGAGTCTCAAGACCCTGCGCGAATTCAGCGATTATCCGGTCATCGGCACCTTCAGTCTGGTGGTGTCGCGTACGCACCGTGAGGTTCAACACCGTGAACTGATCGGCTTTTGCGCCGGAATCGGCCTTTTGGCTGCAGTGGTGGTACTGGGATTTGCCTTCGACGGGCATCTTGCCAACCTGGTGCAGCACGTTTTTGTCATGGGTGCCACATGAGCATTGTCGAGAAAGCGGCCGAGAAGCTGAAAACATCGCAGCCCGAACCGCAGGCGTTCGTGGTGGACGAGGCAACCGCATCGGCACAGTCCGCGCCGACGCTCGAGCGTTTGCAGGAACGGATGCGGGTCGTGGACGAACCTGCGGACACCGCACCACTGTTGCACGTGGACCAGTTGCGGCTCGAACGCGCTGGCTTGAGCCCTGTCGAAGACGACGCGGCAGGTCGGCTCGAGGACGAGCTGCGCCGGGTCAAGCGGCCATTGCTGGACAATGTGAGCGGCAAGAGCGACAGGGTGCCGGCGCATGCCGAACGCATCGTGGTAAGCAGCGCCGTTCCGGGTGAAGGCAAGACCTTCACTGCGGTGAACCTTGCACTCAGCTTCGCGCGTGAGCCGGATTTCGAGGTGTTGCTTGTGGATGGCGACATTCCGAAATCCGACGTCACCCGGGTTCTGGGGCTCGAGGGTCGTCCGGGTCTGATGGATTTGCTGGTTGACGAGCGGCGCCCGATCGCTGATGTCATCCTGCGCACCGATATACCGAATCTTCTGGTGGTGCCTTCGGGGCATCATCATCCCCTCGCCTCCGAGCTGTTCGGCGGGCGCCACATGGAATACGTGCTGGACGCATTGGCGGGACCGGGCCGCCGGCGCCTGGTGGTATTCGATTCTTCGCCGCTGCTGGCGACGTCGGAATCGCAGGTACTGGCTTCGCACATGGGTCAGGTTGTCATGGTGGTGGCCGCAGGGCGCACCAGGCGGCTGGAAGTCGAGTCGGCATTGCAGTGCTTGAACGGCTCTTCGTACGTGGGGCTGATTCTCAACAAGAGTCGTTTGCCGGCGAGCGAAAACCATCACTACGGTTACTATGGCTATTACTCCAGAAGCCGCGATCAGGAAGTTTGAATGCGCTCGTTGTCGGCTCCGGTGGTTTTATCGTCGATTGCCCTGGCGGGTTGGCTGACCGGGGCCGCAGCCCAGACCGTCGGTGATCAGGCGACGTCTTCTGCCCCGACCCCGTCGGGGCAGACCCTGAACTCGGCGAATCTGCCCCCAGGCACGATTCCACAGCCGACCCTCGAATCACCGGGCACGGTCACCGGCATCACACTCGGTGAGTTGTACACCGACAATCTGAAGCTTGCAGCTTCGGACCAACCGAAACAGACCAGTTTCATTACCGAGATCCAGCCGTTCATAAAAACGGCGTACAGCAGTCCGCGCTTTTCCGGATTGCTCAACTACACGCTCACCGGATACGTGTACGCGGGGCATTCGGGCGGCGACCAGCTGGCACAGAATCTCGATGCCATGGGCACGCTCACCATTGCCCCGCAGCATCTTTTTCTAGACGGCACCGCGGTGTATGGGCGCCAGATCATCAACAATGAATTGCCGGCCGGGGCCGGCACGTTTTTCCTCAACAACAACCGCGCCAACGTGGCCATGGCCACGTTGAGTCCGTATTGGGTGCAGCAGCTCGGCAACGTCGGCACCATGATCCTGCGTTACACCCGCGGGCGCGTGATGTACAACCGTCGCGGCATCCCGGATCGGACCGGAAACCCGCTGGCCGGCATTCCCGACATCACCAGCAACGCGGTGCAATTCAGCGTGGTGAGTCCCAAGAACGAAACCTGGGGATGGCACCTGAACTATTCACAGCAGCAGTTGGACCCTGATTTCGGTCCGGGCATCCAGTTTGCATCAGCCGAACTGGGCATCTCGCGACAGTTGGGCCCGAATACGCGCCTGCTCGTCGACGGCGGCAAGGAAAACAACTATCTGCCCGATGGCACGGTGGATCATTTGGGCGCCGACTTCTGGGACGCGGGGTTCGAGTGGGCCAACACGCTTGACAGCTTGCGGGTACTCGTCGGTCACCGGTTCTACGGGCACAGCGCGCAATTTTCATGGACCCATACCGCCGCATTGCTGACCACGACCCTGAGCTACGAGGAGCAGCCGACCGATCTCAACCAGCAGCTGCTGGGGCAGAATCCGGGGCAGCTGGTGACTTCGCCCGTCCTGGGTATCAGCCAGTTTCCCTCACTCGCCGAGCGGCGGGTCTATCTGATGAAACGCGCCACCGCATCGGCGGCCTACACGATGCCCCACGGCAATTTGAGGCTCACGCTGTACGACGAATCGCGCGACTACTTTCTGTCCGGCGATCGGGAGAAGGTCGCGAATGCCAACCTCTCGTGGCTGTTCTATTTGGGGCCATTCACCACGTTGACCCCGACCGTTGGCTGGCAGCGCTATCAGTTCCAGAACCAGCAGATCAACTACAACCATTACCTGCAACTGGCCTTTGTGCACCAATTCGATCCCCACAACTTCGCAAGCCTGAAGCTGCGCAATGACTCCAGAAACGTGGATCTCGGAGTGCCGGGTGCCCGCGATTACCGGGTGAACGTGCTTTACTTCGAATGGACCCACTTGTTCTGAGGCCGGCATGTACGAGACATTTTACAAACTGGGCGGCAAACCGTTCCGGTTGACCCCGGATCCGGCGATGCTGTTTCCCAGCAAGGGTCACAAGCGCGCGATGTCCTACCTGCTTTACGGCTTCGAGCAGGGCGAAGGCTTCGTGATGATCACCGGCGCGGTCGGCACCGGCAAGACGCTGCTCATCCAGAAGCTGTTCGAGGAGCTTTCGCGGCGCAATATCGCGGTGGCCAGCATCGCGTCGGCCAACCTCGATGGCGAGGACATCTTGCCGGCGGTGGCGGCGGAGCTCAACCTGCCCTATGAAGGGCGCAGCAAGGAAGCCCTGCTGCAGGATCTGAAGCAGCACCTGATCGCGTTGAGCGCCCGCCATTCGCATGCGCTGCTGGTCGTGGACGAGGCACAAACCTTGACCCCGACGGCGCTGGAGATGTTGCGCATCCTCTCGAACCTCGAAGTCGGGGGCCGCGCACTCCTGCAAATCTTCCTGGTCGGCCAGACCGACCTGCGTCGCATCATCGTCAGCAACCGCATGGAACAGTTGCGCCAGCGCATCGTCGCTTCATTCCGGCTGGAACCGCTGGAACTCGAGGAAAGCCGCGCCTACATCCTGCATCGCCTGCACGCGGTAGGCTGGAACAACGACCCGAAGCTGGCTCCCGGGGTTTTCGCGGCGGTTCACCGGGCCAGTCGCGGCATCCCGCGCAAGATCAACCTGATCATGGATCGCTTGATGCTGTACGGCTATCTGGAAGAGCTCCACGCGTTGGACGAGGCCGCACTGACCACCGTGCTGGACGAAATCCGGGACGAAATGCCCGATGTGCCGCAAACCCTGGAACCGACTGCACCATTGTCCCGCCGTCCGGAACCGAACCCTGCCCCCGTGCTCGCCGCCCAGGAGAACGAGCTCGCCACGCTGGAGCTCAAACGCAACAACATTCTTTTGCAGCTGATGCGCGAAGAGGTCCGCCTCAAGGAGATCTTGCAGGGTGGATCGCCGGCGGCAGCGGCAGCAGATGATCCGGGAATGACCGAAGTGCAACCGTTGCGCACGGGTCGGGAAGGCCAATGAACGCGGTGTCGCCATCTTTGGATCCGATCACCAACGCCATGACGGTGGACGTGGAGGATTACTTTCAGGTTGCGGCCTTCGAAAAATGCATTCGGCGCGAGGACTGGCCGCGCTGGCCTGCCCGCGTCGAAAACAACACGCGACAGATACTCGATCTATTCGGCCGGCAAGGTATCCATGCAACTTTTTTCGTGCTTGGCTGGGTGGCGGAACGCTTTCCCGCACTGGTTCGCGACATCAGCACCGCCGGCCACGAGATCGCGAGCCACGGATTCGGGCACGAGCGCTTGACCAACCTGACCCGCGTCCAGTTTCGCGAGGGCATCACCCGTACCAAACAACTGCTGGAAAACGTCACCGGCGTCGAGGTGTGCGGCTACCGCGCGCCCAGCTGGTCGATCGGGCCGACCACCCTTTGGGCCCACGACGAACTGCGTGAAGCCGGTTATCGCTACAGCTCCAGTATCGTGCCCATTCACCACGATCTGTACGGCATGCCGGCCGCGCCGCGGTTTCCGTTTTTCACCGGGCAGTCCGGGTTGCTCGAAGTGCCGGTGACCACGGTGCACATGGGTGGACGCAACTGGCCTTGCGGTGGCGGCGGTTATTTCCGGTTGCTGCCCTATGCGCTGTTCAAGCGGGGATTGCGGCGCGTCAATCGACGCGAACATCGTCCCGGCGTGTTCTATTTCCATCCGTGGGAAATCGATCCGCGGCAGCCGCGGGTGCCCGGCGTGACGCTCAAGAACCGGGTGCGGCACTATCTGAACCTGGCGCGCACGGCGCCCCGGGTCGAACGGTTGATGCGCGATTTCCGCTTCGACCGGATGGACCGGGTATTCCTCGCCGACGGGCAGGCCGATTACCCGGTGGTCATGCTGCACGCCGCCGTACCCAGTGTGCAATGAGGGGAATGCGGCATGCCCGATCACGCCAACGACGGTCAGCCCGCCAACGCCTGTGTCGTCAGGCGCCTGGAACCCGATAGCGAAGGCCGCTGGGACGCCTTTGTCGATGGCGCGTCGCAGGCCACGTTTTTCCATCGTGCCGCCTGGCGCGAGATCATCGGGCAGTCACTCGGCCACCGCTGTCATTATTTGTATGCGGAACGTGGCGGTGTCATCACCGGCATCCTGCCGCTCGCCGAGATACGCAGCCGACTGTTCGGCCATGCGCTGATTTCGACGCCATTTTGCGTCTATGGCGGCGTGGTGGCGTCGGATCCCGACAGCGAAGCGCGCCTTGCTGACGCCGCGGTCGCGCTGGCCGACGAATTGCGGGTGGATTATCTCGAACTGCGTGACCGCGAGTTGCGTCACGCGAACTGGCCGATCAAGGAGCTGTACGTCGGGTTCCGCAAGCCGCTGTCGCCGGATCACGATGCCAACATGAAGGCCATTCCGCGCAAGCAGCGCGCGATGGTCCGCAAGGGCATCGGCCTGGGTCTCGAGGCGCGCCACGATGGCGACATCGACGGGTTCTATCGCGTGTACGCCGAAAGCGTGCGCAACCTTGGCACGCCGGTGTTGCCGCGCAGGTATTACGCGAAATTGCAGCAGACGTTCGGCAAGGATTGCGAGATCACCGTGATCAATCACCAGGGGCTGCCGGTGGCCGCGGTCATGAGTTTCTATTTCCGCGACGAGGTGCATCCCTATTACGGCGGCAGCGTCTGGCGCGGGCGCGATCTTGCGGCCAACGACTTCATGTACTGGTCGGTGATGCAGCGCGCGGTCGAGCGCGGTGCAAGGCTGTTCGACTTCGGCCGCAGCAAGCTGGACACGGGTTCCTGTCACTTCAAGAAACACTGGGGCTTCGAGCCCCAGCCGTTGCCGTACGCGTATCACCTGGTGCGGGCCACGGAGGTTCCCAACATCAGCCCCACCAACCGCAAATACAAGTTGTTCATCAAGGCCTGGCAGAAGCTGCCGCTTCCGGTGGCAGGTGTGGCGGGCCCATTCCTTGCACGCAACCTGGGTTAGCAGCGTGTTTGACAGCAACTTTCCATCGTCATTCCGGGACTCGCGCTGGCTCCATCGGCGTGCTTCCCTTCTCCCTTCGGGAGAAGGTGGCGCGCAGCGCCGGATGAGGGTGCGCACTCGCGTGGTGGGGCTACGTGTACTCGTACCCTCACCCCTGCCCCTCTCCCGAGGGGAGAGGGGTTCACCTTTGATCCCATGGTGCGCTGAAGGGGCGGATAAGGTTTCGGTTCTGTCGGCGCTCAACATCGCAGACCGCCAGATCGGCTGTAACCGGAACTTCACCCCTGCCCCACACCGGGAGGGCGAGGGGGTCCAACCCTCTCCTGTGCACGCTGCACGTATGGAGCGTTGATCCGTGCAGTCCATCCTTTTCCTCTGCCACCGGCTGCCATGGCCACCCAGCAAGGGCGACAAGATCCGCTCTTACCACGTGCTGCGTAGGCTCGCGGAGCATCACCGCGTGTATCTGGGCGCGTTCGTGGATGACCCTGCCGACTGGCGTTACGTGCCCGCAGTCGAAGCCCTATGCGCCGGGGTGTGCATCCGGCCGTTGCAGTCTTGGCAGGCTCGCTGGCGCGCGCTCGGCTCGCTGGTGCGTGGTGAAGCCTTGACGCTCGGCTTTTACCGCGACCGTGCGATGCGACGCTGGGTCGAACAGACCATCGCCCTACGCAAACCGGATCTGGTCTTGTGCTATTCCTCCGGCGTGGCGCCGTTGGTCATGCGGCACCACGAGCTGAGCCGGGTCATGGACTTCGTCGACGCGGATTCGGACAAGTGGCGCCAGTACGCGCAGGCCCGTCGGGGCTTGCCGCGCATGATTTACCGACGCGAAGCGCGGCGGCTGGCGCAGTTCGAACACACGGTGGCCGGGCAATTCAACGCCAGCCTGTTCGTGTCCGAAGCCGAAGCGGCGTTTTTCCGCCAGCAGGTACCGGCAACGGCCGACAAGGTGTACGGCATCTCCAACGGCGTCGATGCCGGCTACTGGGACCCGCAAAGCGACCATTCAAGCCCTTACAAACCGGGCGAACGGGCCGTGGTGTTCGTGGGCGCGATGGATTATCGCGCCAATGTGCATGCGGCGCAGTGGTTTGCGCGCGAAGTCTGGCCACGGGTTCTCGCGCGTCGACCGGATGCCCGCTTTTACGTCGTGGGTGCGCGGCCTGCGCGTGACGTCCGGATGCTCGAACAGATCCACGGGGTTACGGTGACGGGACAGGTGGAAGACGTGCGTCCCTGGCTCGCGCATGCGCATTCTGTCGCGGCGCCGCTGCGCATCGCCCGCGGCATCCAGAACAAGGTGCTGGAAGCCTTGGCGATGGAGAAAGTGGTGCTGGCGACCCCCGAAGCATGGGAAGGTATCGAGGATTTCGAGGGTCGTCAGGGTTGCATCAGCGATTCGCCCGAGACCATGGCCGAAGCCGCCTTGCGTTCGCTGGACGTCGCGGAACCCGCGCGGGCTCCGGCTGCGCGCGTCATGGTCCAGTCGCGGTTCGATTGGACGCGCAACCTCGACGCCTATGAAAGCGTGTTGCGCAATGCACGGCATGATGCGCGCCGTGTGCCTGCGATGAGCGCCGCGGAACGATTGGAGGCCTGTCCATGAACAGGCTGCTCGTAGCCACAGCGGGTCTTCCCGTGCGCATTTCCGGCTGGGTGCTGGCCACGATTGCATTCGCCGCAGCGGTGATCGTGCTGCTGCTCTGCTATTGGCAGACCGTGCAATCGCTGGTGTGGGTCTGGGCCCATGATGGAACCTATCAGTACGCGTTCCTGATCTTTCCGCTGAGCGTGTGGACGGCATTCAACCTGCGCCATCAACTTTGCGAGAAGCCACCCAGGCCCAGCATCTGGGGTCTGGTCGCGACTGCCGTGCTGGTGTGCATCTGGTATGCGGGGCACGCGTTCGCGGTCAATCTGCCCCAGCATTTCGCACTCGTTGCGATGTTTCCCGCACTGGTGCTGGCCTGCTGGGGCTGGCGCGCGCTGTGGACCCTGGCGTTCCCACTGGGCTATCTGGTGTTCGCGGTGCCGTGGGGCGACGGAATGGTGGGGCCGCTGCAGGATTTCACCGCGCGTTTCGCGGTGCACGCGCTGGAATTGACCGGCACGCCGGTGCTGCTCAATGGCCGGGAGATCGTCACGCCCGCGGCGACATGGATGGTGGCCGACGCCTGCAGCGGTGTGAAGTTCTTCATTGCCTGCACCGCACTCGGTTGCCTGTATGCGTATCTGATGTATCAACGTTGGTGGAAAAGGGTGTTGTTCGCGGCGCTGGCGGCGGTGGTGCCGATCATCGCCAACGGCTTTCGCGTGTACTTCACCGTGTTGATCGGCGACACTTGGGGATTGAAATACGCCACCGGCACCGATCACATGATCTTCGGCTGGCAGTTCTTCGGCACCGTGCTGGTGCTGTTGTTGCTGGTGGGCTGGTTTTTCCGCGATCGCCTCGTGGTGCGCGAGCCCCGATCTGCCAGTGAAGGCAGGCCTGCCGGCGTACGCACCGCGATCTGGCCGGTGGCGCTGGCGCTGCTGATTGCGGGGCCGGCGCTGGCTGCCGGTCTGGCATCGGCAGCGTCGACAAAATCCGTGCAACTTGTTGCACCGGCCATCGCCGGCTGGAGCAGGCCTCAAGCGGCCGCCGAAAACTGGCGGCCAAACTTCGCAGGCGCGGCGGGGCAGGTGCACGCAACCTATGACTCGACCGTCGGCAATGCAGTGGTCCAACTGTTCCACGCCGTTTACACAGGCAAACCGCGCCGTGGCCACACGCTTATCACCTACGGAAACGATGTGTACGATCCTGCCCAATCGCGCATCCTGCAAACCGCATCCCGCCGTATCGAGCTCGCCGATGGTTCGAGCGTCACGGCCCGGGAGCTGCGCCTCACAGGTACGGACGGTGCGCGCCTGGTGTGGTACTGGTACTGCGTGGATCGCCGCTGCACTGCGTCGCCCGTCGCGACCAAGTTGCTGCAGGCCTGGGATGTGCTGCAGGGCGGCACGCCACGATCTTCGGTGTGGGCGTTGTCGGCGCCGATTGCCAACGGCGACATCGATCAGACCCGCAGGAACCTGCATGCTTTTGCGCGCGCGTTGCCAGCGGAAAACACAGGCAGTTCGCGGATGGATGGACAAGTCGCGGCAGGAGACACGCCGTGAACCGCAAGCCGCTGATCGCGCACGTGCTCTACCGCCTCGATACCGGCGGCATGGAGCGCTTCGTGGTCACGCTGATCAATCACACCGGTGATCGCTATCGGCATGCGCTGATCTGTCTGACGGGGTTCGGCGTCATGCGTCGGGAAATCGAAGGTGACGATGTCACCTGCCTGTCGCTCGACAAGAAGCCGGGCAAGGACTGGATGTGCTACTTCAGGCTGTGGCGAGCCTTGCGCTCCCTGAAACCGGATCTGGTCCACACTTACAACGTCGGCACGCTGGACGTCGCACCTGTGGCCAGGCTGGCGGGAGTCCGCCATGTCATTCATGCCGAACGGGGACGCGATGTCTCCGACCCTCACGGTGAAAATCGCAGGTATCGTCGCCTGCGCCGCTGGCTGACGCCGTTCATCGATCGCTACGTGGCGGTTTCGCGCGACCTGCAAGCGTGGCTCCTGAATGGTGTTGGCATCGATCCATCGAAAGTGGCTTGTATCCCCAACGGCATCGATGCGGCGAAATTCGTCGCCAGCCCGGTGCTGAAGAACACCCGTCCCCTGCTTGGCGACTTCGCTCCTTCCGGCACGTTGTTGATCGGCACGATCAGCAGGCTGGATGCAGTCAAGGATCAGGCAGGCTTGATAGCCAGCTTCAAGCTGCTGTGCGATTCCAGTCCGGATGCGGATGCGCGTTTGCGTCTCGTGATCGTCGGCGAGGGCCCGGAACGCCGGCGTCTCGAACAACAGATTGCGGGTTTGAATCTTGGCGGCAGGGTACGGCTTCTCGGCAAGCGTGAAGACGTGGCGGCGCTGTTGGCCGAATGGGACCTGTTTGTGCTGTCCTCGGTCGCCGAGGGCATGCCGAATGCCGTGTTGGAGGCGATGGCAAGTGGCTTGCCGGTGGTTGCCACCAACGTCGGTGGTATACCCGAGGTGGTCGCGGACGGCGTGACGGGTACCCTCGTACCGGCGCGCGACCCTACAGCTCTGGCTGAAGCGCTGCGCAGATACACGGATGACGCAGTCCTCCGTTCGCGCCACGGTTTGGCCGGGCGGCAACGCATGCAGGAACAATTCAGTTTGTCGGCCATGTTGTCTGACTACAACATTCTTTACGACGAACTTTTGGCAGGCGGTAGCCAGAAGCAGCCGACCGCCGGACTGCCGGTCGGCCTGGCCGAACGCAGGGAGCCCTAGCATGTGCGGTCTCGCCGGCATCGTCATGTCGCACAAGGGCGACAGTGTCAATGAAAAGGTACTGCTCGCGATGCGCGACGTGCAGCGTCATCGCGGCCCGGACGAGGCAGGCGTGTATTGCGGCGACGGAGTTGGTTTGGGACACCGCCGGCTTTCCATCATCGACTTGAGTCATGGGCAGCAGCCCATGCTCGACGAAGCAGCTGGTTGGGCGCTCGTCTACAACGGTGAGCTGTACAACTTCGAGCTGCTCAAGGCCGAACTGGAAGCGCAAGGCGTAGTATTCCACAGCCGCTGCGACACCGAAGTCCTGCTGCGCGCCTGGCAGCACTGGGGCGAAGCGTGCCTGCCGCGGCTGCGCGGGATGTTCGCGTTCGCGGCATGGGACATGCGGTCGAAGCGAATATTCCTGGCGCGCGATCACATCGGCGTCAAGCCGCTGTATTACGGATTCACGCGCGCAGGCGACCTGGTGTTCGCGTCCGAGTTGAAGGGGCTGCTTGCACATCCCGGAGTCGAGCGCAGTATCGACCCGCAAGCGCTGGAAGACTACATGGCGCTCGGGTACGTGCCGGATCCAAAGAGCATCTATCGCGGCATCTTCAAACTGCCTCCGGGTTATTGGCTGAGCTGGCGCGCCGGCGAACCCGTCCCGGTTGCGCATCAGTACTGGGACGTTCCGTTCAAAGTCGTTTCAGACATGAAATTGAGCGACGCCACGGCGCAGCTGCGGGCATTGCTGGACGACTCGGTCGCAAGCCAGATGATTTCGGACGTGCCACTGGGAGCTTTTCTTTCCGGCGGCGTGGATTCGAGCGCGGTAGTCGCCAGCATGAGCCGGACGTCGCAGCAGCCGGTGCGCACTTGCTCGATCGGTTTCGACCACGGCGGTTTCGATGAAACCGCTTATGCCCGGAAGGTTGCGCAACACCTGAATACGCAGCATTTCGAAGAACATGTCAGTTCACAGGATCACGACCTGCTCGACACGCTGGCCGGGATCTACGACGAGCCGTTCGCCGACAGTTCCGCGCTGCCGACGTATCGCGTGTGCCAACTTGCGCGCAAGCATGCCACGGTCGTGCTCTCGGGCGACGGCGGCGACGAGGATTTCGCAGGCTACCGGCGTTACCGCCTGCATGCATTGGAAAGCGCGCTGCGTGCGCGCTTGCCGGCGGGTGTCAGAAAGCCGTTGTTCAGTGCGTTGGGACGCGTTTATCCCAAAGCCGACTGGGCGCCACGCCCATTGCGCGCGAAGACCACGTTTCAGGCGCTGGCGCGCGACAATGTTGCAGCGTATTTTCACAGCGTCAGCACCACGCCGGCCGCGCTGCGTGCGCAGCTGTACAGCCCCGCGTTCAAACGCGAGCTGCAAGGCTACGACGCGCTTTCGGTGTTCCGGGGCCACGCGGAGCGCGCCCCCACTGATCAGCCACTGTCGTTGGCGCAATATCTGGATTTCAAAACCTGGTTGCCGGGTGACATCCTGACCAAGGTGGACCGCGCCAGCATGGCCCACAGCCTCGAAGTGCGCGTGCCGGTGCTTGACCACAACTTGGTCGAGTGGGCGTCCGGCCTGCCGCCGGAGCTGAAACTGCATCGCGGCGAAGGCAAATACGTCTTCAAGAAAATGCTGGAACCGGATTTGCCGCGCGATGTGCTGTACCGGCCCAAGATGGGATTCAGCGTGCCGCTGGCAGCCTGGTTTCGCGGACCGCTGCGCGTACAGGTGGAAAGCGCCTTGTGTGGTGGCGAGCTTTCAGCGTGCGGATATTTCGAGCCCGTGGTGCTTGACCGACTGGTCCAACAACACGTGTCGGGAATGCGTGATCACGGCGCCACACTCTGGAAACTGTTGATGCTGGATGCCTTCCTGCGACGTATGCAGCAGTCCTCGGCCTTAGCGACCCGGAACGATCCGGTGCACGAGGTGTTTGCCACCGCCGGAGTGCAGCGATGAATCCCTGCATTCTGGTGTTCGGAATGCCGCGCTCGGGCACAACCTGGATCGGCAAACTGTTCGACAGCCATCCGGATACGCTCTATCGCCATGAGCCGGACAGCGTGATGCGTCTGAGCCTGCCGCTGTATCCCGAGGTGGAAGACGCGCCACGCCATCGCGAAGAACTGGAGCAATTCGTTGCGTCAATGCCACGGTTGCGCTCACCCGAGGTGGTCGGCAAGCAGCCGCTGTTTCCCAAGAGCTACCAGTCCGCCGCCGGACTGGCCGTCTATCGTGCCAGCGTGGTTGCCGCGAAAGCGGCCAGCCGCATTCGTCGCCACTTTCCATGCTTGTACCGGCCGGCCGCCATGACCGGCGATCGTGCCCGTCTGGTGTGGAAGTCCATTGAGTCGCCAGGCAGGTTGGGCGTTTGCATCAAGGCGCTGCCGAGCGCCCGTGCGATCCACCTGATGCGCCACCCGTGTGGTTATGTGGCATCGGTGCTGCGGGGCGAAGCATTGCATCGCTTCAGTGACCGGAACCCGAGCGCGGACCAGCTTTGGGTGCTGAAACTGTTGTTGGCCACTGCCAGCGGGAAACGTCGTGGCTTGAACCTGGACGACATCAAACGGCTGAGTCCGGAGGAACACCTGGCTTGGCGCTGGGTGCTGACCCAGGAAAAAATCCTCACCGATGTCACAGGGAACGAGCGCGTCCTGACGGTTCGATATGAAGATGTCTGCGCCGATCCGATCGAGATGACCCGGCGCATGGTCGAGTTTGCCGGGCTCGACTGGCAAGCGCAGACCGAACGGTTCGTGCTCGCAAGCACGCACGCAGGCGGTTCCGATTACTACAGCGTGTTCAAGAATCCACGAACATCCGCCGAACGCTGGCGGTCGGAGCTGGATTCGAAGGTGATCGACCGTGTCCTGAAGATTCTGGGTACAAGCCCGCTGCGCGATTTCTATGGCGAAGGCGCAACGACTCCACCTGTGATTACGGAGGCGGTGTCGTGAGCATCGTGCCGGACGCCCGGGTCGCCGGCCATGAAGGTGCATCGCCGGCACATGTGCAGTCGGCGCGGAGTGATATGGGCACGGCGCATGGTGTCGATCAAGGGAGAAATCGCACGATCCGGCTGCTGGTCTTCACCAGTCTGTACCCGAACGCAGCCCAGCCGCGTCACGGCATATTCGTCGAGGAGCGGCTGCGACATCTCGTGGATTCCGGGCGGGTCGCTGCAACGGTGATGGCACCAGTGCCGTGGTTTCCCTTGCGGCATCGGCGTTTCGATGCATGGGCGACGTTTGCCAGGGTGCCCGAATGTGAAGAGCGCTACGGCATCCGGGTTCTGCACCCGCGTTACCCGGTCATCCCGAAGGTGGGGATGAACGTGGCGCCGTCCCTGATGTATCGCGCGCTGCTGCCGGTGGCGAGAACGCTGGTTACTAACGGCACCTTCGATCTGATCGACGCGCACTACCTGTACCCGGACGGTGTGACCGCGGTGAGGCTGGGTGCGGCGGTCGACAAACCGGTCGTGATCACGGCCCGCGGCAGTGATGTGAATGTATTGCCGCAATATCGTTCGCCTGCACGGCAAATCCGATGGGCAGCCACGCAAGCAGCTGCCGTCGTGACGGTTTCGCAGGCACTGAAAAGCAAGCTTGCTGCAATGGGGGCAACTTCCGGCAAGCTTGCGGTTTTGCGCAACGGTGTCGATCTCGATCGCTTCCGGCCACTGGGCCAGGGCGCCATTCGAACCAGACTCGGCCTTGCAGGCCCGGTCTGGCTGACGGTTGGTCATCTGGTCGAGCTGAAGGGGGTGCACCTCGTCATCGAGGCGTTGACGCAATTCCGTGACATCGTCCTTTTGATCGCAGGCGGCGGTCCTGAAGGACGGAACCTGCGCAGTCTGGCACGGCGTCTCGGCGTGGATTCACGGGTCCGCTTCCTCGGTGCCATTCCCCAGGATGACTTGTGCGCCTACTACAACGCCGCCGATGCGTTGTTTCTTGCATCGAGCCGCGAAGGCATGCCCAACGTGGTGCTCGAATCACTGGCCTGCGGCACGCCTGTCGTTGCCGCGCCTTTCGAGAGCGCGACCGAGCTGATCACCGCGCCGGAAGCCGGAGAAGTCGCCGAATTCCGCACGCCCGAGGCGATCGCGGCCGCCTGGCGGCGATTGGACAGCAGGCGACCAGAACGTGCCGCAACCCGTCGCTTCGCGGAGCGGTTCGGGTGGGCTCCGGTGGTCGAGGCACAGTGCGCGTTGTACGCGCGCGTACTCGCAGACGACAAGATCGCGCAGGGGACCGCGCCATGAATGTCGTTTCGCATGCAACCCTGGCCACGTCGGTGAACCAGCATCGGCCCGAATCGATTTCCGACCGGCCGCTGCGCATCCTGCACGTGCTGGATCATTCACTGCCGCTGCATAGTGGCTACACGTTCCGCACGCTCGCGATCCTCAAGCAGCAGCGTGCACAGGGATGGAAGACTTTCCATCTGACTGGACCCAAACAGGGCAGCGAGAACACACGCGAGGAACGGATCGGGGAATGGGTCTTCTACCGCACACCTCCGGCACATGGGTTGGCGGCACAGCTGCCGGTGCTGCAATATCGGTATCTGATGCAAGCCTTGCGCAAACGGCTTGCAGAAGTCGTGGACAGCGTGCGACCGGACATCATTCACGCGCATTCGCCGGTGTTGGATGCGCTTCCGGCATTGGGTGTTGGTCGTGCGGCGGGCATCCCGGTGGTGTATGAAGTCCGCGCATTCTGGGAAGACGCCGCAGCCGACCACGGCACCGCGCGCGAATGGGGGCTGCGCTATCGTCTGACACGTGCGCTGGAAACCCGTGCGCTGCGGCGCGCAGACGCCGTGACAACGATCTGCGATGGTCTGCGCCGCGACATGCTGGCGCGTGGCATCCCGGCCGAGAAAATTACCGTCATTCCCAATGCGGTCGAGCCATCCGAGTTTCGATTCGCGTCGATGACCGATGCCGGGTTGGTGGAAAGATACGGACTCGTACGTGGCAAGACGCTGGGGTTCGCGGGTTCGTTTTACGCGTATGAGGGCCTGGATGTGTTGCTGCGGGCCATGCCGCACGTGTTGCGCGCCGCACCGCAAACGTGCCTGCTGTTGCTGGGCGGTGGATCGCAGGAAGCGAATTTGAAAGCGCTGGCGGTGGAACTCGGCATCGAAGACGGCGTGCATTTCATCGGACGCGTACCGCACGAAGAAGTCGAGCGCTACTACGGCGTCATGGACATCATGGTCTATCCACGCATCTCGCGGCGCCTGACCGAACTGGTCACACCGCTGAAACCGCTTGAGGCCATGGCGATGGGCAAACTGGTCACAGCTTCGGACGTCGGCGGACATCGGGAATTGATTCGTGACGGCGAGAATGGCCGTCTTTTCCCCGCCGGGTCGCCGGAGGCGCTCGCACGGTGTCTGACAAATCTGCTGGAGAATCCTGCCAATCACGACGTCATGATCGCCGGCGGACGCAAGTATGTTGAACACGAACGCAACTGGACCATGAGTGTTGCCCGTTATCATGCGGTGTATGCCGCCGCGCTCGATCACGCGCGGCAAGGCACAGGGGGAAGGCATGGCCGCTGATACGCCGGCTGTAGTGTTGGGGGCCGGGCTCAACGGCTTGGGTGTGGCACGCAGTCTGGCGCGTGCGCGCATACCTGTGTGGTTGCTGGATTCCGACGAACGTCGCGCGGAAATGCATACCCGCGCCGCGAAGCCCCTGAAGATCGGTGCCTTGCACGGCGATGCATTGGTCGAAGAACTGGTGTGCCTTGGTACGACTCGGTTCGCCGGTGTGCGCCCGATACTGCTGCTGACACAGGAAGAGAGTGTCAAGACGGTATCGCAACATCGCGAACGGCTGCTGGCGCATTACCGTTTCAGCCTGCCGTCCACGGAAATCGTGGAAGCGCTTCAGCACAAGCACGGATTTCAGCGCCTCGCCGAACAGCACAACGCACCCATTCCAGCACTGGTACACGTCCAGTCGCCTGCGGACCTGTTCGCGCTCGAAAGCCTCCGCTATCCGGTGGTGATCAAGCCCGGCGAGAGGCATGCCGAATATGGCAGGCAATTCAAGAAGGCGTATTGCGTCGAAAATGCAGCCGAAGCCAATGAGCTGGTTCGTCGCATCTTGCCGGTGATGTCGGACGTGGTGGCACAGGAGTGGATCGAAGGGCCGGATTCCAACATTTATTTTTGTCTGCAATGTCTGGACAGGCAACGACGCGTCGTGGTCTCGTTCACAGGTCGCAAGGTGCGTTCCTGGCCTCCGCACGTCGGCGGCACGGCCAGCTGCATGCCGGCGCCGGAAGCGCACGCAAAGCTTTCCGACCTGACCACGCGATTCTTCCAGAGCGTGGATATGGTCGGCATGGCAGGCATGGAATACAAACGTGATTCCCGCAGCGGCGAGTTCCGGATGGTGGAACCCACCATTGGTCGCACCGATTATCAAGCGGAAATAGCGACGCTCAACGGGGTCAACCTGCCATACGCGGCGTATTGCACCGAACTCGGCACGCCTTTTCCTGATTCGACGCAGGCCAAGCGGCGACTCGCCTGGCGCGTGCGATCCGAAGACGAGCAATCAGCCGCGGCCCAGAACATGCCTTCCGGAAAAGGCTTTGACGGCGCCAGTGGCGTGTGCGATGCCTTGTGGCGCAGGAACGACCCGATGCCGTATTTGGTGCAAAACTTGCAGCGTATCGGACGCGCCTTGCATGCAAGGACTGCACGGATGAAGCCCGGTTCGCAAATGCTCAGGAGCAAACCATGAGCGTAGTCGCCAGACTCCTCACCGGACGCTCGCCGCGCACGGCAGTGGATCCGGAGCGCGGTCTTCAGGCCGCAGCCGAATGGCTGGCGCGTGCCCAGGATGCCACCGGATCGGGCGGCGTCAGCGCTTTCTACGATGCAGCAAAACGGGAATGGACTGGCGCCTATCCGGAAACCACCGGTTACATCATCCCGACGTTTTTTCGTTATGCCGAACTCTCCGGCAACGATGAATACCGGGAACGAGCCGCCCGCATGGCGGCTTGGGAATCCGACATCCAGCTACCGGACGGCGGCGTGCGCGCCGGTACGCTGGATGCAAAACAAATCGTGCCGACCATCTTCAACACCGGGCAGGTGCTGTTCGGCTGGTTGGCAGCCTGGCAGCAAACGCGGGATGCACGGTTTCGCGATTCGCTGGTACGCGCTGCGGACTGGTTGGTTGCCGCCCAGGATCCTGATGGCGTGTGGCGGCGCTTCGCTTCGCCGTTCGCCTCGCATGCGTTGAATACCTATAACACGCGCGTCGCCTTCGGATTGGCCAAGGCTGGTCGGGATCTCGATGAACCGCGGTACATCGAAGCCGCCGTGCGCAATGTCGAATGGGCGCTCACCCAGATGCACCCAAACGGCTGGCTGGAGAACAACGATCTGGAGGACAATTCCAAACCGCTCACACATACCATCGCCTACGCGATCCGCGGCATCATGGAAGTCGGGTTGATCGCTTCCAACAATGCGTTTGTCGATGCCGCCACGCGCATCGCCAAGGCTGTTGCGCAAACCCAGCGCCGTGACGGTGCCTTGCCGGGACGGCTGGATGCAAGGTGGCAACCGGCAGCCCGCTGGACATGCGTGACCGGCAATGCGCAGATGGCGATCATTTGGCAGCGACTAGCCGCGAAAGCCGGTGACCGCTCCTGCATCGAGGCGGCTGCAAACGCCAACCAGTTCAATTTATCCGTGCAGGATTTGACGTTGGTCGACGACGGAGTGTACGGCGCAATCCCGGGCTCGCATCCGCTCAAAGGCGGATACATGAGAAACCGCTACCCGAACTGGGCGGCCAAGTTCTTCATGGATGCACTCCTGTTGCAACTGCAGGAGGGCTAGCGTCATGCGCGATATTGCTCTCGCCCTGTTTGTCATCGGCCTGGTCCCCTTCATCGTGATGCGGCCATGGATCGGGCTGCTGGTGTGGTCGTGGTTCGGCTACATGAACCCGCACCGGCTGACCTATGGCTTTGCCTATGGCTTTCCATGGGTGCAGGTGATTGCGATTCTTACGCTTGTGAGCTTGATGGTCAGCAAGGAGAGCAAACGGATCCAGTGGTCGAGTGTCGGTACGCTTTTGCTCGTTTTCCTGCTCTGGACCGGGTTCACCACCATCTTTGCCGTCATGCCGGATGCCGCATGGAACAAATGGTCGCAGTTTGCGAAAGTATTGATCATGGTGTTCGCGACCATGATCGTGATCAATAATCGCCAACGCATGCACTGGCTGGTGTGGGTGATTGTCATTTCACTGGGGTTCTATGGCGTCAAGGGTGGCTTGTTCACGATCCTTCACGGCGGAATTGACCATGTGCTTGGACCGCCCAACAGCTTCATCGCCGGCAACAACGACTTGGCGCAGGCCCTCTGCATGACCCTGCCCCTGATCCGTTACCTGCAACTCCAGGCTTCGCGCAGGATCATCCGCATCGGTCTTGGTGTGGCACTGGTACTGACTGGCGTCGGGATACTCGGCTCCTATTCGCGGGGCGGCTTCATCGCGCTCGCCGTGGTCGCCGTCGCCCTGATCCTCAAGAGTCGTCGACGATTCGTCATGCTTGCCGTGCTGCTCGCGGTGGGCTACGTGGGCTACAACTTCATGCCTCCGCAATGGACCGCGCGCATGCAGACGATCGAACACGCCCGAACGGTCAATACTGCGCAAACGCGCATACAGTCGTGGAAGTTCGCGACCAATGTGGCACTGGCGCGGCCGCTCCGTGGCGGCGGGTTCGATGTTTATCAGAGCAAGGTCATGTGGGACTTGCACGGACCCGAGGGCGCCGCGCAGCGCGCCGTGCACAGCATCTATTTCCGGGTTCTCGGCGAACAGGGGTTCATCGGACTGGGTCTGTTCCTGGCGTTGATGTTCGTCGGCTGGCGAAGTTGCTCGAAGGTTCGAAAAAGGTCTCGCGGGTCACCGGAAAACAAGTGGGCCTTTGACCTTGCATCCATGCTGCAGGTCAGCCTGTTGGCATTCATGGTTGCCGGTCTGGCAACGACGTCCAGTTATTTCGACCTCAGTTATCAGCTGCTCGCCATGTGCGCGTTGCTGCTTGGATTCGTGCGCAACGTGGTGCCCGAACCTGCCGGTTCCGGGCATGATGGCTCGAAGCCGGTCTTGGTACGGGACGGCGAACCGGCCATGAGTGCTTCCCGGCATGGCTGATGGACGGGACCAGTCAATGGTGCATCGCGTGCTCATGGTGGGCTTTCATTTCCCGCCCTCGGCGCTCAGTAGTGGCCATCTCAGGTTGCTGGCGTTTACGCGCTACCTGCCCGAGTCCTCGTGGGATCCGGTCGTCCTGTCTGCCACGCCCCGTGCCTATGAGCATGTTGATGCCGGTAGTGTGGCGTCCATACCCAACACGTGTCCGGTCCATCGTGCCTTTGCGCTGGACGCCAAGCGCCACCTCGGGATTGGCGGTAGATATCCCTCGATGTTGGCGCAGCCTGACCGTTGGGCAAGCTGGCGACCGGCTGCGACGTGGCTCGGTTTGCGCCTGATCCGACGCTATCGCGTCAAGGCGATCTGGTCGACCTATCCCATCATGTCCGCACACTGCATTGCGCATGCGTTGCAACGCCGAACGGGCCTGCCCTGGATCGCCGATTTCCGCGACCCGGTGATGACGTCAATGGAGGGCAGGAGCCCGATGACGGCGCGAGCACTCCTGCGCTGGGAACGCGAGGTGGTGGAGCGTGCCACATGCTCTGTGTTCACGACTCCGGGGGCGATGCAATGGTGCGCCGAACGTTATCCGGATGCGGCACAGAACGGACGCCTGGCAGTCATCGAAAACGGCTATGACGCGGCTGCATTCGTCGACCTGCCACCTGCGCCGCGCACCCCGGACCGGTGTCCACTCGTCCTTGTGCATAGCGGCCTGCTGTATCCGGAAGGTCGCAACCCGATTCCATTCTTCACGGCGCTGGCCCGACTTCGGGCATCCGGCAGCATTCATGCGGACAATTTGCGGGTCGTCTTGCGCGCGAGCGGCTCGGAGGCAAGCTATCGGCACGAACTGCAGCGTTTCGGACTCGAGGGATTGGTGAATCTGGCTCCGCCCGTTTCTGGTCGGGATGCGCTGGCCGAACAGGCCGGGGCCGATGCATTGTTGCTTTTCCAGGGGCCGAAGTACGATCGCCAGATCCCGGCGAAGGTCTATGAGTACATGCGCGTCGGCCGCCCGATTTTTGCGTTGGTGGGGGAACGTGGAGATACCGCTAGCCTGCTGCGCGAGGTCGGTGGCGCAGAGATTGTTTCGATCGACGATGTGGATGCCATCGAGGCGCGACTGCGTGCGTTTATTGCCGCGCTGCGGGCTGGCAGCACACTGTATGCCCGGCACAGCGGGATCGCCGGACATTCACGGCGCGAAGGTGCGGTCCGCCTCGCAAAGCTGCTGGATCGTCTCGTCGCGCCCGACGCCGTGCTACGTGCGACCACGGACAACGCGTGAGCCAATGCGCCAGATGATGCCGGCCAGGATTTTCTTCGAAACTTCCGCGGCGCAACTCACGGCGCAGGTGGAGCAGGAATTCTTTTCCTCGCTGATGGCGAGCAACAGGACGTACAAGACAACGTTCCGCCAGCGTTTCGCCGACGTCAATCCGCATCTGATCGATCATCTGCCAAGGGACACGGCCCAGCCGCTGCGCGTACTCGACATCGGCATTTCCTATGGCGTGAGTACCGCCGAGCTGTACGACGACCTGCGCCGCGCTGGCCTCGCTGCCACAATCGTCGCCACGGACGTCCTCATCGACGCCTGCCTAGTCCGCGTGGGACCCAATTGTCACGTATTACTGGACCGCAGCGGCTTTCCGCTCAGGTTCGATCTGCCTTGGGGCAGCATGAAACCGTGGGTCATCGCGGACGATTATCGAACCGGACGCTTCCTTTATCGCAAAGCGATCAACGTCACGTTGACGCGTCGCGCGCGGCGGATTCTTGCCGACCCCGCTGATCCACGGATCAAACGCGTGAGACTGGTCGCGCCGCGTTTGCTGGCCAACGACGACATCACCGTATGTACGGATGACGCGGCTGTATACAACCCCGCGCTTGCCAATAAATTCGATCTGATACGTGCCGCCAACGTGCTCAACAAGGGTTACTTTTCCGATGCCATCCTGGCGTCGATGATCGCCAATGCACGGCGTTACCTGCGGGCCGCGAACGCCCATCTATTCGTGGTGCGCACACATCAGGACAACACCAATCACGGGACGCTGTTTCGCCTTGGCGAAGGTCACCGCTTCGAGGTCGTCTGGCGGTTGGGAGATGGATCGGAGATCGAGCCTATCGTGTTGGCATCGAGGGTGGCTGCGGGATGATTTCGTTGCGTTCGCATGCGACGGGATTTGTCCCGGCGATGTATTGCATGGCAGGACGTGCACGATGCTGAACGCGTTGTGTGTTTCGCTCCACGGAGCCAAACCGGGTGGCCACGCACGCGCTGTCCGGTCGCTCGAACGACAGGGCCTGCTGCCGGCTGGGAGCTTCGAATGGCAGGGAGGAGCACTGGATGCGTGGGCATCTCCGCACCAGACTGCGGTAGAGCATGTATGGCTGCGGACGGATGCAGGATTTGCCTGTTGCGTTGGGCCGCTGTGGTATCAGGGGTGTTTCGGCCGCGCGGCGCTCGAGTTGCTGCTGGATGCTGTTGGTCAATCGAGTGAGCCGAATGAGTTTGCACTGCGCGGAAACTTCGCGCTGTTCCTGTGCTGCGGTTCGCGCTGCGTGCTGATGAACGATGCACCGGGGTTCGTCCGCATTTATGCCAGTGCGGATCGCCTGTTTTACAGTACCAGTTGGCTGGCGACCTGCACGTATGCGGGACCGGTCGAAGTGGACGAGGATGCGGCGGCCGAGTATGTGCTCCTGGGTGCCTCGCACTCGGACGCGACGGTGGCCCGTGGCGTCACGACGCTACCGTTGGGGCAGGGTTTCGATCTTGCCCGGAAGGCGACATACACCCGTATTGGATCGCAGGATTGGGCGCAAACCGGGGTGCCACGATCCTTCGACGAGGCGGTGGATGAGGGCGAGGCATGGCTTCGCACGACGTTTTCGCAGATCGCGGCGGCATTCCCTGGACGTGTCCGCATGGCCCTGTCCGGCGGCTTCGATTCGCGTCTGATCCTCGCCGGGCTGCTTGCCTCGAATGCGGAGCCCGCATTGTTCGTGTATGGCGGACCGGCGACGGCCGATGTGCAAGTTGCGCGCGTTGTGGCGGAGCATGCGGGACTGCATCTCGAGGTCATCGACAAGCAGCAACGCTGCGTGGGTCGCGCCGCGCCCGACATGGAACGCCTGGTACACAACGCCTTGTTTTTCGACGGACTGCCGAACGACGGTATCCATGATTCGGGCGTGGACGAGGAGACGCGGCTGGAACAGACAGCCGATGGCTGGCTCGCCCTCAACGGTGGTGGTGGCGAGATTTTCCGCAACTATTTCCATCTGCCGCGTCGTGCGTTTCGCGCCGTCGACATCGTAAGGGCGTTCTATCGGGGCTTCGACGCGGGGATCTTCAGGCGTGCCGGTGCGTTGCGTGCCTACGAGAGCCGCATGGCGGCATCCATGGATCGGGTGCTCGGTCGGGCGACCCATAATGGCGGCGCTCGCATGACACGCGAACAGGTTGAGTTGCTGTATCCGTTGTTTCGTTGTCATTACTGGATGGCCGTAAACAACAGCGTCGCGGTACGCCATGGTTACAACATGACGCCACTCCTCGACCTCGACACCGTGCGCTTTGCTTGCCGCCTGCAACTGGCCTGGAAGAGTGCCGGCCGTCTGGAGAGCCGCCTGATTGACAGGTTGCATCCCGGGATTGCGGAACAGCCTTCGGAATACGGATTCCGGTTTGCCGATGGTCCTGATCGCCGGGCGCGTTTCAGCGAGTGGGTGACTTGCGCACGTCCGGTTTTTGCGCGTCCATTCATCAGTGCCGCGCATCGCCGTTTGCGCAGGCACGCCGTCGCGCCAGATATGCTCGCACACTGCCGCGCGATGATGCCGGGTGAATGGCGTATGGATCGGATGCTCGATCTGCACCGGTTGCCTGGAAATGATGCATTCGGGCGTGCGTTGGCGGTGGAAGTGGTGTGGCGTCATTTGCTGTAACGCATGGAAACCATGCGGCATGGCTGCATCGTGTCAGTGCTTGGTGGGGTGAGCTGGGTCCGGCTGTTCGAATCCTGCATCGGAGTATCCTGTCGTGCATGCAACCTTGCCGCCGGGAGACTGTGTGATGTACGAACGATTCCTGACTTCGCGTCGCCGGTTTCTGCAGGGTGTGGTGGGCTTGCTCGGCCTCGCCACGACGGGACTTCTGGGACGCGCGTTTGCTGGCACCAGGCCTCAACCGCCCGGCGTTGGCACGCATCTTGTCGTCATGACGGTGGCCGACAAGGATCACGTCTGGCACGCACAGGCACACGTGGGCGACGATCCAACCGTCGCGGCAAAGGTGGTGCGCTTCGCGAACGCCGAAGGTAAACCGCATCGCGGTCTGGAGGCCTGGTTCTACGCCGATTGCGTCGAAGCGGGTGCGACCCGTCTCGACAACGCCTACGACTACATCAACTGCCGATCGGTCACGGTCACCTATGACGGGCAGGACGTGCCTGTTCCCAAAAGCAGCAAAAAGGACGGTACGTTCGACTTCTGGCGCGGTTGCCGTTGCCCCGCCATCCGCTACGGCAAGCAAGTCGGTTGGAACAAGGACAAGATCGACTGGTCGCTGCTGCCCAGTTATGCGCGCGTTCCACAGAAACCATGGGACGACTCACGCATGGACTATAGCTTCAACGGTATGGGCAACGCCACGACGCGCACGATGGGGCAGGGCGGCGCGCGGCCGGACCTGGGCTACATGTCCGTGTGGAACATGGCGTTTCTGACCGACCCCAGCGACGCGACATGGGAGGTCGTGCGCCGCATCGAGGACCATATCGGTTGGTGGGGCATGGTGTACACAAGCGACCCGGAAGCGGGCCATATCGTCGACATGTACAAGTATCCCGGAACCTCGACATTGCCGCAGTCGCAGGTCCACGCCTGGAAGAACAACGCGCTCGTGTCATACGGCGGAAGCTATGACGGCGACACGCTGATCGTCGGCAAGGGCGGTCCGAGATCAGGGCATACGACCGCGTCGCCGTTCATTCCAAACGGCGCGCACCTGACGAGCTATGCGTTGCTTGCTGCGATGATTACAGGCACCGCGCGCGATCGCGACCATGCGAGTTTCTGGGCCAACTGGACGATCCTGGAGATAAGTGTTCCGTTCACGATGAAGCGCGGGTGCGCGATAGGAGCGCAACGCAGATTCGCGTGGTGCTTGCGCGACTTGTTCATGGCGAGCTACGTCAGTTCGGATTGCGCCTACTTTGCCAAGGAAACGGCACGCAACCTGTCCCTCGCAATGGCGCACGCGACGAACCCGGTAGGGCTTTACGACGTGAAACTGTCGTATCCGCGAAAATCCCCCAAAGATGGCGGCGCGGTCGCCGCTGCGCCGTGGATGCAGTATTACCTCGCGACCACTATCGATGCTGTTTCGCACAAGCTGCCGGAGTGGAAGCCGTTCGCGCAGTTTCTCGGCAAGTTCATGGCCAATTGGGGCAAGTACCCATTTACCATGCTCGCCAGCATCGGCAGCTTCAACGCGCTTGACCCGAAGACGCGGCAGACCATGGACGACTTCCCGGCGCAGGCCGCATTGTCGTTGCCGAGGTTCCACTTGACTGCAGAGCAAGCGCAGGCTGTCGTATCTGGCGCGACTGTCCAAGACGTGTACAACGCGTACAAGGCTGCCGTGCCGACGTGGGGTGGCAAGTGCGTGAACGGAGTGGCCGACCTTATCGGCTACCTGGGTTCGCCCGATGCTTACGGCGCGATGGCCGTGGCCGCCACGGTCGCCGCCGTGAATGCTGGCGTCGAGGGCGCCGACAAGACGCTCGCGTACATGAATGCGATGCCGACGAAGATCGACTACAGCCGGGACGGCAAGTTCAACCTTGTGCCACGTGCCTAGATCGACTGCGGCGCATCAAGCGCCAGATCGGCTTCGCTGACCGGCCGCGGCAGTGTCCGGATGGTTAACCGGCGCGACGCACCCTTGCAACAACCCTCTTGCAACAGTCCGCCTCGATCCCCTCGGGGCGGCCACTGACCCACCAGCAAAGCAGGAGGCAGGCCACGTATGTCGCTGCGCCAGCGAGTACTTCGCAGAACAGACGCAGCAACAAGATATCTATGAGCGGTCGGAGCGCAAGGATCACGGCGGCCATCAGGACCGCCGCCACGACGGGGCGCCACAGGCAAGCCAGCAGCTGCCGCATCGGCATATCGAGCGCGCCGCACACCTTGTACATGACTATGGGAAGTGCGAGCGTTGCAGCCAGCGTCGCCGCAGCCGGCACCGCGCCAACACCTTGGAAAACCGCTGCCGCGGCGATCAGCGGAACCAGTATGCCGACGCGTACCCATCCCAGTGCGGAGACGAGCCATTCCTTGCCGATGACGATAAGCACCCGCCCGACGATCGTATCGATCAAGCTCTTCAATAGCGCATAAATGGCCAGCCATCGCAGCAAGGGGATCGCCCTGAGCCATTGTTCGCCCAATATGACCCGGACGGCGTCCGGGGCGATGGCGGAAAGTCCTGCACCAAGCGGCAACGCCAACAGTGCAATCGCTCCGATGCTTTTGAGGTAGGCCGCTATCAGCAGCTTGCGGTCGTGGGCAACCTTTGCATAGGCGGGCAGCAGACCGCGTCCGACGGGCGTGACTATCTCCGCGGTTGCCATCGAACCGAGTTCCGCGGCCACGTTGTATTGCCCCATGCCTGCCGTCGTGCCTATGTGGCCGACCAGCACCACGTCGGCCTTGGTGTTGAAAAACGCACCAATATTGCTGATGAGCATGGAGGCACCGAAGACGAGGATTTCACGCGCGCGGTGGAGCCCAAGTCTGGGCCGATATCGATGCATTCCGAAGCTCAATGCTACGGTCATGATGGCGGTGGCGAACGTTCCATACACCGGCGCCCAATAGCTGCGCATGACAAAGGCGAGAGATATGATGGCGACGAACTTGAACAGCCGGCTGTACAGCAGGAAGCGAAAATCCTTGGCAAAATCCAGATCCTTGCGCACGAGTGTCATGCCGATGTTCTGCAAGCCGCCGACAGCGGCGGTTCCCGCCATGACAAAAAAAACGGGTGTCAGTCGTGGCTCATGGAAAAAATCCACGGCCAATGGTGCTGCGAGCATCAGCAATACCCCGACCACCGCGCCTTGAATGACCTGGATGGTCCATGCGGAGTCGCAAAGTTCCGGCGGTGCCTCGCGCGAGCGCAGCACGAAGGTGTCCGGCCCCAACTCGGTGCATAGGCGCAGGAACCCCGTCACGATGGCCCCCATGGCGTAGATGCCGAAATCCTTCGGCGTCAACAGTCGCGCGAGGATCACGGTGCTCACCAGCCCGACGCCGCGTATGGCCCAACGCGCCAGTACGGCCCAGGATGAACCTCGGAGCATCTCCTGGAAGATGGAACGCGTGGCGGGTGGCGTCGTGCTGTTCACGGTCCTTGATGGCCTGTTTACGATGCTGGCGGAGCCTTTCTCCGGGCGCGCAAGAAAGAGCGGCGTTGACCATGGATCGGCATGTTGAGGTGGGTGGGCAAGTATGGCGAGCGCAGAAGGCTGCACCGGTTTGGCTGGTCACGGGATCACGCGGCATCGGCCTCGTGCAGGAGCCTGTCAAATACGCGGACTATCTGTGCTTCGATGCCCGGCCGGTCATATACGAGGCGGCCATCCAGCTGGTGCGCTATACGCCGCAACCAATAAAGGGCCGCCAATGCGCGGTGGCAACTCGGCTCAATGGCACAACGGCCGTAACTCTTGACGAGAAACGCCTGCTCGGTATCGGTGAGCCGCTCCCATCTGGACAAGCGGGACATCGCCGTGTCCGTGGATGCGTCGGGATTGCGCCGGCGATGGATGGCGTCGACGAAATTGAGTGCATCCAGTGCAGGTATACCCCTCGAGGTACTGTCATCCCAGTCAATGAGCGCGACCACACGCGTGCCATGGACGAAAATATTGGCGTCGCTGAAGTCGCCATGCACGACTCCCAACCGCATGCGCATGCTATCGAAGTGTTCCTCGAAGAACCTGGCCAGGTCGATGGCGAGCGGCCCCTCGATGACATCCTTCACTTGCCCCAACGGATTGGCAACCTGCTCCTTGAACACCTCACCCGAAAACGTCTCGGCCTCTCTGTTCTGGAGGTCCGGATTGAGTGCTTCGAGCAGGTCGGATACCGGATCGAACCACGCCGCTGCGCCATGCACGGCACGCTCATCGCGCAATGCGTGTCCCGCCACACGATCTTCCGCATAATATCGCAGGCCCTGGATGTCTCCGGTGGCAATCGCACGGGGCACGTGCTGCCGCAATGCCGGCCATTCCGATGCCTGCTGGAGCACCTGGTAATTGCGTGCCGCACTGGCCTCGGCGGTCGCGTTGAATGACAGCTTTACCACGACCTGGCGGCCTTCAACCTCGGCATCAATGATGCCCTTGTCGGTTTCGGTCACGCGAAAGCGCTTGAAACGCATCGTGCCGGGCTCAGCGGTCAGTTGTGATTCCATGGATGCCGCCAATCGCTCGGCCAGCGACGGCCGATCCGGAACCGCTTTTGTACCAACAAACCCGTACGCCGGAACAAAATGCCGGCCGCGTTTGATGCGCTCGCGACCATCGGGCTTGACGGGACGCCAGCGCGCATCATGGGTCCGGAAAGGGATCAATTCGGCCAGCTCGGTGTAACCCGGCGTCAGTCCGCAACACTCCATGCGCGGGAATCCGGCGGCTTTGAGTAGCCGCCGAAAACCACCAAGGGAATAGGTATACGTGCGATAGGGGTGATGGGCAACCAGCATGGAATAAACGTTCGCCAGGAAGCGCGGCAGCAGCGAGCCGAACCACAGGCCTGAGTGATGGTCCCTTTGCTTGCCGAAATAGCGGTAGCTCAGCCTGTTTTCGATGGCAATGAATACCTGGCCGTCCGGCTTCAGTATCCTGCCGATTTCCCGCAAAAAGCGTATCTGCGTTTTTCTGGGGTTGGAGGATCCGAAGAAGCTGGAAAACGCAGCAAACGCCCGCTTCAACTTCGTATCGCCACTGGCCCACGCGCTGTCGGCCGCGACCCACTCCAGGACTCCTGAAAGTGTCACGCAGTCGAAACTGTTGTCCGGGAAGGGCAGATGTCTGCCTTCTCCTCCCGCGAACAACGTGATGTTGTCGAGGCCGCCGGCACGCTCGAAGCGCACGCGGGCGAATTGCAGCCGCTCGAACGTAAGGTCGATCGCGTCGAAGCGACCGGCCAACGGTGCGACGTTTTTTGCGAGGTTTCCAAGCCCGCACCCCAAGTCGAGTACCCGGGCATCCTGGGGCAATCGCAGCAGCAGCTTCCACGCATAGCGCGCATCGACGACGAGATCGTCGAGCCATTCGGGATTGTGCCCAACCTTCTCCAGAAAGGTTTGTACGGTTGTTGCCCACGGCTGATGCCTGGCCTTGTCCGTCAGCGCCCGCATCTCCTCCCGGGGGACAGGGTTGAAATAGTAATCGTGGCGACTGGAGCGGAAATCGGCAATCCCGTCGCGGATGACGTACCTGGCGCCGCATGCAGTGCATGAAAGTTCCGTGGCGTTGCCGACGATCGTGCCCATACAGGCCGGACAGGCGAGGTCGCTCCGCGGCGCCGGGCTCGCGGATGCGGTCGGTGGCAAGGGCGATGCAGTCACGCGGTTCTCCAGAAGATGCGCAGCATTTTATATGTGCCGATCGGCAATGAATGTCGAGCGGAGCACGGGACCCTACGAAGACGCGAGCGGCGGTCGACGGCGACAGGTTCGCCACGAGTGGGCGAAGGACGATCCGCCTGGCTTTGACAGATTCCCCCATGTCCGTGCCAATCGCGTCGACCTGGCACATTCACGTAGCGTACCATGGCGACTGTGGCACCACTGCGCGTGCGAATGCCACTAATACCGTCCCAAGTTGACGGCGCGCCCGGGCGCCGGAATCCGGTGATGGCTGGCCCGTAGCACGTGTCCTGCGCGACCCGGACCGGGTAAGTCGGCGCGCATGATTCGTGGCCAGGCAGGCACGCCAAGCCGGCCATCCAATTGTTGGATACCATAGGGTTGACGCCGTGATGTCGCGGCAGTGATGTGCCGCAAGTACCAGGGGCAACAGCCGTGGCCAAGATTGCAGCGTTGATTTTGCCCTCCTCACGAGCGGGCGAACTGCAAGCTCTGTGCAAGCGCACGGGCGACATGCTGCGACTGTACTTCCGCCACCAGATTGACGCGGATACGTACTTCGGCGAGCGGAGTGCATGCGCACTGATGCGGGTCAAGCCAGACCCGCTGAATCCGTGCGTGCAACCCATAGCTGCGGCGATGTCAGCATGCGTCGCGTGTGGTTACTACTTGTCTTCCTCATCCCGGCACGGCGTGGATTCCGCCACGCGGTTGGCCGCGGATTTGGCAGGCGACGAAGGTATGGCGGCGCTGGCACGTGGCGACGGAGTGTATGCATTTGCACAGTGGGACAAGCAGCGCGAGCAGTTGTGCGTGGGGGTGGACAAGCTCGGAATGCGCCCCCTCTACTGGAGCGCTCTGCCGGGCGGTGGGTACGCGGTCGCCTCGGAGCTGAAAGTGCTGGTGTCCCTGCAGGATCGGTTGGAGCCGGATTGGTGCGCATGGGAAGAATTCCTGGCGTGCGGAAACGTGTTCGGTGCGCACACGTTCTTCCATGGCATCCAACGGGTAGGCGCGGCCGAGGCAATCACGTTCAGCCACGACGGACATACCAGCCGGATCGTCGAGCGGTTCCTGGAAAGCATCGAGGTGCGGGACCGACCGGTTGAGGAATTCGTCGAGGAGCAGGGCGCGGCGTTTGATGCGGCCATGGCGCGGCTTGCTTCATTGCACGACAAGCCGGGCAAGACGATCCTGACGCTCAGCGGCGGGCATGATTCGCGCCGTATCCTGGCCGGACTGCTCAAGCGCGACATTCGGCCCGAGGTTTACACGGTACCGGAAGTGCTCGCCGACGGGAGCGAGTACGAAAGCGACATCGTGCGCGAGTTGTGCCACCTGACTGGCCTTACCGGCCATCACGTCTATCCTGCGACGTCGGTCGACCGCATGTCGGTGCGGGGGCTGCGCGACCTCGCAGTCGATTTCGAATCCTCCGGGCACAACTATTCGACCATCCTGGCGCTGGCGCTCGATTGCGCTGACTGCGTGAACTACGATGGTCTCGCCGGCGACATCGAGCTCAGCGGCTTGTTCATGAAGCCCGGGTATTTCCAGGCTGGAGGCGACGAAGCCTTCGTCGCCAATTGGCCACACCCGCCGCACGGGTGGATGCAGCTGCCGGGTGCGAATTGCCGCCCATTGCATGATCGTTTGCGTGCGGAGTTCGATCGATGGACAGGGCACCCGAATCGTTTCGCCTATTTTTATCTCATGGGACGTACGCGTCGGATGGTTTCATTGGCGCCGTTGTCGTTGCAGGCAAACGTGTTCGAGAGCCTTTATCCGTATCTGGATCGCGACGTCATGCGCAGTGCCTTCGGCTTTCCGCCCGCCCGTTTCGTTGGGGGGTACATGCAGCCACGCCTGATCCGGGCCCTGAACTCCGCGCTGGGCGAGGCGCGATCAGCCGATGCCTTGAACAGTCGTGCACACAAGGTCAGCGGTGTCGAGCGACGTCGCGAGCGGCACGCACTGGTCCGGCAGGCGGGACGTCTGCCCGTCACGAGCCGCGCCTGGTCCGGCTCGGCCAGCCAAAAGCGGCGCTTTCAGATGATCGGTGCACTACCGTTCCTGGTATCCGGCCGGCAGGCGTTCTGGGAGTTCGGGAGGGCCGCGACGCTGGTGCAGCTGGCCCACTTCGAGCGTGTCTCACGAAGTTCGACAGATTACCGTGACGCTGTCATGGACCTGCAGGATGCGTTCGGGCGTCACGGGGATTGGTGTCGGCCGCTGTAGTTGGGCGGAACAGGCGAGGCGTTGCAAGATGCAACCCACATCCGCATGATCAATTCACTTCATTGATGCAACTCGACATACAGGGCCCTGCATGCCATACGCCCGGTTCCGGCTCAAACAGGTGGACACGCTGCCTTGCCTCGCGTGGTGTGCATGCATCACGCGAGGCGAATCGGATGTCCATATTTACCATGGGAACTCAGTGGAGTGCGCGCTGGACGCGAGGTCGTTCCATGAAGGCGCGTGGTCTGGCAGCCATGGCGACGGCAACTTCGACGAGGCGCTGACGTTCACTGGATCGGGAGGCAGGGTAACCGAAGACGGCGTCGTGTTTGCCAGCTCCACGCATACGCTGGAGCCCGTCTATCTTGTGCGACTGCAAAACACGATCCTGTGCTCCAATTCCATGCACTTCATTTTATCGGAAGCGAGCGACTGGCTGGACGTAAACTATCCTTATTACGAGGCCGACATCATGACGATCATGTTTGGCCTCACGCGTTACAAATCGTCGATACCAACCCGCACTGGCAACACGCTGCGATCGTACTATCGTTGCAACATTGTGATCTCCGATGATCTCGTTGTAACCAGACATTCGAAGCGGTCGCCGCCGCCCTTCGTGACGTTTCAGGATTACTGCGCTTTTCTGCATTCGGAAGTCCAGCAAGTAGCGGAAAATGCGGCAGCCCCACAACGGCGGCGACGCTACAAGCCATTGACAACAATCTCCTCAGGATACGATTCGCCCGCTGCGGCGGTGGTCGCGCGGGCTGCCGGTTGTACTGAGGCGATCACCTTGACAAGGGCGCACCCGGGCCTCGCGGACAGGAACGACAGTGGTTCCCAAATTGCCATGCAACTGGGCCTCAAGGTTACCGAGGTCGACTATTTTGCAGGCCGCAACGCAGTTCCCGAATTTCCGGAGGCGGAATTCATGGCGACCGGCCACGGCGGTGACGATATGCCGTTGGCCGTAGCCGAGGCCGAATTGGCTGGAACGCTGCTCTGCACGGGCTTCCATGGGGACAAGGTATGGGACAAAAACGACAAGCAGCCGTCCCGCTCCATCGTAAGGGGCGGGATTTCGGGGTGCTCGCTCGCGGAGTTTCGCCTCAGGGCCGGATTTCTCAATCTGCCTGTGCCGTTCATAGGGTGTATCAGGCATCCCGAAATTCATCGAATCTCGAATGCCCCGGATATGGCGCCGTGGTCCATTGGTGGTAAGTACGACCGGCCAGTTCCTCGTCGCATCGTGGAGCAGGCCGGCGTGCCGCGGGCGCTGTTTGGGCAGGCAAAAAAAGGCGTCGCCACGCCGTATCAGTCCGACACAGGCCGGAACCCGCCGATGGACAGGGTGCTGTGCAAGGCCTCCTACCTGGACTTCATTGCGTTCGCGCAGACGTTCAAGCGGTACAGTCGGCGCACCTACAGGATGCATTACGACATCATGCACGGCCTTTACATTCTCAACCAGCGGGTTGTGTGGAGCGGCAAGCTCAAACGCGCGCTCGGCAGAGTCGGGTTGTCTGGGCCGTCCCGCGTGTGGGTACCGTGGCGGTTTGCGAAGCCATGGAGTACCAATTTCCTTGCATTTTATTGGGCCGCGACGAAGATGCGGCAGCGTTACGAGCGCAGTGTCCGGTAGCGTCTTCGATGGTGTCCCGCGTGCGGCTTGGGTGCAGTGGGCAAACAGCGTAATGGCACAAGTACGCCATTCATTTGCGCAAGCCTGCAATGCTGATGCCTGAGTTCGGCGGTTGACGTGTCGGCGATTGGGGTAGTCGGTCACGCGTGGGCACGCGCGACAAACTGCTCCAACGGCCGTACGACCCGCTCTTCAAGGGCTTGTGGATCATTCCCGAGCCCACCATCGAGCTGGTCGGCAACATGCCGGATCCAGTAAAGATACGTCAACGCAAAGTGGCACATGGGATCCATCCCGCAACGAAGGTAGTGCTCCTCGAGAAATTGCTGCTCTGCCGAGGCAAGCGAGCCCCATTCGTCGAGCCCCGACAAAATCTCCACGGTGGTGACTCCACGACGACCCCAAATCCGATGAAGCGCTTCAACGTAGTTGAGTGCATCGAGTGCGGCGATGCCTCCATCGCGGGTGTCCTCCCAATCAATGATGCCCGTGACCGTGAAGCCGACCACGGTGATGTTGCTGCCGCAAAAATCACCGTGGACCAGGCCCAGCCGGAGGGGTTTGTTCTCCAGGTGCGAGCGAAAGAGTGCGCGTACATTCTCGATCAGCGAATGCCGGCCTGTCGTTTGTGCGATTCGATCAAGTGGACTGAGCACCTGCCGGCGAAAGGCATCGCCGGCAAACGGCTGCGGCGGCCGTTCGGGAAGGTGGGGATTGATGGCTCGCAGCGCCGCGGAGATGCCGGTGAGGTAGCTGGAGGCATTGTCGGCATTGAGCACGGCGTCCAGCAGGGTGCCGCGGACCGCGGTCTCGGCGTAATACCGGACGCCACGAACGCTGCCCGTCGCGACCGGTCGTGGAACCAGGTCGCGCAGCTCCGGGATTTGCTGCGCCCGCTCAAGGAACTGATAGTTGCGGCGGTTGCCGGATTCGGCTGCCTCGTCGAAGGCGACCTTCACGATGATCGAACGATCGCCGATCTCGCCGCTGACAATGCCCTTGTTCTTTCCGGTTATCCGAAAGGCGGAAAATGTGGAGCTGTCCGGATTCGCGTGGAGCGCACCTTCGATGCCCCGGGCAATTTCTTCGGCAATGGAGGCCCGGGCAGGCGCGGTATTCGAGGCAATGATCGCGTACGCGGGAACGAAATGGCGGTTCCGCCGGATGCGATGCAATCCGCGTGACGGGGCTACGCGCCAGGTTTGCCCGCGCACCCCGAAGGGAATCAATTCGGTCGGACGAATGAAATCGGGCGTAAGCCCGCAAATCTCGAGGCTTGTGTAGCCCGCGTCGCGCAAGAGCCGATGATAATCCCCAAGCGAATGCGTGCACGCGCGGTAGGTTTTGCCGGTTGCCAGGATGGAATACGCATTGGCTATCAGACGCGGCAGCAGAGAGGTGAAGCGCAGGCCCGAGCATGGGTCCCGCCGGCCGCGAAGGTAGCCGTGGTCATAACGGTTCCCGACCAGGATGACAATCTGGCCGTCCGGCTTCAGCATCCTTCGGATCTCGGCCAGGAGGCGAACCCGCGCCTTGCGTTGCGCGCGGAAGCTGCGCAGCGGAACAAGCGACTTCAGTGTACCGACGACGCCGGATGTCGTTTGCTCCCCGGCATCGCGCGAGCCATCCATCGCTCCACACTCGCCCTGCAGCACGACGCAGTCGATGCTGCCATCGGGAAACGTCAGGCATTCACGATCCACACTGGTCACGCGCGGCTCCGGTGGCAGCCGCAGCATCAGCTTCCAGGGGCCGGATCCGGGTCTGTCGACCGTACGCGTACCGCGATCGCCACGAGCAATCGTGTGTGCAGCGCGGTGCGCTTCATCCATCGAGGTCCCCAATGCCGGCTCTCCTGTGCGCACGAGCCGCGCGACTATTCCCGGTCTGTCACGGCCGACGCAACCACGTCGCACTCCCGCGTGGGTCGTGAGTAGCGCGCCTGCATTTTGCCTGCAGCCCAGTGAAACGCAAGCGGATTGTTGCTGCGGGGATGTGCGTACTTCCACGGCACCCACATGCGAGCGGGAACCAACGGCCCGAGCGGTCCAAGCAGCCGACGCAGCTTGCCGCTCCAGGTCACCCTCTGGTTCAGCCTGTACAGCCAGTGCATCGCGTCATAACGCAGCGTGTGGTTCCAGCGCCGGTATTGTTTGAGCGGCGCGATGAAGGCAAGAAAATCACGGTACGAATGCTCGCACAGGATTTCATCCATGGGGGGATTGTCATCCGGAGAATTATTCAAATATGCCATGGCCACCGCTTTTTTCTGTTGCCCGAACAGGGATCGCTCGACGCCCGCTTCCTCGACGATGCGCCTGGGGATGGGTCTGTCGTACGAGTTGTTGAGCGACCATGGTTGCATTTCCTCCGAATTTGAAATCGCATGAATCGCAGGGTGCCGGATGCAGCCGATGAACGGCACAGGCAGATTGATGAAGCCGACACGAAACCGGAACTCGGCAAGTGACGATCCCGATGGATCGCCGCGCACGATGTATGGAGTGGGCGATTTGAGGTTCTTGTCCCACACCTTGTCGCCGTGATATCCCGTATAGAGCAGTTTCCCCGACAAGTGCGGCTCTAGGACCATCATCGTAATTTCGTCACCGCCATGCCCGCTGGCAATGAATTCTGCTTCCGGATAATCCAGTCGTTGTCGCCCCTCTCCGAAAAAGTTGAATTCGGTTACGTTCAGGCCCAATGCGGTGGCAATGGGGGTGCCGCAATCGTTGCGGTCCTCGAAGTCGGCACGCGCCGTGGTGAACGTGATCGCATTCCGGCACCCGGCACTCCTGCCCAAGGTGGCGCAAGCCGGGGAATCGTAGCCGGAAGAAACGGTGGCCAGCGGCTCGTAGCCGACCGAGCGTTCCGGCGCCGCCGCATTGGCGGTGACGCGACGGATTTCGGACGTCAGGAATGCCGAGTATTCCGCAAAACTTGAGGACGCCGGTACCTCAGGCTTGTCCTGTTTCTGGATGGCGAGATCCGCCGATACCGTGAAATTGCAATGATAATACTGGTGGATCTTGTTGCCGTTGGCCGTCGGTACGAATGGTCTGTAGTGTTGCAGGCCGAACATGATCGACATGATGTCGGCGTCATAGTAAAGATAATCGATGTCGATGGAATCCTCGGCCTCCGACAACAGGAAGTGCAACGAATTGGAACACAGGATATCGTTGGCCCGATGCATCACGTGTATGGGCTCGAGTGTGTTCGTCGCAGTGGCGAACTGGACGCCTCGGCGCGTCAGACATGCACCGGAACCAGCAAATGTCAGCGCCGCACTGAAATCGTGGTTGGCATAGCTGCCTGACCACGCGCCCTCATGGAATGACTGTCCATCTGGGGCACGCTCGACGGAAGCGCCGTGCCAGACGCAAATATCCCGCTGGTCGCGGATGATCCGCGCGCACCATGCGAGGCGTGGCAGGCTATCGACTTGCTCGAATCGAAAACCGGATTCGCGGGGGGCTGACAGTGGCATTGCGGACTACTCGTGACGTTGACACCAATGCTGCAAAGGCAACTCGGGAATGCAGTTGGAACGAACGTGAGACGCGAGTTGCGGTCGCACTCGAAGCCAGCCGTGTCGACCATGTGCGCCCCGATATTGAAGCGCAGCATTGGGAGCCGACATGTTGGCGCATGCTGCCGTGATAGTTCAGCACCACTGCGCCCCGCAAAAGACCACGGACAAGCCTCCCAGATCGCCCCGCTCGTACTCACGTGACGTGGAGTGATCATCCCGGTGACCATGGAACGCCGCAGTATCGCGTGGGTGCACGTGTTCGGCGTCCTGATAACCCAGGCATTTCAGCATCAGTGGCGTTCCATGTTCGTATCGCAGCCACAGCGCGCGGGCCACGCCCCCGGATGATGACGCAAGGTCCAAGCGTATCCCTTCGTCATGCGTGGCGAGCAGCAGCACGTCACGGATCGTGGAGCTTTCCATCCGGATCGCGATCCCGGCTCGCAGCGCCTGCACGGAAACCGGTCGGATCGGCGCGGTGCCGGTTCCCATGATGAACGCGGTCGTCTTCGTTCCGCGATTTATGCTGTAGCGAAGTTGCGGTGCGGCAACCAGCTCACCGTAATGTGGCGATACCCAGCCCGACTCGGGATCATGCCCTCCGGAGGTGATTTCTGGATTGTCGAGACTTGGGCTCCCGGCAAGCCACAACACCCCGGCCGAGGTTTCGAATCTGGCGGTTGCATCACCATCCAGCGTTACGCGCACGCCGGGCGCCGCCTGGAACCCCATGGTCGCCTCGACGTGATCGGTCGCCGGAGGCAGGTTGTCGTACATCACCCAGTACGCGCCCTCGATGTGCACGACGCCGCGTCGGTGCCCGCTGTATATCGAGTCCCCGCGAAGTTCGGCATCCAGCCACGCCATGGACTGTCCGAACTGTTGCATTCGCGTCACAACGTGAACTGGCGAGCCACCTTGGCGGAAGTCGCCGGTGACCGTGCCCAGCGGATCGACCCCGTTGAGGTACAAGCCATTGTGTGCCGCAGGGCCAATGAAATACGTGCGCCCGGGGCGTACGTGTTCGTTTCCGAACCGGTAACTGTAGGTGCCGGGATCGATCAGCACAGGCTGCGATCCGTGGCTGACGCAAATGCTCAACAGGTCGGCGTGCATGTGACCGGCGATGACATCCCTGTGTTCAGCCGGCCCGGTACGAAAGACCAGCCGTGCTGAGTTCGTTCTGTCGGGAAAGACGCAAATGCCGCCGTCGGGCCAGTAGTGGGCGATGTTTTCTTCCACCTCCGACGATGTTGTATTCGCTGGCACGAGTGCACCACCGAGAAGCCAGAAGGCCCGCTCGATGGAGGGGTCCGAAGGCGGTGCCGGATCCAGTTCGGGGCGAAACAGCGCCCGATACAACTCCCGCAACGCGGCGGTCGGCCAGCCGGTCCCGGTGTTGAGCGTGAACAGGGATGTGTCGATCCCGTCACCGATGAACAGCTTGTGACAATGCGGCCCGGCCAGCTCGACCTGGAATGCCAGCATGCGCTCGATGCGCCGCAAGGAGGCCATTGGAATGGGGCGGGCGTTGCGTCGACTCAGGATAATGTAGGCCGCTGCCATCTGGCAGATGCCCTGGTGATATTTGACGGCGTGCTCGAAGCCCGTTCCATCGGGGTAGATCTGTCGATCGAGTTCGGCGAGCCATGTGCTTTCCTTGACATCCAGGTCGATGGATTCGGGCATGAGTTCCGGCAGCAACAGCGCCAGATACCAGCCTGCGAACACGTCGCCTAGAAGGTGGCCGTTGGGATAACTCGAGCCCAGGCGTGGAGCCATGAACTGGAGGTCCGCGTGCAAGATCATGAGAATGTCGGATTGCAGCCGTATGCTTTCCGCCGTGGTCGCATCCGGGGCGGCCACTGCAAACGCATGGGCCCAACCCAACGCAACCACCCGTTCGAGCACGATCGACAGGCTTTCGTAGGCATACAGGCAGCCCTTGGTCGTCACCGCCTGCATCCAGTCTTCCAGGATTTCCGCAAGCGCAGTCGGCGACGCTTCGCCATACAGGATTGCCAGACCGTGTCGCGGCGCGAACGGGAACCGGTGGGCGCGCGAGGTGTACAGGTCGTCTCCATTCGAGCCTTCATGCAACGCGCACCACGGAAAGCCGGGCCGCAACGGCGGTCCGTCGATCGCATACAGCGGAAGCGCTTCGGTGGCATCGGCACGTACCCGTGCGAGCAACCGCTCGCGCCATGCGGGTCGTTGGGCCGATATGTCGTCCGCCAGTCGGCGAAGCGTGGGGCCATCCGCGAAGAAGGCAGGACGTTCGCGCTTGCGAAAATACTCGACGACGTCGCCGATTGAGGTAATGCGGTTACCAGCGTCAGCGCGGTTGCTCGCCGTCATCTCGGTTCGTGAGCCCGCATGTCGTTGTACCGCGCGTGTCAGGGCCTCCCTGTCGAACGTCGGGAAATAGATGACGGCCTTGTCGAGCCCGAGGATCCTCTTCAAACGCTTCTTCACCGGCTTCGGCACAATCCTTTTTGCCGGGCTCAGCAGACTGTTCAAAATCATTTCGGAAGAGATCCTGTGACGCCACCCGTGATTGGTCGGTACCTTGGCGTCTGAAGTTTGCCACACCAGCTGGCGAGACGTATCTTGCAAGAAGGCCCTGCGGTTGCACGGCCATTGGACCAGCGCGGTCGGCAGAGGCTGGGTCGGCAGAGCGTTGCGCTTGATATGATCGCGCGCTGCCGCACGTTGCTGCAGGGAGAGTGGCAAATGGCCCCGATACTGGCCCAACGGAGTCTTCCGGGCAACGCAGCGTTTGGGCGTGCACTGGTCGTGGAAGTCGTGTGGTGCGAGCTGTTGACCTGAGAATCGGCAAGGCGAATGATTTTATTGATCGTGCAAATCGTGATCTTGTGTTTCCTGGCAGCCTGCATCGTGCTCTGGGCATTTTATTTCCCTTATCCCTCGCCGCTGGTACGCGCGTGGCTGCCCCCGCGCAAGCGCTGGCCCGAAGCGCAGGTTCGAGACTGGTTGCGGAGCGGACGGTTCCAACGCGCATTCCTGCGTCACTTTTACAGTGACCCGGAGCGGACGCCGCCGCCGGGGGACGCGCTGGTCGCGCCGGCCGATGGCCTCGTCTTGAGTGCCGATGAACGCGGGGGCGTTCGCTATCTGGTGATTGCGCTGAGCTTCTGGGATATGCACGTTCAGCGCAGCCCTCTGGCTGGCAAGGTTGTCAGCGTCGAGGCGCAGGGGGATACGTTCATGGATTACGAGGGCTTCGAGTTCGCTTTCCTGAAGGAAAAAGTCTGTCCGGTGCAAAAGCGTCTGGTGCTTGCAACCGGGGCTGGTCAGTTGGCTGTGCGCCTGATCACGAGTCTGGCGGCGCGTCGGATCGAAACCTGGGTGGCTGAGGGCGAACGGGTCGAGCGTGGTCAGCGCATCGGCAGGATTCTTCTTGGCAGCACCGTCGTGCTGGAGCTTCCCGCGACGGCCCGCTTGCTGGTGCACAAGGGCGAGCGCGTTTGGGCTGGCGAGACGCCGGTTGCCGAAGGTCTGGTGCCCACATGAATGGGTTTCTATGGGAATCGGGCCACCTGGGTTGGGGCATCTTCGCGCTGGCCGTGTTCACCGGGCTGTGGTGGTTGCTGGCGGACCTCGTGTGGCGATTCAAGAAAGTGCAGTTTGCGTGGTTGATGGCGGGTCTGGCCGCGGGTTGGGTCATCGGGGCGGGCTTGATCGTGCTGGCGTTCTGGCTTGGCAAGCTGTGACCTGAGGGGAATGCGGGTGCGCGAGGTACTTGACCAGTGGTAACATTCACGAATGTTGCGACGAGTTTGCAAGGGGAAAATCCATCGCGCCCGGGTCACGGAAGCCGACCTCGCCTACGTGGGCAGCATCACCATCGACCAGAAGTTGCTGAACGCGGCGGATATCCGCCCATTTGAGATGGTGCAGATCACCAACGTCTCCAACGGCGTCATATGGCATACGTACGCGATGACGGGGGAAGCGGGTTCCGGGGTGATCTGTCTGAACGGTCCCCCCGCCCGCCATTTCCAGGTTGGCGACGATGTCATCATCCTGTCGCTGGGCTGGGCCGACGACAAGGAGTGGAAGGCGTTGACGCCGAACGTCGTGTTCGTCGATGCATCGAATCAGATTACCTCCGTTGTGCCGCATCCGCTGAGTGAGGAAGACGCGATTCCCATACCCGCCGCGATGGACATGTAAGCAAGGTGGCGGAAGGCCCCTTTGCTGACGTACAAGGACGAGTGTGGTTCAGAGAAAACGATGCCCTCGCAAATGGAATCCCTTCAACGTCACCGACAACGGCACACACGCCGCGGAGTCGAGGGTTCGGGCGCGTTGCTTGCCGATTGAGCGCACGGGTGCGTTCTCCGCAAATGGTGTCGCGGACGAATGGCATTTGCTCCAGCGGTTGAGGCTTTGTATTTCGTCATTCCGGCGAAGCCGGAATCCCTCTAGCACTGACAGAACGCTGCCATTCGGCGCAATGTCGAAAAATCTTACACTTTCTGCTTTGTTGCCTTTAGGCCGCAACTGCGCGCGGGAAAGCTTCCGGTAGGAGATAGAAGTGTTCGCCCGTCGCGATAATCTGTCGGAAATTCTTACATTTCGGGACGCTTTTCTGATCGCCTTCGCTTCAAGCAGCTGATTTTATGTGACTTCCTGTGCTGGCACAGATATTGCCTGTTTTGATCGGGCGTAAACCGCTCCCCTTTTCGGCGTGCTGATCGACCTGATCACGAGTTTGCGCTGCCGCGTGGGGTAACCACCTGCTCTTCGCCCCTGTTCCGACCACAAACAACCCCCGGCAACGGGGGTTGTTTGTTTTGATTCGCTGCCCGTGGCGTTCTGCATCGTCGTCGCCCCCGCGGTTGCGCCGGGGCCAGGTTCGGCTGCATTTGCGATGCACCCGTGAAGACACATGGCTTGCCACGCCCCCAGACCATGTACTTGGCATCGTGTTTGCAAGTATCTGATGATGAACCTCGCAGTGAGTCGGAAGCCGGAAGCGCCCCCGACACGGCTGGTAAACTCGAATTTCAAGCAACAGGGGTTGGATGCTGGCCATGCAGCGGCTGAAGATTGATTTGATTGCGGCCGCGCGGCCGAATTTCATGAAAGTCGCGCCGCTGTTCCACGCATTGGGCAAGCAACCGTGGTGCCACGTGCGGTTGGTGCATACCGGCCAGCATTACGACGCGAACATGTCCGAGGCATTTTTTCGGGATCTCGGCTTGCCGACTCCGGATTTGCATCTCGGCGTAGGCAGCGGCAGCCATGCCGCGCAGACCGCCGGGGTGATGCTGGCCTACGAAGAGGCCTGCAATGCGGATCGTCCGGACCTGATCGTGGTGGTCGGGGATGTCAACTCGACGCTGGCTTGCTCGCTGGTCGGCTCGAAGTTGTGGATCCCGGTGGCGCATCTGGAAGCCGGTTTGCGCAGCCGCGACCGCCGCATGCCCGAGGAAATCAATCGGCTGGTGACCGACACGCTGGCGGATATCCTGTGGACGCCATCGCCGGACGCAGACGAAAACCTCGCCGCCGAAGGGGTGACGCCCGACAAGATCACCCGCGTCGGCAACATCATGATCGATTCCTACGAATTGATGCGCCAGCGCATCCGGGCCAGCGACGCGCGCAGCCGGCTGGGACTGGAGGATCGCGGGTACGGCGTGGTGACCCTGCATCGTCCGTCGAATGTGGATTCGCCTGCGCCATTGACGGCGCTGGTCGATCAGCTGTCCCGCATCGCGGCAAGCTTGCCGCTGGTGTTTCCGGTACATCCGCGCACGCGCAAGAATCTGGAGGCCTTCGGCCTGTGGGCGAAGCTGAAGGATGCCCAAGGCGTTCGGGTGGTCGAGCCGCTCGGTTACGTGGATTTCATGAACCTCGTGTGCGGCGCACGCGTGGCCATCACCGATTCGGGCGGCGTGCAGGAAGAGACGACGTATCTCGACATTCCCTGTCTGACCTTGCGCACCTCGACCGAACGGCCGATCACCGTGACCGAGGGCAGCAACCGGCTGGTATCGGTTGTCGATCTTGCAGCCATGGTGGACGATATTCTCACGGGTCGCTGGGCGCATGGGCGCAAACCCGCGCTTTGGGATGGACACGCGGCCGAGCGCGTGGTGGCGGACATCCGCGAACGCCTGCTGGATTCGAAATCCGAAATCGTGAAAGACGCGGTCACCGCTGCACCCGGTCGTCAGGCGGTGAGCCGTGTTTGAAGCGGGAATGCGCAAGCCAGCGTGCCGTGCCACAAGAAACTATCCATGGTCATTCCGGGGCTCGCGCCAGTCCCAACGGCGCGGGAACCCGGAATCCAGCTTTTGAGTCTTCGGTATCTGCCACATGGATTCCGGGTTGCCTCGCCATGAGGGCGCGGTCCCCGGAATGACGATGGAAGGCTTTTCCGGAATCCGTATCAGGTCATGCACATCATCATCCTCGCCGGTTATCTGATCGCTGCCGTCTCGTTTTTTGCGGTGACGGCGTTGCTGGCACTCAGCTGGCGTGGTCAGCGTATCGGCGCGATGTTGACCCTGGCTACGGCGGTCACCGGGTTGTGGGGCGTGTTTCTGGCCTGGGCCGAGTGGCAGCACGCCACGGATGTCAACTGGTTGTTGTTGGCCGAAGTGCTGCGTTATGGAGCCTGGCTGGCATTCGTGAGTTCGCTGTCGGGCGCCTGGCCTGCGACCAGCCTCATGCGCGGCTTTCGCGCGGGCGCAATGACGCTGTGGATTCTGCTTGCGCTGTACTGCGTGCTGCCGGCGACGGGGCTGCTGTCGTTCAGCGTCAACGTGCCGCTGATCGGTGTGTTGTTGCTGGCCCTGATCGGCGTGGTGTTCCTGGAACAGGTGTTCCGCAACGTGGACCCCGAGCAACGCTGGGCGCTCAAGTTTCTCGTGATCGCGCTGGGCGTGCTGTTCGCCTACGACATCTTTTTGTATTCCTATGCGGTGCTCTACCGGCAATTCAATGTGAGCGCCTGGGCGGCGCGCGGCTTCGTCGATGCATTGGCGGCGCCGCTTCTGGTGGTGGCGGCGGCACGCAACCGCACATGGTCGATGGAAGTGGGGATCTCACGACGCGCGGTGTTCTATTCCACCAGTTTGCTGGTGGCCGCGTTCTACATCATTGCCACTGCGGTGGGCGGTTATTACGTGCGCCTGTACGGGGGCGACTGGGGCCGGGTGGCGGAAATTGCACTGATCTGTTTCGCGCTGCTGATCGTGCTGTTGATCGCAAGTTCCGGACAGGCCCGCTCACGCCTGCGGGTGTTCCTGCACAAGAATTTCTTCAGTCTGCGCCACGACTATCGCGAGGAATGGCTGCGCCTGACAGCGACATTGTCCGCCAACGAAGGCGATACCGAACTGCCGCTGCGCGCGGTGCGCGCGGTGGTGCAAATCATGGACAGTCCCGCCGGCGCACTGTTCATGCGCGGAGAGGATGGAGCGTTCGCGGTGGAGGCCGACTGGAACATGCGGGTCGCGGCTGGTCTGAAACTGGCTGCTGATCACCCTGCGTTCGAATTCATGCGTGAGCGTCGCTGGATTTACGACTTGACCGATACGCCACCGCTCGGCGAAGAGCGGTGGCGGGCGCCGGTCGAACTGGCCGGCCTGCCGCATGCCTGGCTGCTGGTGCCGCTGATACTGGAAGAGCGCCTGTTGGGGTTCGTGCTGCTGGCGCACGCGCGCGCCCGCCGTGCCATCGACTGGGAGGACATCGACTTGCTCAGGACCGCCGGCAGCCAGGTAGCCGGTACGCTGGCGCAAGCCGCCAGCGCACGGCGCCTTGCCGAAGCGCGCCAGTTCGAGGGCTTCAACCGGCTCACGGCTTTCCTGATGCACGACCTCAAGAATGTCGCGGCCCAGCAGGCGTTGCTGCTGCAGAATGCCGAGCGCCACAAGCACAATCCCGAATTCGTGGAGGACATGCTGACCACGGTACAGAATTCGGTACGCAGGATCACGCGCCTGCTCGAGCAGTTGCGCGGGGGTGCGGCGCCGGCCGCGTCCGGTCGTGCGAGGGTGACGGCGGTAATCGACAAGGCGTTGGGTGAATGCCGTGCACAGCCGCCGCGACCCGAATACCGGCCGCCGGATCAGGAACTGTGGGTGCGGGCGGACACCGACCAGCTCGCCACGGTGCTGGGACACGTGATCCGCAATGCCCAGGATGCTGCAACCACGCACGGCCATGTTACGCTCCAGGTGAAATGCGCAAACGGGCATGCCGTGGTCGAAGTCGCGGATGACGGGGCAGGCATGGATGAAGACTTCATCCGCAACCGGTTGTTCCAGCCGTTTTTCACCACCAAGGCGAGCAAGGGCATGGGCATCGGCGCGTATCAGGCCCGTGAGTACGTGCGTTCGCTGGGGGGAAGCGTGAGCGTGGACAGCACGCCCGGCCGCGGCACGTTGTTTGTCATTCAACTGCCGCTGGTCGAAGCCATGGATGACATGGCTGCCGCCGATGAACTGGGGACCGCGTCATGAATGCGCCGAAGCGTTGCCTTTTGATCGTCGAGGATGATGTCGGCCTGCAGAAGCAGTTGCGCTGGAGTTTCGAAGACTATGACGTGGTGGTGGCCGGCGACCGCGAGTCGGCGCTTGCGCAAGCAGCCCGGCACCCGCCGACGGTGGTGCTGCAGGACCTGGGCTTGCCTCCGGATGCGGCCGGTACCGATGAAGGCTTCGCGGCGATCGCCGGGATTCTGGAACAGGCTCCGCATGCCAAGATCATCGTGGTCACCGGCAATGGCGATCGCGACAACGCGGTCAAGGCCATCGGTGGCGGTGCCTACGACTTCTGCTCCAAGCCACTGGACCTGGAAGTGCTGCGACTGATCGTGGAACGTGCATTCCGGGTGAGTGAACTGGAAGCCGAGAATCGCAAGCTCAGAAGTCAGTCGGTGGCGACACTGGAAGGCATCATCGGCAGCAGTCCGGCGATGCTCGAAGCCTGCCGGCTGGTGGAAAAGGTCAGTCCCTCGAACGCCACCGTCTTGCTGCTTGGCGAAACCGGGACCGGCAAGGAGTTGTTCGCGCGCGCTGTGCACCGGCTGAGTACGCGCAGCGAAGGGCCGTTCGTGGCGATCAACTGCGCGGCCATCCCCGAGAATCTTCTGGAAGCCGAGTTGTTCGGCTACGAGAAGGGCGCCTATACGGGTGCGCACAAGCAAACCAAAGGCAAGATCGAGCTGGCCGACAAGGGCAGTCTGATGCTGGATGAAATCGGCGACATGTCGATCGCGCTGCAGGCCAAGCTGCTGAGGTTCCTGCAGGAACGGGTGGTGGAGCGCATCGGCGGGCGGCAAGCGATTCCGGTGGATGTGCGCATCGTCTGCGCCACGCATCAGGACCTCAAGACGCTGATCGGTGAAGGACGTTTTCGCGAGGATCTGTTTTACCGGGTCAGCGAGGTGACCATCCAGCTGCCGCCGCTGCGTGAGCGGTCCGGTGACGTGGTGGCGCTTGCGCTGTATTTTCTCGAGCAGGCAGCCAGCCGCCACGGACGCGCCGTGCGTGGTTTCACCGCCAAGGCGATCAAGGCGATCGAGGCGTATCCCTGGCGCGGCAACGTGCGCGAGCTGGAGAACGCGGTAAACAGTGCGGTGATCATGGCTGATGGCAAGCAGATAGGGCCGGATGCACTGCATCTGGACGTGCCCGGCGCGGAAGTCCTGAGCCTGCGCAAGGTGCGCGACGCGGCCGAAAAGCGTGCCATTCGCGAGGCCATGACCCGAGCCGGCGGCAAACTCACGCGGGTCGCGGATTTGCTGGGCGTGAGTCGGCCGACGCTCTATGATCTGATGGACAAGCACGGCTTGAAAAAACCGGCCGATACCGGTTGATGCACACGTATTGCCGGCAAGGCAGGGGATGAGATATGCGCAGTGTTGGATTGAATGGCTGGATGTTGCGTCGTGGCACGGCGCTGGCATGCGCCGTGTTGTTGCTTGGTGGCTGCGGCCTGTTCAGCGGACACGGCAGCGTCGCTGCCGGCGACAAGTATCAGGCCGAAGGGAAATACCGCGCGGCCTACATCGAGGCCAAGAAGGTTTTGCAGCGCGACGACAAGAACGGCGACGCATGGTTGCTGCTCGGGCGGGCCTCGCTGATGCTCGGCGATCCGAAGAATGCCTTGAGCGAATTGCAGAACGCCGGCAAGTACGGTGTACCCGAGGCGCGCCGGGCAGTACCTGCGGGTGAAGCGTTGCTGGCGATGCACCAGTTCGACCAGCTGCTCAAGAGCCTGCCCGCCGACAACACCTTCAAGCCCGGGACCAAGGCGCGAGTGGCGGTGTTGCGCGGCGATGCCTATCGCGCGCTGAAACAATCCGGCCCGGCACAAAACGCGTATCAGGCTGCGCTGACAGCGCAACCCAGGGATCCGCGCGCGCTGGTCGGGCTGGCCCGGTTGGCGACCGCTGCCGGGGACAAGGATTCCGCGACCCGCCATCTGCAGCAGGCGCTGGCCGCGGCGCCCGAGAATCCCCAGGCATGGGTGGCGAAGGGTGACTTCGCATTCGAGAGCGGCGACTATGCGGCCGCCGAATCGGATTACCAGAAGTCGCTCGGTTTCAAGCACCCCGACTGGCTGCCCCAGGACCGCTTCAATGCGCAGGGCCGACTGGCCGAAGCACAAGCCCGGCAGCACCAGTTCGACAAGGCCCTGACCAATATCGAGGCGCTGGAAAAAATGGCGCCCGGCAATCCATACCCGCACTATCTGCATGCCGTGGTGCTGTACAGGCAGGGGCATCTGGATGATGCAGTCAGCCAGCTTCAGCAGGTGCTCAAGGTGAGCCCGGACAACGCGCCGGCGCAGATGCTGATGGGTGCAGTGAACTATGCGCAGGGCAATTACAGCCAGGCGGAAATGTACCTCAGCAACGTGATGGGGACTGACCGGCAAAATGGCCCGGCTCGCAAGTTGCTGGCCTTGACGTTCTACCGCGAAGGACGCTCGCAACAGGCGCTGAGCACGTTGCGACCGCTGGTTCCGGGCAAGTCGTCGGATGCCGAGTTGCTGGCGGTGTTGCAAAGGGCGGTTGCAGAAGGCGCCGGTACCCCGAAGGAAGCCGCTTCGCAGCCGCAGGCGGGTAACCAGCCCGGCAGCCCGTTCACGCCTGCGATCAAGGCGCTCGCGAGCGACAACAGCGCGGAGGCAGTGCGTCTGCTCAAGGCGATGCCGGCGAGCGGCGCCTCCACCGAAGCTGCGCGCTCGACCATGCTGACGATGGCCTATGTGCGTGACAAGCAGCCCGACCAGGCGGTCAAGACGGCGGCCGCGTACGTGGCGCAACACCCGAAGGACAGCAATGCGTACCTGCTGTATGGCACCGCATTGGTCGCCGATGGCAAGCACGAACAGGCACGCGCCCAGTACAACCAGGCCTTGAAGCTCAACCCGAAGAACCAGGCGGCGCTGATGAGCCTTGGCAGTCTCGACTCGGTGGAACGCCATTACAAGGATGCCGAGGGTCGTTACAAGACAGTGTTGCAACTGGATCCCCGCAACGTGATGGCGATGGATGCGCTGGGCAAGGTGGCTGCGGTGCAGGGCAACAAGGCCGAGGCCATCAAGCGCTTCGAGCAGGCCATTGCCGCCGCGCCGAAGTCGGCCAAGGCGTATGTCGATCTGGTGATGCTGTACAGCCAGAGTGGCCAATTCGATGAGGCCGCAGGCACCGCCCGCAAACTTGCGAAGGCCCTCCCGGACAATCCGGCGGGGCTCAATGCCCTTGGCGCGGCGGAACTCAACGCGGGGCATCACAAGAATGCACTCGAGCCTCTGCAACAAGCCGTGAAACTTGCGCCGAAGGTGTCGTTGTATCGGATCAATCTGGCGCGCGCGCAGATTCTGAACAAGGACACCAAGGATGCCAAGGCCAATCTTGAAGAAGTGGTCAAGGCCGATCCGGGACAGGTTCAGGCAACGGCATTGCTGGCTTTCATGAAGTCGCAGGATCACGACCTCCCCGGCGCGCTGATGCTGGCCCGGACCCTGCAAAAACAGTCCGCCACCCAGGCAGCGGGGTTCTCTCTGGAAGGTGATTTGTACATGGCGAACAAGTCCTACGCCAAGGCCGTCGACGCCTACGCACAGGGATTGAAGGCCCATTACGAACGGCCGCTGGTGGTCAAGAGTTTCCAGGCACAGCGTGCCGCCGGAACCCGCGACCCGGAAGGGGTGTTGCGCGACTGGCTGGCCAAACATGCCGATGACGCCGCGCTGCGACTGCTGTTGGCCCAGTACTACCTCAACCACGCGCAGAGCGCGCGGGCCGCCGGCGAGTACGAACGTGTACTGAAGGCGTATCCGTTCAACGTCGATGCACTCAACAATCTCGCGTGGATTTATGCCGCACAGCACGACCCCCGGGCACTGGGTCTTGCCGAAAAGGCCTACAGACAGGCGCCGAAATCAGCCAGCATCATGGATACGTATGGCTGGGCGCTGATCGCGGCCAACCAGCCCGGGACTGCGTTGCCGATCCTGGCAAAGGCCGCCGAGGCTGCGCCCGGCGACTCGACGATCCAATATCATCTGGCCGTGGCCGAGGTGCACAACGGCGATCGTGCCGGCGCGCGCGCCACGCTCGCGGCGTTGCAGAAATCCGGGGCCGACTTCGCCGAAAAGCAGGCGGCGGAAAAGCTGTACAAGGAGTTGGGTGGCAGCGCGGGCAACTGACCGGCAATCAGGACCGGTGACACCCTGGGGGTGATGCGACACGGTGTGGGCGCCGCCATGACGGGCGCCGCGACGCCGAACCCGGCGCAAGGAGATGAAGTTGAATCAAACCCGGATGCACGCCCGCCGTTCCATCCTCGTCACCGGCGGCGCCGGCTATATCGGCAGTCACGTGGTGCTTCAGCTGGTCGGGGCAGGCGAGCGCGTGGTGGTGCTGGATGACCTTTCCACCGGCTTTCGCGAAGCGGTGATCGACACCGAACTGGTGGTCGGCAACGTCGGCGATCAGGCGCTGGTCGGCAAGCTGCTGCGCGAACATGACATAGACACCGTGATGCATTTCGCCGCGCGCACGATCGTGCCGGAATCGGTGGCCGATCCGCTGCGCTATTACGGCAACAATACCTGCGCGACGCGCAACCTGCTTGCCTGCTGCAATGAAGCGGGTATCGAACAGATCGTGTTCTCCTCGACTGCCGCGGTGTACGGCACCCCGGAGGGCGGCAGGGCCAGCGAAGACACGCCCACCGCACCGATCAATCCGTATGGCAGTTCCAAACTGATGAGCGAGTGGATGTTGCGCGATCTCGCCGCCGCCGGCGGGCCGCGCCATGTCGCACTGCGTTATTTCAACGTCGCCGGTTGCGATCCGGCGGGACGGATCGGGCAATCCACGCAACACGCGACGCTGCTGGTGAAGGTCGCCTGCGAAGCGGCGCTCGGCAAGCGCCCGCGGCTCGCGATTTTCGGCACCGACTATGCCACGCCAGACGGCACCGGCGTGCGCGACTACATCCATGTGGATGATCTGGCGCGCGCGCATCTGGCCGCGCTGGACTATCTTCGCCGCGGCGGCGCCTCGACCACACTCAATTGCGGCTATGGCCACGGGTATTCGGTGCGCGAGGTGCTGGCGGCGGTCGGCCGCGCACACGGTTCACCGGTGCCGTTCGTGGAAGAACCGCGGCGCGCCGGGGACCCGCCGTCCCTGATCGCGGTGGCGGATCGCATCCGAACCACGCTCGGCTGGCAGCCGCACCATGATGACCTGGACTTCATGGCGCAAACAGCCTTGGCCTGGGAGCGCAAGCTGGGGGCGGCCGGACGCTGAACGGTCGGACGGACAGGCGCAATGTCATTCCCGATCCCCGCAACCTCCCCGCTGCCATATTCGCTGGCGCTGCTGTTGACGCTCGCGCTGGGCTGGCGGTGGTTGCCGGGCGGCGTGCGCTACGCGGGCGTCGTCGTCGAAATCCTGCTGGTGGTGTTGATGACCCCGCTGGGGGCGAACACGCTGGCGCGCATGGTGGAGTCACGCGCGCCGTCGGCGAGTGCATGCAAGGCGCCAATGCCTGACACGGTCGTGGTGCTGGGCGCCGGTTTCGCATACGCGCCCGCTTCGACCGATGATTTCGGAGCCCTGCATCTGGCCGGCCTGCAGCGGCTGTTCGCGGGCGTGGCCTTGTGGCGGCGCATCCCCGGCGCGCATCTGGTGATCGCGGGTGGCGGCGGCGGCGGACGCATCCGCGAGGCCGTGCCGATGGCCAACCTCGCCATGCAGCTGGGCGTGCCCGCGTCGTCCATCGAGATCGAGGACCATTCGCGCAACACCTGGCAGAATGCGCGCAATGTCGCGGCGCTGACGCCGCCAATCCCCAAACGCATCTGGCTGGTGACTTCGGCGATGCACCTGCCGCGCGCACTCGGCGCATTCCGCGCCTGGGGGTTCGAGCCCTGCGCGTGGCCGAGCAATTTGCCCGAGGCCCACCTGGAGATCTGGCCGGGCGCGTTCGTTCCCCAAGGCGGTGCGGCGAGCACCGCGAGTGTCGCGCTGCACGAGCTGATCGGCGAGCTGGAATACGCATGGCTGGAATGGCGGCACGCGCGGGATGCGACTGCGGGGGCAAGGCATTGAGGGCGGTGGAAGCGAGAAGTCGCTCGCCGTGCTCGCTGTAAAGTCGCGCCTTCGGCATCGCAATGAACCATCCCTGGTGCTGAAGCACCGGCGCGGCATCCGTGCCGTGCCTGCAATCGCGCTGACGCGCGATTGCACCTCAAACCCCGTAGTAACTCCGGTACCAATCCACGAACTTGCGCACGCCGTCTTCGACCGGCGTGGCGGGTTTGTAGCCGGTGTCGCGCGCAAGTTCGGTGACTTCCGCACTGGTGTCCGGCACGTCGCCCGGTTGCAGCGGCAGCAGATTCTTCTCGGCCTTGCGGCCGAGGCAGCTTTCGAGCACCTCGATGTATCTGGAGAGCTGCACGGGATGACTGTTGCCGATGTTGTACAGCCGGTACGGCGCCGAGGAGGATGCGGCACTCGGATGCACCGGATCGTAATCCGGATCGGACTTCGGGACGCGATCGAGGGCGCGGATCACGCCTTCCACGATGTCGTCGACGTAGGTGAAATCGCGGGTGTGGTGGCCATGGTTGAATACGTCGATGGGTTCGCCCGCGAGGATTTTTTTCGTGAACAGGAACAGCGCCATGTCCGGACGCCCCCACGGCCCGTAAACCGTGAAAAAACGCAGCCCGGTGGTCGGCAGCCCGTACAGGTGGCTGTAGGTGTGGGCCATCAGCTCGTTGGCCTTCTTGGTGGCTGCGTACAGGCTGACCGGGTGGTCCACCGGATCCTGCACCGAGAACGGCAGCTTGCGGTTGGCGCCGTACACCGAGCTCGATGATGCGTAAACGAGATGCCCGATCTTGCCGTGCCGGCAAGCCTCGAGGATGTTGATGAAGCCGACCAGGTTGGATTCGACGTAGGCGTACGGGTTTTCCAGCGAGTAGCGCACGCCCGCCTGCGCAGCCAAAGCCACCACCCGTTGCGGCCTGAAGTCGGCAAACGCGCCCTCCAGTGCGGGGCGATCCTCGATACCCAGTTTGGCGAAACTGAAATTGGGATGTGGCGTCAGACGATCCAGCCGTGCCTGCTTCAAGGCCACGTCGTAATAATCGTTGAGGTTGTCGACGCCCAGCACTTCATCGCCGCGTGCCAGCAACCGCAGGCTCAAGGCCGATCCGATGAAGCCGGCGGCGCCGGTGACCAGTACGCGCATGCAAAGCTCCTTGGGTGTCTCGTATCAGCGCGCCTTTCCCTTCTCCCTTCGGGAGAAGGTGGCGCAAAGCGCCGGATGAGGGTTCGAATTCGCGAAAGATCTGCTGACACTGTGCGAATGCGGACCCTCACCCGCCCCTGCGGGGCACCCTCTCCCGAGGGGAGAGGGTGTGTTTCGCCCAGGAATGGCACTGATCCGAACTGGCCATTCGAAAGCTGATTTACAGTCTGTCGTCCACGGCTTCGCGCGGCAGCACGTTCTTCACGTCGAACAGCACGCAATCGGGCTTGCCCAGCGCGCGCAAGGCCGGCGCGCCCATGTCGGTGAACTGGTGGTGCGCCACCGCCAGCACGATGGCGTCGTATACGCCGGCGTGCAGGTCGGATACGAGGTCGAGGTTGTACTCGTGTTTTGCCTCGACCGGGTCGACCCACGGATCGTAGACATCGATGTCGGTGTGGCTCGCCCTGAGTTCGTCGATGATGTCGGTGACCCGGGTGTTGCGCAGGTCAGGGCAGTTTTCCTTGAAGGTGAGCCCGAGCACCAGCACCTTGGCGTCGGCGACGGGGATGCGCTTCTGCAGCATCAGCCGGATCACCCGCTCGGCCACGTGCCGGCCCATGCCGTCGTTGATGCGGCGGCCGGAAAGGATGACCTCGGGGTGGTAGCCGATTTCCTGCGCCTTGTGGGTCAGGTAATAGGGATCGACCCCGATGCAGTGGCCGCCGACCAGTCCCGGCCGGAACGGCAGGAAATTCCACTTGGTGCCGGCCGCTTCCAGCACATCCAGGGTGTCGATGCCCATGCGGTGGAAAATCAGCGCCAGCTCGTTGATCAGCGCGATGTTGAGGTCGCGCTGGGTGTTTTCGATGACCTTGGCGGCCTCGGCCACCTTGATGCTGGGCGCCTTGTGGGTGCCGGCGGTGACCACGCGGCAGTACAGCGCGTCGATGAAATCGGCGGCGGCCGGGGTCGAGCCGGAAGTCACCTTGCGGATGGTTTCGAGC
>DASUJD010000004.1:0-10701 GCA_036279455.1 Rhodanobacteraceae bacterium | reverse complement strand
TCCATGCTGGACTTCCACAAAAGCTCGCGCTTGGTCAGCAGCCAGCAATTTGTGATATGCAATTCAATGGAGCGGGAGACGGGAATCGAACCCGCACCATCAGCTTGGAAGGCTGAGGTTCTACCATTGAACTACTCCCGCGTCGGCGGTGTTCTCTGGCGGAGTCTTGACTCCGTTGCATGAAGCTGTTGGAGGAATGGATCGCATCGCGCCCCGGCTGTAATGGTGGAGGGAGGTGGATTACTCGTCTCGTCAATGAGACTCGCCCCTTCGGGGCCAGCCTTTGGCTGTTCAAATTTGTTCCCGACAAATTTGTCGAACCGGTGGTTCTCATCCACCTCCGCGAATCTGTCCTGCCATCTGTAAAACTGGTGGAGGGAGGTGGATTCGAACCACCGAAGGCGTAAGCCAGCAGATTTACAGTCTGCCCCCGTTGGCCGCTTGGGTATCCCTCCGAATTCCGGTTGTCGTTTGCCTCGTCAACTTGACTGTGTCGGAAGGCTCTGACAATGCAAACAGGAAAGCAGCAACACCAACAACCGGGCAATGTTCGATAACATCCCGGGTTTCAGCAGTTTGCATCACAAGACTGCGTATTTTGGCGTCAGCAGGTCGGCAAGTCAATCACGGGTCCTGGAAAACCGACCACCAAACCAACCTGAACGCCCGTTCAGCATGTCAAACCCCGCCGCTGGTTAGTGGCCAAGGCCCGACAACCGGCAGCGCAACCGTACGACGCCGATGGGTGGACAGATGGCCACAGACCGACCCCGGCGCGCTGCCAGGGGGATTGCCGCGACAACGAATTCCCGAACCGCAGCGCGAAGGCTTACACATTGAAACGGAAGTGCAGGACGTCCCCCTCCTGCACCCGGTATTCCTTGCCTTCCAGCCGCAGCCGGCCAGCATCACGCGCGCCCGATTCGCCGCGATATTTCACGTAATCATCGAATGACACGGTTTCGGCGCGTATGAATCCCTTTTCGAAATCGGTATGGATCACGCCGGCCGCCTGCGGCGCGCTGGCGCCGCGCCTGACCGTCCACGCGCGCACTTCCTTCGGTCCCGCGGTGAAATACGTCTGCAGGCCGAGCAACATGTAGGCGGCGCGGACCACGCGGTCGAGCCCCGGTTCGTTCAAGCCCATGGATGCAAGAAACTCCCCGCGATCGGCTTCGTCGAGCTGCGCCAGCTCTTCCTCGATCGCAGCGCATACCGGTACCACCACCGCGCCTTCGGCTGCGGCGCGCTTGCGCACCGCATCGAGATGCGGATTGTTTTCGAAGCCGTCCTCACGCACGTTGGCGACGTACATCAACGGCTTCATCGTCAGCAGGAACAGATCGCGAATCGCAGCCCGTTCCTCGTCATCCAGCGCCACCGAACGCGCGGCCTTGCCCCCATTCAGCGTCGCCCGCAACTTCTCCAGCACCGGACGTTTGGCCATCGCTTCCTTGTCGTTGGCCTTGGCGGCGCGCTCGACCTTCGCCAGCGCCTTGTCCACCGACTCGAGATCAGCCAGCGCGAGTTCGGTGTCGATGGTCTCGATATCGGAGATCGGTTCGACCTTGCCTGTGACGTGGACGATATCGGGATGCTCGAAGCAACGCACCACGTGCGCGATGGCATCGACTTCGCGGATGTGCGCGAGGAACTTGTTGCCGAGACCCTCCCCTTGCGACGCGCCTGCCACCAGCCCGGCGATGTCCACGAACTCTACCGAAGCCGGGATGATCTTCTGGGGATGCGCGATGTCCGCGAGCTGCTGCAGACGCGGATCGGGCACCGGCACGACCCCGACGTTCGGATCGATCGTGCAGAAAGGGAAGTTCGCCGCCGCGATGCCGGCCCTGGTCAGCGCGTTGAAGAGCGTGGACTTGCCGACGTTGGGCAGGCCGACGATGCCGCATTGGATACTCATAGAGCCTCTTGGCAAGAATGCGCGTCGCGCTGCGCACACACGTTCGGTTGCTCCCACAACCCCCGGCTTTCGCTGTGCGAAAGCCGGTCCCCTTCACTCAAGGGGGCTGAAAAAATCATTCCGCATCGTCCGCACGCAGTGTATGCAACCGCTTCATCGCTTCGTTGAACTCACCCGCGACCGCCAGCGGCAACACTTCCCGCGCGCGTGCGATCGCATCCAGAATCGCGTCCTCGTCGGCTGCCGAAGGATTGCCGAGCACCCAGTTCAGAACGCGGTTGCGGTCGCCCGGATGGCCGATGCCGATCCTCAACCGGTGGAAGCTGCCGTGCCCGAGCTGCGCCATGATGTCGCGCAGCCCGTTCTGGCCGCCATGGCCGCCATCGAACTTCAGGCGCGCGCTGCCGGGTGGCAGATCCAGATCATCGTGCACCACCAGCAATTCGTCGGGCATGAGCTTCCAGAAGGTGAGCGCCGCCACGATTGCGCGGCCGCTCTCGTTCATGAATGTATCGGGCTTGATGACCCGTACCGGTTGGCCGTTGATCGTGATGCGGCAGGCTTGCGCGTGCAGACGGTTCTCAAGGGCGAAGCCCTCACCCGCCCCGGTTGCAAGGACATCGGCAAACCAGAAACCGGCATTGTGCCGATTGCGCAGATATTGCGGACCAGGATTGCCCAGGCCGGCTATGAGTCGAATGCCCATGACAAGAAAGCGGGAACGGGAAGGAGAGAAGCGGGAACGGGAGCAAGATCCACGCACCCTGCTCCCGCTTGCCTGTCCCCGCTGTTCCTATTGCTTCTCGGCCGGCTTCTTGTCGCCGGCCGCGGCGGGCGCCGCAGCCTTGGCGGCTTCGCCGGTCGCAGCAGCAGGCGCCGCCGCGCCTTCGGCAGCTGCTGCACCTTCGGCTTCCGTCGCGGCTTCGGCGGGCGCCTCCTCGACTTCCTCGCGTACTGCCTGCGCGGACACGACGGTGTGGTCGTATTCCTTCCCGAATTTCAGTTCGGGAATCTCGACGCCCGCCGGAAGTTTGAGCCCGGACATGTGGATCACATCGCCAAGATCGAGTTCGGACAGATCAAGATCGATATGTTCCGGCAGATCCTTCGGCAGGCAAGACACCTCGACTTCCGTAAGGTTGTGCGAGATCACCACGCCGGATGTCTTGGCAGCCGGCGACTTCTCCTTGTTGAGGAAGCGGATCGGAACGTAAACGCGGATCGCCTTGTTCTCGTCCACACGCAGGAAATCCAGGTGCAGCAACTGAGGCTTGACGGGATGCTTCTGCACATCGCGCAACAACACTTTCTGGCGCTTGCCTTCGACGAGCAGATCGAGGACCGACGATGCAAACCACTCGTTGCGTGCGGCCAGCGCAAGCTTCTCGTGATCGAACTGGATGTTTTCCGCGGACGCATTCGCGCCATAGACGACGGCGGGAACCTTGCCGGTACGACGCAGGCGGCGGCTCGCACCTTTGCCCTGGTCGGCCCGGTGTTCGGCCGTGATTTCATGGAGGGTTGCCATTGGTTGTTACCTCGGGGTTGCATGACGTCACCTCGCGATGACTTGAAATGACTTCCCCGCGACCAGGGAAGCCGTTGGGGACGGGGGGATGGGCGGTGGGGGCGCATGGATGGAGTCTTTCCCAAACTTGCAAGTTGCGGGATTCCTCTTCGCAGACTGCAAGCTTGATGCAAACTCCAATTTTTGCGCCCCCGCTACCCGCTCCCAGTCCCAATTTTCAATCTACGTACAACGAGCTGACCGATTCCCCGAACGCCATCCGGCGCACGGTTTCGGCCAGCAATTGCGCCACCGACAACTGGCGGATCTTGCCGCACGCGGCGCCTTGATCGCTCAGCGGGATGGTGTCGGTGACCACCAGTTCGTCCATCTGCGATTGTTCGATGTTGCGAACCGCAGGTCCCGAGAGCACCGCATGGGTGCAATACGCGACCACTTCCTGCGCGCCGCGATCCTTGAGCGCCTTCGCGGCGGCACACAAGGTGCCGGCGGTGTCCACGATGTCGTCCACCAGCACGCAGGTACGGCCCTCCACGTCGCCGATGACGTTCATCACCGTCGCTTCATTCGGGCGCGGACGGCGCTTGTCGATGATCGCGAGATCGGCATCCTCCAGCCGTTTCGCCACCGCGCGCGCGCGCGCCACGCCGCCGACATCCGGACTGACTACCGTGACGCCCTCGGTGCCGTGCTCGCGCCAGATGTCGGCCAGCAGCACCGGCGAGGCGTACACGTTGTCCAGCGGAGCCCTGAAGAAGCCCTGGATCTGGTCGGCGTGGATGTCCACGGTCAGCACCCGGTCGGTACCGACCGCGTCGATCAATTGCGCGGCCACTTTCGCGGTGATCGGCACCCGCGCCGCACGCAGCCGGCGATCCTGGCGCGCGTAGCCGAAGTACGGAATCACCGCGGTAACGCTGGCCGCGGAGGCCCGCTTCAGCGCGTCCACCAGCACCAGCAGCTCCATCAGGTTTTCCGCCGACGGCGCACAGGTGGACTGCATCACGAACACGTCCTGGTTACGGACGTTCTCGTCGATCTCGACCTGCACCTCGCCGTCGGAAAACGTGCCGACGACCGCTTTGCCCAGCGGCTCGCCGAGTGTGTGCGCCACGTCCTCCGCAAGCTTGCGGTTGGCGTTGCCGGAAAACAACATCAGGCTGGATGCGTTGTGCATGCTCTCGTTCCTGCGTCCACGCCGCCCGAATGGCTGGGGCGGCAGGATTCGAACCTGCGAATGCCGGGATCAAAACCCGGTGCCTTACCACTTGGCTACGCCCCATCATTGATCGCGACCGGGCATAGTGCCCGGCGCGATGAACACGGCCGCGGCCAAGCCGCGCCGCGTGTTCCACATCGGCGCAAAGCGCCTCTGCGTCGGCACATCCCTGTGCCGATGTCCAACAAGCCCGTGACGTTCATGGCATCCTGCCACGCCCTGATGGCAACCGTTCGCGGCAAAGCCGCGCCACGTTTGCACGCGTCAGTGCTCCGCACTTCCGCGGCGGTACATCCATGTACCGCAATCACGCAAATCCGACGCGTCGATCAACGCACCTGCCACGACGCGAGGAAAAGCCGCATATTGTCGTGGCTGGCGCAATTCGTGTCAATTCAGGCGGTTGCCTCGTCGGGTCCGGTTTCGCGCGAGGCGGTCGCCGCCTCAGGGCGCCGAATCCAGAACCCAATTTTGAATCATCACCCGCACCGTATACGGATCGCGGCTGGCATATACCTTGCGCGGAAGCGGCGGGGTGCGTTCGGCGTACCAGTCGCGGTAATCGATGTGCCAACCGTCCTGATCCAACGTGGCTGGCAGGCCGTTGGCGCCAAAGGTGAGGATGGCGGGACTGCCGGGGGCACGCAAGCCGCGCACCCACCACGCAAGGTCGGACACCGGCACGTTCCAGCCGAATTCCGCGTCGAGCACTTCGCCGGCGCTGCGGCCAGCCAGCGGTTGTTTGCCGGCACCCGTCAGGACCGCGCCGTCCGGCCCACCGGAAAGCTGCACGGTCTTGCCGGTAATCGGCGCACGCAGCGTGAACCGGAATTGCCGACCGGTTTGCTGCCATGTCAAACCACCACTGCCGCCGTGGTGCCCATCCGATGCGGCGAAACGTCCCTCGAGGCTCCAGTTGCGCTGCACGCCGAGTGTCCGCTCGCGCGCGGATTGTGCGGCAAGCTGCTCCGGAGTGCCGGGTTTTCGCACCGGCACCGGCGCGCACGCCGCCAGCAGCAGCCCCGCGCACGTCGCAATCGTCGCGGGCGCAAGCAGCCGTGTCACAGGTGCAAGCGCCGCTCTGCACGCAATAGCGATGAGCTGTGCGGATCGAGCGTGCGCACCTTGCCGAACACCGCACGCGCGCGCCGGTGTTGCCCGAGCTTCCACAGCACCTCACCCAGATGCGCGCCAATGTCGGGATCGGGCTGTCTGCCCCAGGCGCGTTCGAGATACGCCTTGGCCTGATCGAGATTGCCGAGTCGATACTGCAGCCAGCCCCATGAATCCATGACCGCCGCGGCATCGGGCTTGGCCGCGAGCGCCCTGCGCAACAGCTTCGTTGCCTCGGGCAAATCACGATTGGCATCCGCCAGCGTAAAGCCCAGTGCATTCATCGCATCGACGTTGTCGGGATTCTGCGCCAGTACCTTGCGGAAATCCGCGAGTGCGGGGTCGGTGTTTCCGGCATTGGCTTCTTCCACGCCACGGTCATAGATCAACTCGGGGTCATCCGGCAACGCGTCCAGCCCGCGGTCATAAACCGCAATGGCCTTGGCGTGCTCGCCGTGGCGCGAGTACAACTGGGCGTCAAGCTCGCAGGCACCACGCAAGTTGTCGGGTTCGTCGGCGTAATCCCGCTGGAGTTGTGCGGCGATCGCATGCGCTCGCGTCGGGTCCCCGGCTTCGTCCAGCAATATCGCGCTGCGAACCCGCGCATCGAATCCGTGGCCACTGTCAGGGTCGACCTTGCCATACCACGCCAGCGCCTGACGATCGTTGTGCATCAACTCTGCGAGCTGACCCAGAAGGAACGCACTGTCGTCCACCGATGTCGGAACGCGCTGGAGCTCGGCATATAACCGCCGCAAGGCGCTGGCATCCCTGGCGAGCGCCGCGTAGCCGACCCGCGCCGACCAGGTCGCCTCGGTTTGCGGGCCGTGTGACAGCACCTGCAAGGCCTTGCCGTACTTGCCCTGGTGACCCAGAAGTGCCGCGTAGCCGAGTCGCAGGCCGGGGGTTCCCGGATGCATGGCCACGCCCTTCGCATACAGTGCCAGCGCACCGGCACGATCACCCGCCGCCAGACGCAGGTTGGCCGCCCAGCGGATGCTGTCGGCGCCATCGAAACGTCGCACCGCGCCGTCCGCAAGCTTGCGCGCGAACGCGTGGCGACCCAGGTGTTCGCCCAATTGGCTCAATGCCACCCACACGCTTTCGTTCGCCGGCAGGCGTCCAGCCGTTGCAATATCCTCCAGCACGCGCCCTGCCAGCGCGGTATCGCGTGCTGCAAGCAGTGTTGCGGCAAAGGTTTTCCAGTCCCGGACATCGCCGGAAGCCAGTAGAAGATCGAACTGCCGCTCTGCGCCGGCGCGATCGCCGCTCAGGATCGCAAGTCGGGCACTCGCAGCCGCAACGGCGTGTGGACTTGCGCCCAAAGCCTTCCAGCGCTCCAGCAGCTTCTGCGCAGAATCGGAATCATGCGTCGTCAGGGCCAGTTGCAGCGCACGTTCGGCGACAACACGGGAGTCCGACACTTGCGCAGCTTCCGCGTAATCGGCGGCGGCCACGGCAACATGGTTGTTCTGCAATGCGAATTCGGCCGCGATCAACAAGGCCGACGCCTTGCCGCTTGCGTTGTCGGCGGGCAGATCAAGCCGCGCCAGCGGCTGCCCGACAACCGCCGCCTTGTGGCGATGCTGCACGGGCAGCTGCGCGCAACCACCGATCTGCGCGAGCATCCCGAGCGCTGCGGCAAACGCGCTAAAATGAAGACAGGAAGTCTTCATCCCGGCCAGCATACGGTCGTGCGTCGAGTCGGGATCAGGTTTTATTGAATTTGTCGGGTTGGATTCGCACATTTCGCACCGGAAATTCGATTCTCTTCATCCTGCCTCCATGCGACAGCTTAACCTGTTGCCGCCCTGGGCCCGTGAACGCCATGCAACCAGTCGCGCCATCGGCCAGTTGTCCGCAGGGCAAGCAAGAGCGAGCAAGATGCATGTCGATACCTGGACGAGCGATGACGCAACCCTGCAGACAAATGGCGACAGCCCGCCGGGTTGCCCGCAGCGGTCACCATTCGGCGATGCGCGCCCTGAACCTGGCGCCACGGAGCCTGCACCGAATTTCGATCCGGCGGCGCTGCGGCGCGCAATCTTGTCCGGCCGCCGCGGAAGTAACGCGGCTCGCCGGGCATGGCGTTGACAGGCCCTGGTTCCCATGCCACTGATCGCACTCGGGCTCAACCATCTCACCGCGCCGATCGCCGTGCGTGAACGGGTGGCCATGGATGCCGAAACCACGCCGCCGGCGCTGGCGGACCTGGCTGCGCAACCGGGGGTGGACGAGGCCATGATTCTTTCCACCTGCAATCGCACCGAACTGTATTGCAGCGTCAGGGAAGGCGCGGAAGCTACGCCCGAAGCGTGGTTGCATGCACGCAATCAGATGACCCCGGGACGGCTGGACGAGTTCCTGTACCGCCACACGGACGGCGATGCCGTACGTCACGTGTTTCGGGTCGCGACCGGCCTGGAATCCATGGTCCTGGGCGAACCCCAGATCCTGGGCCAGGTGAAGGACGCGTGGCGCGCGGCGCGCTCGGCCAACACCCTGCACGCGCCGATGGATCGTCTGCTGCAGAACGCCTTCGCGGTGGCCAAGCGAGTGCGCACCGAAACGCGCATCGGCACCGGACCCGTTTCGGTGGCGTTCACGGCGGTGCGGCTGGTGGAACAGGCGTTCGCGGACCTGCGCGAATCCTGCGTGCTGCTGATCGGCGCCGGCGACACCATCGAGCTTGCGGTGCGACATCTGATCGAACGCGGCGTCAAACGCCTGATCGTCGCCAACCGCACCGTCGACACCGCGCAGGCGCTGGTGACCCCGGTCGGCGGTTACGCGATTGCACTGTCCGACCTGCCGAGGCATCTCGCGGAGGCCGACATCCTGATCTCGGCCACCACCAGCCGCACGCCGATCCTGGACGCCACGATGCTGCGGGAAGCGCTGCGTCAACGGCGGCGGCGTCCGATGCTGTTGATCGACCTTGCAGTTCCGCGCGACATCGACCCCGGCGTGGCCGAATTGCCAGACGTGTTCCTGTACACCATCGATGACCTGCAGCAGGCGATCGAAAGCGGACGACGCTCGCGCGAAGCGTCGGTGCGCGAGGCCGAGGCCATCATCGACCTGCAGGTTGAACGCTACCTCGCATGGCGACGCGCTGCCGAATTCGACCGCCCGCTGCGCGCGTACCGGGCCAATGCCGAGAGCCAGCGCGACGAAGTGCTGGCGCGCGCCAAGGACATGCTGGCGCGTGGCGGGAACCCGGATGAGGCACTGAACTATCTGGCGCGCACCCTCACCGGCAAGTTGTTGCACACGCCCAGCGTGCGTCTGCGCGAGGCCGCCGAACACGGCGACCAAGCATTGCTCGACGCAGCCAAGCGCCTGTTCGACGCAGACGGGCACGACGCGTGAATCCGCAACTCAGGCGCCGCCTCGAACAACTGCTGGAACGTCATCACGAAATCGGATTGCTTCTGGCCGAACCCGATGCCGCCAACGACGCTGCACGTTTGCGTGCATTGTCTCGCGAGTACGCGCAAACCCAGGCGCTTGCCGACGCCTTCACCGAATCGCGCAGAGCCGGCGATGAGCTCGCACATGCGCGCGAAATGCTGGCCGACCCGGACATGCGCGAACTGGCGCGCGAGGAAGTTGCGCGTCTGGAAGCGCAGGCTGCCGAACTGGACGAACGCCTGCAAGCGCTGCTGATCCCGCGCGATCCGCTGGACCACGCCAACCTGTTCCTCGAGGTGCGTGCCGGCACCGGCGGCGACGAAGCGGCGTTGTTCGCGGGTGATTTGTTGCGCATGTATTTGCGCTATGCCGAGCGGCGTGGCTGGCGCACCGAATTGATGTCGGCCCACGAGGGCGAACACGGCGGCTACAAGGAAGCGGTCGCGCGTATCGAGGGCAGCGGCGCGTATGCCGCGCTGAAGTTCGAATCCGGCACCCATCGGGTGCAGCGCGTGCCCGTCACCGAAGCTTCGGGTCGCATCCACACCTCCGCCGCGACGGTGGCGATACTGCCCGAGCAGGCGGAAATCGCCGATGTCGAACTCCGTGACGCCGACCTCAAGGTCGACACCTTCCGCGCCTCCGGCGCCGGCGGCCAGCACGTCAACAAGACCGACTCGGCGATCCGCATCACCCACCTGCCGACCGGCATCGTTGTCGAATGCCAGGACGAGCGCAGCCAGCACAAGAATCGTGCGCGCGCGTTGTCGCTCCTGAAGGCGCGGCTGCTGGACGCGCAACGCTCGGAACAGACCGCGCAGCAGGCCGCCACGCGCAAACTGCAGGTCGGGTCGGGCGACCGCAGCCAGCGCATCCGCACCTACAACTTCCCGCAAGGACGCGTCACCGACCACCGCATCAACCTGACCCTGCACCAGTTGCCGCAGATCCTCGACGGGGACCTCGACGAGCTGGTCGGGGCACTGGCCAGGGAATCGCACGCCGAAGCACTCGCGGCGCTCGGCGAGGCGCCATGAACGACGCGCGCAACGCGGATCTCCGCACACGCCTCGCGAACATCGCCGGATTACTCGAACGCCGCGAAGCGGCCGGCGCAGAACGCCTCGCCGCCGACGCCCGTGCCGCGCACCCGCAGGCTTCCGAAGCCGCGCGCCTTCACGGCATCGCATTGCTGATGCTGGATCGTGGGACCGAGGCACGCGATGCCCTGGAAACGGCGCTCCGCCTGCAACCGGACAGCCCGGAAGCCGGCAGCAACCTCGCCAGCGCCTTGCTCGCGCTCGGCGATGCCGCCGGCGCGGTGGCCTTGCTGGAACGAGTGGTGGGGGCGCGGCCCAACGATCCTGCGCTCCGCAACAATCTCGCGAACGCCCTGCGCGCGGCCGGGGACGACAGCCGCGCGCGCGAGGAATACCTGGCGGCACTCGCCGCGGCACCCGGTCATTTCGGGGCGAGCGCCAATCTCGCTGCCGTCGAGATTTCGCT
>DASUJD010000003.1:0-37094 GCA_036279455.1 Rhodanobacteraceae bacterium | reverse complement strand
CCACCCACGTCAGCAAGACCGTGACGGTCTATGGCCGCGTGGACAGCAACGAAGACCTGCAGGCGCCCGCGGGCCAGGAAGGTATCGGTCGGCTACTGGCGTCGCTGTTCGATTACGGCACCACCACGCTGGATCGCGCCGCGTTCCACAAGGCGCTGGACGACATAGCCGCCACCGAATCCGGCGGCAGCAGTTTCCACCTTGCGGTGCCGGCCGAGAACTTCGACCGCGGCATGCAACTGTTGGCGGACAACGAGTTGCATCCGGCACTGCCGCAAAAGGCGTTCGAGGTGCAACAGAAAACGCTTGCCCGCACGCTGGCCGGCGAACTGCAATCGCCGCGCTACAAGATGCTCCGGGCGCTCGACAAGGGTCTGCTGCCCGCGGGCGACCCAGGCCTGCGCCAGGCAACGCCGAAAACGGTGGATGCGCTGACGCGCACGGACGTCAGACATTATTTCGCCAAGGTATATCGTCCCGACATGACCACCATCGTGATCGTCGGCGACGTGACGCCCGATCAGGCCAAGGCCGAGGTCGAAAAAACGTTCGGCGCCTGGAAGGCGTCCGGTCCCAAACCCGACGTGATCCCGAAACCGGTGCCGGCCAACCCGGCCGTCTATACCGTGGTACCGAACGCCTACGCTTCGCAGGATCAGGTGTTCATGGGTCAGATGCTGAATTTGAACATCCACAACCCCGGCCGCTTCGCGCTCGAACTCGGCAACGAAGTGCTTGGCGGCAACGGCTTCGCGTCGCGCCTGATGGTGGACATCCGCGTCAAGCACGGCTACGCCTACGGCGCCAGTTCGTTCATGAACTTCGATCGTTCGCGCTCGATCCTGTACGTGTATTACGGCAGCGACGCGAACAAGGTGAAACCGGTCGATCAACTGATCCGGAAGAACCTGGATGCAATGCGCAACACGCCGGTGAAGCCCGACGAACTGATGAACGCCAAGCAGGCGCGGATCCGTTCGATTCCGCTGGAAGTCTCGAGCGTCCGCAACATCGCCCGCTCGCTGCTCGACTGGAGCATCAAGGGCGAGCCGCTGAATGAGCCGATGGTGGCCGCGAAGCACTATCTCGGCTTGACGGCCGACGAGGTGCAGGCGGCGTTCAGGAAGTATGTCCAGCCGGGCAACCTGGTACAGGTGGTGCAGGGGCCGACTCCGAAGCAGCATTGAAACGCCGACGGGCCCGCGGCATGGATGTCCCCTCGTTGGCGGACAATGTCCGCCCTACGGTTGACGGTGTAGGGGGGCGTTGCGCGCCGTGAACGGCTCGCCAGCGTAGGGCGGGCATTGCCCGCCGTAACGACTCGCCAGCGACGATGTCCGCCCTACGGTCCGTGTTGCGCGCCCGGCGCCGCGAGGTAATGCCGTTCGCCCTTTGCGGGATCGAAATACACCGCCGTCAACACGCCGGTTTCGGGATCGACGAAACGTTCGCCGGTATCGGTCCAGCGCGGATCGGGGCAGGCTTCGCTGACCGGCTTGTAGCGCCAGCGTTCGATCGCAAGCGCGATGATCAGGAACAATCCGCCTGCGATCAATTGCGGCAGGAACATCACCAGCGCACCGCCCACCAACAGCGCGATCGCCGCGACCAGCAGCAGAATGGAACCGATGACGTACAGCGCGATCGCCAGCATGGTTACGCCTTTTCGATCACCACGGCGGTGCCATAGGCCACGATCTCGCTCATGGTCTGGCCGATCTCGGACGAGTCGAAGCGCATCATCACCACCGCGTTGGCGCCCATCGCCTGCGCGTTCTGGACCATGCGGTCGGTGGCGTGGCGGCGTGCCTCTTCCAGCATCTGGGTGTACTCGCTGATTTCGCCGCCGACGATCGAACGCAGGCCGGCCATCACGTTGCCGCCGATGCCGCGGCTGCGCACCACCAGCCCGAACACCTGTCCCTTGGTTTCGGTGATCTTGTACCCGGTCACGTATTCACTGGTCACGATGATCATGCTTGTCTCCTTGCCGAAGCGGCAACGTGTCCATTATGCAACACACGTGAACCCGTCCGCACGCCGGCATTCGGAACCAATGTCTGGCACACGCTGAAGTCGACACGCGGCTTTTCGCCGGAGAGTGGCGCGCCATACACTGGTTCGATGCACGAGGCGCCCGCCGCCGCCAGTCAGCGCAACGCGACCATCGACCTGTTCCGCCTGATTGCAATCTTCGGCGTGATCATCGTGCACACCGATCCGGTCACGTCGAAGGTCTTCACGGGGGTCGCGGATCGGCTCGCCAACCTGATGATCACCGGCGCCGGGCGACTCGCCGTGCCGTTCTTTTTCGTCGTCTCCGGCTATTTCTTCGGCGGCAAGATTCGCGATGGCGCGTCGCCGCTGCCGTTGTTCACGCGCTATGCCTGGCGTCTGCTGCGCATCTGGTTGTTGTGGTCGCTGATCTACCTGTTGCTTCCGTTGCGGCTCGGCCAATGGTTTCACCACGGCTGGTGGCCGTCCGTGGTGCGGCAATTCGGGCACATGGCGGCGCACCCGTTGCTGATCGTCTGCGTCGGCGGCAAAGACCACCTGTGGTTCCTGATGGCTCTGGTGATGGCGCTCGCGATCGCTGCGGTATGCGAACGCCTTCGCGCACGGGCACTGTTTTATGGATTGGCCGTGTCGCTCTACCTGCTCGGCCTCGTCGCAGGCCTTTATGCGAACACCCGGGTCGGCTTGCATTTGCCATTCGACACGCGCAATGGTCCGCTCATGAGCACGCTGCTGGTCGCCTGCGGTTACTGGATCGCGAACAACCGCTACCGGGTCAAGCCCGCCGCGGCGCTGGCCGTGGCGGCCATCGGCCTGATCGGGTTCGAAGCCGAGTTGTACTGGGCACCGCAGTTTTCCAGCGCCTGGCCGCCGATCATCGACTACGGTCTGTTCACGCCGGTGTTCGGCGTGGGAGCGTTGCTGTTCGGGCTCGCCGTGCCGCGGCTGGGCGGCGAATGGTGGCCGCGCATCGGCGCGTACTACGTGCTCGGCATTTACGTCTGCCACGACCTGTTCGTCGAACCGGCGTCGATGTTGCACGCATACTTCCACAGCTACGTGTGGGAATTCATGTTTCCGGTGATCGTGTTCTTCCTCGCGCTCGGACTCACCATGCTGCTTGCGCGCGAGCGCCATCTGCGCCTGCTGGTGCGCTGATCGCCATCATGCCGACGCGGTCTGCTCGGGCGGTCGCACGTCGGGCAAAAACACCGCGAGCAATCCCAGCAACGGCAGGAACGCACAAACCTGATACACGAACACGATGCCGAAGTGATCGGCAATCACGCCGAGCACCGCCGCGCCAATGCCGCCAAGCCCGAAACTGAAGCCGTAGAACAGCCCCGAGACCATGCCGATCCGGTGGGTCAGCATGTCCTGGGCGTACACGATGATCGCCGGGAACGCCGAAGCCAGCACCAGGCCGATCACGACGCTCAAGCCCACTGTCCAGCCGAGACCGACGTATGGCAGCGCCAGCGTGAACGGCGCGCAGCCGAGGATCGAAACCCAGATCACCCGCCTGCGGCCGATGCGATCACCCAGTGGTCCGCCGATCAGTGTGCCGGCTGCGACCGCCAGCAGGAACACCGACAACAGGTGCGCGGCGGTGTTGTCCGACACGCCGAAACGGTGGATCAGGTAGAACATGTAATAGCTGCTGATGCTGGCGAGGTAGAAGAATTTCGAGAACATCAACACCAGCAGCACGCCGATCGTGCGGCGCACGATGGGTGCCGAAAACAAGCGAGCGTCACTGGACGAACGCTTGTGGCCCCGCGCGTCGATGTGCGCGCGGTACCAGCGGCTGACCTGCAGCAGCACCACGATCGCAAGCAGCGCGAGCAGGCCAAACCAACCCACGTGGTTGCGGCCGAAAGTCAGCACCACCAACGCCGCCAGCGTCGGCCCGACGGCCTGGCCCAGGTTGCCGCCGATCTGGAAGATCGATTGTGCAAGACCGAAGCGTCCGCCCGAAGCCATGCGCGCGACGCGCGCCGACTCCGGATGGAATACCGACGAGCCGCAACCGACCAGCGCCACCGCGCCCAGCAGGATCGGATAGCTCGGCGCCACCGACAACAGCAGCAGCCCGCTCAAGGTGAAGCACATGCCGATCGGCAGCGAATACGGCAGCGGGTGCTTGTCGGTCACCATCCCGACCACCGGCTGCAGCAGCGACGCCGTCAACTGGAACGTCAAGGTGATCGCGCCGATCTGGAAAAAGGTCAGGTCGAACTCGCCCTTCAGCAGCGGATAGATCGCGACGATCACCGACTGCATCATGTCGTTGAGCACGTGCACGAAGCTGACCGCGCCGATCACGCCGAAGCGGGTCGGATTGGACCGGTTCGCATGCGCCGGCGCGACGGCTTCGGAGGTCTGCGGGTTCAAGTCCATGGTCGGTTCGCGAGCGTTGCGTCAGGCGCGCTTGCCGCGCGATGGCTTTTTCTTCGTGTCTGCTTGCGGCCTCGCCAGCGCCTGGGCCGCGGCCACCACGTCCGCTTCGTTCGGCAGCACCAGCAGCGCTGCGCCGGCGAGCGGGGTGTAAGTGTCGGCGCCGACCACGCGCTGCAAAGGCCTGTCGCCGAAGCCGGCTTCGACGATCGCGGTGATCACGCCCTCACCCACCCCCGCGCTGTGGCGGCCTTCGTCCAGCACGATGATGCGTTCCGCGGTCTTGGCCTGTGCGGCGATGAAGGCTTCGTTCAGCGGCACCAGCCAGCGCAGGTCGACCACCCGGACTTTCCACTTGTGTCGCTTTTCGATTTCGCGCGTGGCGCGCAGCGCCATCGGCACGCCGTTGCCGAAGGTGAAGATCACCAGATCCTTCGCGTCGGCGTTGTACACCCGGCCCTCGCCCAGCGGCATCGCCTCGTCCGGCGCCGGATACGCGAACTGCCAGCCGCCGTCGCCAGCTTCGTGCAGGTCTTTCGTCATGTACAGCGCGATCGGTTCCAGCAACGCACACACGCGTCCATCGACCTTGCACAGCGCCGCCAGCGTGCGCAGCATCGTCGCGGCATCGTCGCCGCGCGACGGGCAACCGGCCACCAGGCCGGGAATATCACGCAGCGCGGCGATCGAATTGTCGTTGTGGAAATGTCCGCCGAAGCCTTTCTGGTAACCCAGCGAGGCGATCCGCACCAGCAGCGGATTGCGGTACTGGTCGTTCGAGAAGAATTGCAGTGACGCAGCTTCGCCGCGAATCTGGTCGCAGGCGTTGTGGAAATATGCGAGGTACTGGATCTCCGGGATCGGCAGCATGCCCATGTTGGCGTAGCCCTGCGCCAGTCCAAGGATCATGGTTTCATCCAGCAGGGTGTTGAACACGCGCGCGCCCTTGAATGCCTTGTAGAGCCCCCTGGTGACCGTGTACACGCCACCCTTTTGCGCCACGTCCTCGCCGAACAGCAACGATTCCGGATACTTCGCCAACAGGTCGTGCAGCGCCGAATTGATCACCAGCGCCAAGTGGCGCGGCGGCAATTTCTCGGGCAACTTGTCTTCGCCACCGAAAATCGCGAGGCGCTTGTCTGCGTAATCCGCGCGCGCGGCCTCGATGGAGACTGCCTTCGGCGTATACGGCGCCAACGGTTTCATCACCGCTTCGAGCGATCTCAGCTTCGGCCGGCCGTAGGCTTCCTCGGCCGCGGCGAAGCAACGCTTGCGGGTCGTTTCGTACAGGTCCAGCAACGATTCCCTGGTGTACAGGCCGGACTCCAGCGCGATGGCGGCCGAGCGCAGCAGCGGATCGGTCGCCTCCAGTGCCATCAACTCCTCGAAGCTGCGCCACTCGATTTCGAAATCGGTACCGGCGTGGCCGGTCAGCCGCGTGGTTTTCAGATGCAGGAACGTCGGTCGGCGCGAGGTTCGGCAATGCTCGACCGCGCGCCGCACCTGCGCGTAACCCTCCGCGATGTCGAGTCCGTCGGCAAAGAAATAATCCAGATCCTTGCGATCGCGGAAATTGTTGGCGATCCAGCCCGACGGCGTCTTTACCGAAATGCCGATGCCGTTGTCCTCGCACACGAACAGAATCGGTGCGGGCAGGCGCTGGTACGCCGTCCACGCCGCCGCGTTGAACGCGGTCTGCGCGGTCGCATGATTGCTCGACGCGTCGCCGAACGAGCAGACGACGATCGAATCATTCGGCACCGGCAGCGCATGACCGATGCGTTGCGCCTGTTCGATCGCGACCGCGGTGCCCAGCGCCTTGGGCAAATGCGACGCAATCGTGGATGTTTGTGGCAATACCCACAGCGGTTTGGAACCCCACACCTTGTGGCGGCCGCCCGATGCCGGATCCTCGCTGCTGGCTGCGAACGACAGCGCGGAATCCATTACCGGGTCCATCCCGGGCAACTTGCGGAATCGCTCGGCCATGAAAGCGCCCGAACGATAGTGCAGGAACGCGGGATCGGTGTGGCATGTCAGCCGCGCCACCATCGCGTTGCCTTCGTGTCCACTGGATCCGATGGTGTAGAACACCTTGTTCTGCACCCGCAGGACCCGAGCCATCAAATCGAGGTGCCGCGAAATCAGTTGCGATTCGAAGAGTTCGCGAAAATCGCGCAGCGTGCACGCGCTGCCCGGCAATACCGGGGCGTCGTCGCGTGGTTTCGCGGTGGTCTCGCCCTGCCACGCCTGCACGAATTCGGTGAAGTTGCGATCGACGACCTCGGCGCGATTGAAACCCTTGTGGCGGGCCGGAACGGGAATCTTGCCGATGTCGTTCATGGGGATGCCTGGCCACGACGCGAGGCGCGGTGCGCGAGCCACTCCCCGCGTGACTGGCCCCATACATCGACGGTCTCCGACTCGTAAGGCGCCGGCATGCGCGCCTGCCTCAGCACCCGCGAACCGAGGCGCCCGGCAAGCGCCTGCGAGCGCCGGTTGTCACGCGTGATGCAGTGGATGACCTCCGTCCAACCCAACGCATCGAAAGCCCAATCGATCGCGGCGGTCGCCGCTTCGCTGGCGAATCCGTGGCCCCACGCGCTGCGCCGGAACGTCCAGCCCACTTCGGTGCCGGGCCAGCCCTCCGGCTGCCAGGGCCCGGTCTGGCCCAGCCATTCGCCGCTGCGTCGATCGATTACCGAGAACATCCCGAAACCCTGCACCGTCCAGGCGCCGGGCATCTGCAGGAACCGCCGCCAGGCCATGGCGCGCGGCGAGGTACCGCCGATGTAGCGGGCGGATTCCTCGTCACCGAGCATTTCCGCAAAGCCTTCGAAATCCTCGCGGCGCGGCGGGCGCAGGATCAGTCGTTCTGTTTCCAATACCGGTTCCGGCGATGGCACAACACTTGGCATCGACTGCTCACCTGCCTGTCGGGTCATGGCTGCATCCTGCAGCGGATCGTCAATCAAAACGCGTTGATACCCGTCAGCTCGCGCCCGACCACCAACTGATGCACGGACTGCGTGCCTTCATAGGTCACCACCGATTCGAGGTTCAACGCGTGACGGATCGCGACGTGCTCGGTGGTGATGCCGGCGCCGCCGAGAATGTCGCGGCATTCGCGCGCCGCGTCCAGCGCCATCCGCACGTTGTTCCACTTCGCCAGCGAAATCTGGGTGGGATGCAGCTGGCCGGCATCTTTCAGGCGGCCCAACCGCAGCGCCAGCAACTGTGCAGTGGTGATGCGGCGCGCGATGTCGGCCAGTCGCAACTGGATTACCTGGTTGGCTGCGAGCTTGCGATTGAACAATACGCGTTCCTGCGTGTAATCCAGCGCTTCCTTCAGGCAGGCCTGCGCCGCGCCGATCGGACCCCAACTGATTCCGAAGCGCGCCGAATCGAGGCAACTCAGCGGGCCGCGCAAGCCCTTCACGTTTGGCAGCATCGCGCTGGCCGGCACCCGCACGTCGTCGAGGAACAGCGCCGATGTCACGGACGCGCGCAGGCTCATCTTCTTGTGGACTTCCTGCGCGGTGAACCCCTTCGTATCCGTCGGCACCAGGAACCCGCGGATGCCGTCTTCGGTTTTCGCCCACACCAGCGCCACGTGCGCAAGGTTGCCGTTGGTGATCCACATCTTGGATCCGTTGATCACCCAGTCGCCGCCATCCTGCTTCGCGACCGTCTTCATGTTGGCCGGGTCGGAACCGCCGTGTGGTTCGGTCAGCCCGAAGCAGCCGATCACCCCGCCGGCCGCCATTTTCGGCAAATACTCGCGCTTTTGTTCGTCGCTGCCGAAAGCGAAGATCGGATACATCACCAAGGATGATTGCACCGATGCGAAACTGCGCAGCCCGGAATCGCCGCGCTCCAGTTCCTGGCAGATCAATCCGTAACTGACCTGGTTCATGCCGGCGCCGCCGTACTCGTCCGGAATCGTGGCGCCGAGCAGTCCCAGTGCCGCGATCTCGGGAATCAGCTCGGTCGGAAATCGCGCCTGATCGAAGCAATCACCGATGATCGGCAACACCTTGCCATCGACGAAGCGCGCGACCGAGTCCTGCACCATGCGCTCTTCATCGGAAAGCAGCGCGCGGACGTCGTACAGATCGAGGGGATTGAGACTGACTGACATGGGCATGATTGGGTGAACGTCCGGGTTCGTTATTGTAGCGTTATCCTGGAGCCACACGCCGCCCGGCGACACGCCGCCAAGCACTTGAACTTGCACGACGGGCCCGCGCGATCGCCGCTCGCGCCTAACGCTTTCTTGACAACACGCGCTCGGCAACTCGCCGGGAGCTGAATCCGGCGCGCGTGCATTCAGCGCGCTGCAAGCCTGAGGGTGTTGAACTGCAGGCGTTCCATCCACGGCAAATCGATGTCCATCCTGCGCATTTATATGCGCGTACTCGGCCTGCTTGCCCCCGAGCGCGCGCTGGCCACCTTGCTGGCGGTGGCCAATCTGGCCTTGGCGGGCGTGTTGTTTCTCGAACCCGAGTTGTTCGGCCGGGTCATCGATGCACTCGGCAAGTCGCACGGACATGCGGCATGGTTGATCGGCGCGTGGGCACTGGTCGGTTTGGCGGGCGTGATCATCGGCACACTGGTATCACTGCACGCCGATCGCATGGCGCATCGGCGGCGGCTTGCCGCCGTCCGTGCCTATTTCGAACACACGATCGAGTTGCCGCCATCCTTCCACGGCAGCCAGCACACCGGCAAGTTGCTGCGCATCATGCATATCGGCTCGGACAACCTGTCAGCGCTGTGGCTGGGCTTTTTCCGCGAACACCTGACCACCGTGCTCGCGATCCTGGTCATGGTGCCGCTGGCGCTGTCCAGGAACTGGAAGCTGGCGTTGCTGATGATTGCACTGCTGGCGTGTTTCGTGACTTTCAATGCGATTGCGATCAGGCGTACGCGCCGGGCGCAGGACCGCGTCCAGGACTTCCATCACCGGATTTCCACCCACGTCGGCGACGTGCTGGGCAACGCCAGCGTCGTGCAAAGCTTCACGCGGACGCGCGAGGAAGTGCGCGGATTGAACCGGCTGATCGCCCAGACACTGGCGGCGCAGTATCCGGTGCTGAACGGTTGGGCGACCTTGTCGGTGTTTTCGCGTGCCGCAAGCACCCTGTCGGTGGTGGCGATTTTCGCGTTGGGGGCGGCTTTGCATGCGCGCGGCGAGATCAGCATCGGCGGGATCGTCACCTTCGTCGGTTTTGCCATGATGCTGATCGGCCGGCTGCAACAGTTCGCAAGTTTCATTTCCAACCTGTTCTTCCAGTCCAACTCGTTGCGCGACTTCTTCGAAGTGCTTGACGCCCCCTCGTCCGTGACCGACGCACGCGACGCAATCGCACTGCCTCGCGTGCGCGGCGAAGTCGCGTTCGAGCACGTGCAGTTTGCCTACGAGCCGGGCCGTGTGGCCTTGCAGGACACCTCATTCCGCATCCCGGCCGGCAGCAAAGTGGCCCTGGTGGGACCGACCGGCGCCGGCAAGACCACAGCACTCAGCCTGCTGTATCGCGCTGCCGACCCGGTCTGCGGACGCATCACGCTGGACGGCGTCGACATCCGCACGGCCACGCTGGAATCGCTGCGCCGCAATATCGCGGTGGTATTCCAGGAGCCCGGCCTGCTCCACCGCAGCATTGCCGAAAACCTGCGCATCGGCAATCCGGATGCCGACGCCGAAATGCTGCAGGCGGCTGCGCGCGCGGCGCAGGCGCATGCCTTCATCGTGGAAAAGCCGGAAGCTTACGCCACCGCAGTGAGCGAACGTGGCCGTTCGCTGTCCGGCGGCGAACGCCAGCGGCTCGCGATCGCGCGTGCGATGCTGAAAGACGCACCGATCCTGATCCTGGATGAAGCCACCAGTGCGCTGGACAACGTGACCGAAGCACAGATCAAGCGCGCGATGGACACTTTGTGCCACGATCGCACCACCTTCATCATCGCGCACCGGCTGTCCACCGTGCGCAACGCCGACATGATCCTGGTGCTCGACCACGGCCGCGTGGTCGAACAGGGCCGCTATGAAGACCTGGTCCGGCGCAATGGCTTGTTCGCACGTCTCGCGCAGCAGGACGAATTCGTGGACGACCACCACCGCAAGCCCGAACCTGTGCCGCTGCACGCGGCCGCATGAGGTCCGACTCAGGGCTTGCGCGAACGCTGCAGATTGGAAATCCCGTGCGGCACGTGTCCGGTCGCGACGTGCCGGCGAGCCGACTCCACGTTGATTGGCGAATCATCGAAAAACAGGTCGGCGCCGAAGGCCTCGAGAAATGGCCCCTTGTCACGGCCGCCCAGGAACAGCGCCTCGTCGATGCGCACGCCCCACCGGCGCAGGGTCAGGATCACCCGCTTGTGCGCGGGCGCCGAGCGCGCCGTGACCAGCGCCGTGCGGATCGGGGAATTCTCGGGCGGAAATGCCGCCTGCAGGCGGTGCAGCGCGGCCAGGAAATTGCGGAACGGGCCGCCCGAAAGCGGCTCGTTCCAGCGTTCGGTTTCGTTGCGATGGAAAGCATCCAGGCCCTGCTCCTGCGACAGGCGTTCGGATTCATCGCCAAAGATCACCGCGTCGCCGTCGAACGCGATCCGCAACTGTCCGCGATGCGCATCATGCACCTGCGATGGCAGGATCGTCGCCGCGGCAACGCCGGAGTTCAGTGCGCGCGCCACGTTTTCGGCATTGGCCGACAAAAACAGATCCACGCCGAACGGCGCGATGTATTCGCTGGTGGCCTCGCCCGAGGTAAACGCGGCGCGCGAAATCGCCAGGCCGTGATACTGGATGGAATTGAAGATGCGCAAACCGGTGTCGCCTGAATTGCGCGACAGCAGTACCACTTCCACGTACGGCGTGTCCGGCGCGGGGCGATTCAGCGCCAGCAGTTTCTTCACCACCGGAAACGCCACACCGGGTTGCAGCACGTCGTTTTCGTGGGCGATCTGGTAGACGCGGTAGGCTTCCAGCCCGTCGCGCTCGAACAACTCGTGCGATTCGGTCAGATCGAACAGCGCCCGCGAGGAAATCGCGACGACCAGTTTGTCATCTTCGGAACGGGAATCGACACTGCCTGCAACGGCTTTCATGCCGGCAGTTTATCGCGGCGCATGCTGCGACCGCAGCGGCCGTGTACGCCCGGCCGGACCCCCGCGCAATGCCGGAACGCACCCGGCCCGTTTCCGGTATGATCGCGCCGACCATCAACTCGGGAGAGGGGTTCATGGATATCACCAAGCTTGTCGCACGGGTCAAGGCCATATTGGCCAACCCGAAGTCGGAGTGGCCGGCGGTTGCCGCAGAACCGGACACGATCAAGGGCTTGTATCTCGGCTACATCATGATCCTGGCGGCCATTCCGCCTGTCTTCGCATTCATCAAGACCAGCCTGATCGGGTACGGCGCGTTCGGCGTTCATTTCCGGACCGGCATAGGCGCGGGAATCGGGTCGCTGATCGTGGCCTGGATTCTGGCGTTGATCGGCGTCTACGTGGTGGCGCTGATCGTCAACGCACTCGCGACTGCCTTCGGCGGCCAGGCCAACCAGATCCAGGCGCTGAAGGTCGTGGCTTATTCCTACACCGCCAGCTGGATCGCCGGAATCGGCAACATCATCCCGTGGATCGGCTGGCTGATCATGATCGCCGGCCTCATCTACAGCATCTACCTGTTGTACCTCGGGCTGCCGGAAACCATGCACTGCCCCAGGGAGAAATCCGCCGGCTACACCGCCGTGACCATCATCTGCAGCATCATCGTGTACATCATCATCGGCGTCATCGTGGGGAGCATCTTCGGCATCGGCATGTTCAATCACCCCATGGCCGGAACCGACAATGGCGGCTCGGCGCAGGTCAGCTTCGACAAGAACAGCACCCTGGGCAAACTGCAGGCCTTCGGCCAGCAGATGGAAAAAGCGGAAAAATCCGGTGCCACGTCCGTGGTCGCCCTCAGTCCCGACCAGCTCAAGGCATTCGTACCGGCGCAGTTGAACGGCCTGCAGCGCAGCAACCTCTCGGCGTCGCGCAGCGGCATCGCGGGTCTTCAGACCAGTGAGGCCACGGCCGACTATGCGGACAAGTCGGGCCATAACCTGCACCTCGAAATTACCGACACAGGAAGCGCCAAGGCCATGTTGGTATTGGGAAAACTTGCCGGAAACGTGGAACAACAAAGCGACCATGGCTACGCCAGGACCTGGCACCAGGACGGCAACCTGATGCAGGAAGAATGGGACAACCAAAACCATTCCGGGGAATACAGCACCACAGTTGCCGACCGCTTCGCCGTCAAGGTGCAAGGCAATCCCGACAGCATGGATGATCTCAAGCGCGCAGTCGCCAGCGTCGACCTGAAGGGTCTGGCCGCATTGAAGGATCAGGGCGTCGGCAAGTAGGCATCTGCCGTGGACACGAGGCGGGTGTTCGGCGGAGCACCGCGCCCCTCAACCCCACATCGGACGTGAAATCTCGACCAGCACCCAGGCCATCAGTGCACTGATCGGCAAGGTCAGTATCCACGACCACACCATGCGTTCGACCACCGTCCAGCGCACCGCATTGAAGCGTTTGGAAGCGCCCACGCCCATGATCGCCGATGACACCACATGGGTGGTCGAGACCGGCAGGCCGAAGATCGAGGCGATGATGATGACGAGCGCCGAGCTGGTCTCGGCCGCGAACCCGTTGATCGGGTGCAGCTTGACCATCTTGTGCCCCAGGGTCTTGATGATGCGCCAGCCGCCGCCTGCGGTGCCTGCGGCCATCACCAGCGCGCACAACACTTTCACCCACACCGGAATCGGGAAGTGCCCGCCGATGTCCGAAATACGCAGGAACCCGAGCCATCCCGGAATCTGATCGAAATCATGCGCGGCGGTTGCACTGGCGAGCGCCAGCGCGATGATGCCCATGGTTTTTTGCGCATCGTTCATGCCGTGCGACACGCCCATCGCTGCCGCCGAGAACAATTGAGCCTTGCCGAAAAACAGGTTCACGAACGGCGTGCGCCCCAACCGGTGCAGCCAGCCCCGTCGATTGGCGAACCACGCGAACAGCGCCAGCAGACCGCCCATCACCGCGATCCCCAACACGAAACCGGCGATGGGCGAAACCACCATCGGCAGGATCACCTTGGGTACCACGCCGCCGCCCTGCCACCAATGGACCGGATCGGTCATCCAGATGATCGCGCTTGCATCGCCACCGGACGCTGCAAAAGCGGCGCCGCACAACCCGCCGATCAGCGCGTGGGACGATGAGGAAGGCAAACCCAGCCACCAGGTGATCAGGTTCCAGACCGTCGCCCCGCACAGCGCGCAGATCAGCACCTCGCCGCCCACCTGCAGCACACCGGCATCGATCAGGCCCGTGGCAATCGTCACCGCCACCGCGGAACCCAGCAATGCCCCTGCCAGGTTGGTGGTCGCCGCCAGCAATACCGCCTGGCCCGGCGACAGCACCTTGGTGGCAACCACTGTCGCGATGGAATTGGCGGTGTCGTGAAAACCGTTGATGTAGGTGAACACCAACGCGATCACGATGACGGCAATGAGAAGGCCGATGCTCATGCGGGGATCGGGGACCAGGGACCGGGGACCGAAAGCCGCGGAGCCGCAACGCAACTGGTCGCGGCAGACTTTGAGACCACCAGCACATGCTTGGCCGCGCGAGGGTGGCAGCCTCCCGGCATCCCCGACGAGGCGGGTCCCCGGTCCCCGGTCCCTGGTCCCCGCCTCATGAATTCTTCAACACGATCGAGTAGATGACGTTGCCCACATCACGGCAGCGATCGATGGCCTTTTCCAGCAGCTCGAACAGGTCCTTGGCCAGCATCATGCGGATCGGGTCATCGCTGCCCAGATACAAATCGCGGTACGGTTCCAGCAGCATCCGGTCGGCTTCGGATTCGGTCGCCTGCAGTCGGTCCTGAAGCTTGCGCATGCGGCCGATGTTCATGCCGTTGCGAAGCTCGTGCACCATTTCCGCCACACCTTCGGTCGCGCTCATCAGCAGGCTGGCACGCGAGGCAAAATCGATGCCCCCGACCCGTTCGACCACGATGACGTAACGTTCTGCGAATTTCTCGATGGTCTTGGGAATACGGTACAACGCCGACGACATCGCCTCGATGTCCTCGCGGTCGAGCGCGGTGACGAAGGTGTTCATCAAGCCTTCGCTGATCTGCGCCGCCAGTTCCTTTTCGCGTCGGCGCGCGGCGCGGAAACTGTCCAGCAACATCGGCTCGCCATGCGCCTCCAGCAAGCCCTGCAAGGCCTTGGCGCCATCCCGCGCGGCGCCGGCGCTGGACTCCAGCAAGGTGTAGAAGCGATCTCCCTTGCCGAACATGGTCTGGAGCGAAAACATGGCGTTCCATCCGGGCATGTAAATCGTGTGAATGGTACACGAGCAACAGCCCTCTCCGAAGCAGTCCCGCACTTGCTAGACTTCCCGCATGGACCCTCCCGTGCGGCCACGTGGCATTGCGTTGACAGGCCCTGAATGCTGACCGAACTCGGCCTGGTACTGCTGCTGGCACTAGGCAATGCGTTCTTCGCGCTGGCCGAGATCGCGCTGATTGCCTCACGCAAGAGTCGCCTGCGCTACCTGGCGCGCTCGAGCACACGTGCCCAGGTTGCGCTCAGGCTGGCCTTGCGGCCGGACCGTTTCCTGTCCACGGTCCAGGTCGGCATCACCCTGATCACACTGATCACCGGCGCCGCGACCGGCGCCGCAATCAGCGACACCATCCGGCGGTGGCTGGTGACCCTGGGGTTGCCCGCAGCGGCACATACCTCGCTGGTGATAGGCCTGGTGCTGGGGTTCATCCTGGTCACCACCATCAACATCATCGTCGGCGAGCTGGCGCCGAAGCGCGTGGCGCTGGTTGCGCCGGAGCGTATCGCGCAAGCGGTGGCGTTTCCCATGCAGGTGATGTCATGGCTGATGACGCCGTTCGTGTGGTTTTTGAACCTCATCACCGACGCGGTGCTGTGGTTGCTGAGGCTGCAACGTTTCAGTCGCGACAAGGTCAGCGAGGAAGAGATCCGCCTGCTGGTTGCGGAAGGCGCGGAACAAGGCGTGCTGGATCCGGACGAACGCAACATGCTCAACCGCGTGCTTCGCTTGGGTGACCGCACGGTGGACAGCGTGATGACCCCGCGTCCGCGCATCGCCTGGCTGGACGCCGCCGCAGCGCTTGCGGAAAACCTCTCGGTGATGCGTGTCACACCCTATTCGCGCTACCCCGTATACCGCCAGAACGAGGATGAAGTACTGGGCGTGCTCGAAGTCAAGCGGCTGCTGCAATCGCTCGCGCAGGAACCCGACACGGGTTTGCAGCCCGCGCGTCTTGACCTGTTCCGCAAACTCGCCAAACCGCTGTTCGTGCCTTCCACCACCCGCGCACTGGACCTGCTGGACGAGTTCCGCGATGCCAAAATGCCATTCGCGCTGGTGGTCGACGAGTACGGTGACATCCAGGGGTTGGTGACCTTGAACGACGTGCTGACTGCGGTGGTCGGTCACCCTGCAGCAGCCGGCCGCAAGGGTTCGTCCGGCGATGCGCCCGCGCTGCGTCGCAAGGACGGAAGCTGGCTGGCATCGGGTTCGCTTGCCACCGACGACCTGCGTGAATTGCTGCGGCTTGACGAATTGCCGAACGAAACGGATGGCGATTACCACACGCTGGCGGGCATGCTGATCGAACTGTTCGGGCACATTCCCGTCACCGGCGAAAGCATCACCTGGCATGGATTCAAATTCGAAGTCGTCGATCGCGATGGCGCGCGCATCGACAAGGTGCTGATCGCGCCCACCGGCAGCGACGGACACGTCGACGAGGCAGGCCTGGATGACGGCTAAGGCCGGGCCGGATGTCGATCCACATGCGTGTCGTTCGTCGTAACCGGGAGAAGTGAGCGAAAGGAGGCATGACCATGAGAACCCAGGACCACGACGCACGCGGACGTCACGCAGGCAACGGGAGCCTCGCCATGACTCCCACCATCACCGCGTTTGAACGGTCGCCAGATGGCGGCAAGGGGCTGGCGCGCGACATGCGCGTGCGCTGGGCGCTCGAAGAAGTGGGACAGCCCTACGAGGTTCGGCTTGTTTCGTTCGATGCGCTGAAGCAACCCGCGCATCTGGCGCTGCATCCTTTCGGCAAGATTCCCACCTACGAGGAAGGCGGTCTCGTGCTGTTCGAGAGCGGCGCGATCGTGTTCCATATCGCAGAGCACCATGTGGGCCTGCTGCCTGGCAATGCCCATGCCCGCGCACGCGCAGTCATGTGGATGTTCGCCGCGCTCAACAGCGTGGAACCGCCGATCCTCGAACTGGTAACCGCGAAGTTCATGGAAAGCGACAAGCCCTGGACCAAGGAGCGCCTGCCCCTGGTCATGGATCGCATCCGCCAGCGCCTGGGCCCGCTGTCCACCCGCCTGGGCGATGCCGATTGGCTCGATGGTACGTTCAGCGCAGGCGATTTGATGATGGCGTCGGTGCTGCTGCGGCTGAGGCCATCAGGCATGCTGGACGAATATCCGAACCTGGCCGCTCATGTCGCCCGCGGCGAAGCGCGGCCCGCCTACCAGCGGGCTTTCGCTGCGCAACTGGCAGTCAACACCGGCAAGCTGCCGATCGATTGACAAAGGCCCGGCCACAACTAATCGCCCGCGCCATGCCCCTTCGCCAAGCGCGCCATGCGCTCGGCATCGGCCAGCACGCCATGCAGAATGCGCAATTCGCGCGCGTCGGGCATGGCGCGGTGGAACAACCGGCGCAGGCGTTGTTCGATGGTCGCGGCCGAACGTCCCTTGTGGAAATCTATTTCATGCAGGCAGGCGAACAGGTGTTCGAAAAAGCGCTCCATCTGCTCCGCGGTGGCTGGCGCGTCGTGCGCTTCGGAAGGTGATGGCGCGTCGTGCAACAGCGCCATCCGCAATTCCCACGCCATCACCTGCACCGCCTGCGCAAGGTTGAGCGAGGAAAAATCCTCCGCGCTGGGGATGCGCACCATCGCGTGGCACACCGACAACTCGTCGTTGTCGAGCCCGGAACGCTCGTTGCCGAACAGCAGTGCGACCTCGCGGCCTTGTTCCAGCAGTGGCGCGATCTCCGCCACGGCTGCGCGTGGATCAAGTTCCGGCAAACTGACGCCGCGACGGCGCGCCGACAACCCGTACACGCGGGTGCAATCGGCCACGGCTTCCGGAATGCTGTTCGCCAATGTCACGTTCGCGAGCACGTCATCGGCGCCGGCGGCCATCGCTTCCACTTGCGGGTCGGGATAGCGCTGCGGTGCAACCAGCACCAGCCGCCAGAAGCCCATGGCACGGATCGCGCGCGCGGCCGCGCCGATATTGCCGGGGTGGGAAGTGCGCGCCAGCACGAAACGGATCGTCTGCGGCGCGGGCGGAATGGATGCGGTGGACTGGTTCATTCAGTCAGTTTGAGTGCGAATACCCGTTCGCGCTGAGCGTAGCGTCTGAAGGACGCGAAGTCGAAGCGTCAAGTCGATGTCCTTCGACTTCGACGCTTCGCGTCTACGCTCAGAGCCTGTCCCGGACCCGATCCGGGAACGAACGGATTTCCAAACCAAACCACTTCTCAAGGTTAGCGGACCGGTCGGTAGCCCTGCTAAACTGCGAACTGCGCCGCCCCGTGCGGCGCGTTCTTTTTCAAAATCTGCGGAAATCCATCGTCATGGCCCGACCCGCCGTCACCGTCGCGATCCGCGCCGCGCGCGCCGCAGGCAGCGTGATCCTGCGTTACATGAACCGCCTCGACAGCGTGACGGTGATCGAGAAGCATCATCTCGATTTCGTGTCGGAGGTCGATCGCCAGGCCGAGGCTGAAATCGTGCGCGAACTGAGGCGCGCCTACCCCGATCATGCGATCCTGGGCGAGGAAACCGGTGCTTCCGGAAAAACCGGCGCGCGGTTCACATGGGCGGTCGACCCGCTCGACGGCACCCACAACTATTTGCGCGGGATTCCGCACTTCGCGGTATCGATCGCGCAACTCGACCGCGGCGAGCCGGTCCATGCGGTCATTCTGGATCCGCTCCGCAATGAAATCCTCACCGCCAGCAAGGGTGATGGCGCCTTCCTCAATGATCGCCGGATGCGTGTCGGCAAGCGCGAATCGCTGGATGGCGCGATGCTGGCGACTGGCTTTCCGTACCGCGAACGTCGGCATCTCGATGCCCAGCTCGGCATGACCCGCGAGGTGCTGAAGCGTGCCGAGGATATCCGCCGCAGCGGCTCGGCCGCGCTCGATCTCGCCTGGACGGCGGCCGGACGCCTGGACGGCTACTTCGAGACCGGCCTCAAGATCTGGGACATGGCCGCGGGCTGCCTGCTTGTGCGCGAAGCCGGCGGGCGCTACTGCGACCTGACCGGCCGCGACGGCCTGCCGCAATCCGGCAACATCATCGCCGCCAACCACATGCTCGCTGCGCAGATCGTGGCAGCGATCGCACCTGCACTCACGTCGGAACTGAAGCATTGATCGGGCCCGTTCGGCGGGCGCTTGCCGGTTGGTGCTGAGCGCAGCGAAGCCCAACGGGCGTCGCGGTCCATTCCACCCGCCCCCAATCGACGGTTGTCGGGTTTCTCCCGGAACGAGTCCGGATCAGCCCAACCTGCAAGGCCACAAATACGGCAGCACGACACCAGCCACCGCATGCAGCAGGCAACGTCAGAGCGCTCTTGCAGGCTGGCGCTGAGCAATGCCCGCCGATCAGCGGCGAGACTGCGGACGGCGTCCGCCCTGCGCCAGGGCGGCCGACCCGCGAGTGCCGCAATCTCAATCGGCGTGGGTCGCGGTCGCAAGGGCCGCGGAAGCGCGGTCGGCCAACGCCTTGCGGTAACGCTGGTACAGCAATGCGACGCGTTTCACGTACACCCGTGTCTGGGCATACGGCGGCACCCCGCCGTATTGGGCGACGGCGGCTGCGCCGGCGTTGTAGGCCGCGGCCGCGAGTTTGACGTCACCGTGGTAGTCGTGCAGCAGCATCGCGAGGTAGCGCGCACCCCCCGAGATATTCTCCGCCGGATCAAAGGCGTCGCCGACACCAAGTTCGAACGCGGTGTCCGGCATCAGCTGCATCAACCCCTGTGCACCTTTGTATGACAACGCGCGCGGATTGAACCCGGACTCGGCGTGGATCACCGCACGCAACAGCGCGGCATTGACGCCGGTGAGCCTCGCCGAGGCGCGGATGTCGCCGCGGTAATCCGCCAGATGCAGCGGAACGGTATTCCAGTTGACCTTCGAATGCACGTCACAGGCATAGCACTCGACGATGTAGGTGAACAACTTCTTCGCGGCATGTCCCTTCGCAAGCGATGCAATATTGGTGTACATCACGGTGCCGTCCTTGCGCACCACGCGATACACGGCGCCTCCACGCGGCAGCCCGGGTGCGTCGGCGTCCAGCTTCAGCGGAATCGCAGCAGCGGCCGGCGGGGATGCAGGCGCGCTGGCTGGCGGCGGCGGTGCGGGCGCCGGCGCCGCGACGCCCAGCAGATGCGGCAAGACCTTTCCACCCAGCGTGTCCAGAATCGCAACCGGCAACGGCTGCCAGACCTGCGGCCGAACCAGCTTCTGCACGCGAATCGATTCCCCTTCGCCAAGCGGTATCACCTTCAACACCGCTGGATTGGCCTTGACCGGCCTGGGCGGCTTGCCTTGCAATACGCTGCCGCCGGGCGGCGGGCGAGTCGGTTTTGTCTGCCGGAAGCCCGTTTGCACCGCGCGCGTGGCCGGCGCATGCCATTCGCCAACCTTGACGCAATGACTGTAACCCTTGGTGTGGCTTACGAATGCCGTATTGCCGTCAGGACCGATGCAGCGATACAACACACTCGCGGTCGCGGGCGCGGCCCAAACCGCCGCCAGCAACATTGCGGCCAGGGCAGCGGGCCGCCATGCGGGCGGGCAGTGCGATGGGGCCCCGGTTTGCCGACCGCCGCGCGCCCCCGGGCGGAACATGGCGTTCATGGCGCCGCAGTGTGCGCCAACACGCGCTTCGTGCCAAGCGCCATGTTCACATTCTGCAACAAATCCGATGGTTTGCGATGAAAAATGCACCTGAATTGTCAAAGTCTGTCACCGCATGGCGGGTACCGGCATCTTGGCATGCTATCTGCCTCATACCAGGCGTAGCTTCACCAAAGCCTTCGCACACGGAAACCGACACATGAACATCCGCGCACCCAGCCACATCGAATGGAAGTCATTCCGGACCTCCGCAGCGCTCCGCAGCGCCCTCGCGTTGACCGGCATGACATTGTTGCTGACGGGCTGTGGCATGCGGCCAAACCAGGCAACCGCCGCCTTGGCATCGCCCTCTGCATCCACGACACGGATTGCCCACACGCCAGCGAACACCGTCGGCACCCGGCAACAAACCGGAAATGCACCGGAGAACGTGAGCGTACCCGGCCTTCTGACGGCTGCCCGTGCCGCCTACGCCGCGAAAAACGTGGTTGCGCCGGCCGGCCACAACGCCATGGAATACTATGAAGGCGTGTTGGCGCAAGACCCGGGCAACAGCGTAGCCCGGGATGCGTTGCGTGAGATCTTTCCGTTCGCCATCCCCTATGTGGAACACGCAATTGCGCGGAACGACTTTCCGGAGGCGAACCGCGAGATCGACGTGCTCGCCAAGGCCGACCCCACCAACTATTCGCTGATCCTGTTGCGTTCCAGGCTGGATGCGCAGGTGTCCGGCGATGCGCATGTCCTCACAGTCACTGCCACCGCCGATTCCTGGATCCAGATCGCGGCGGTTGACGGCAACACCGTCGACGCCCGCATGCTGCGGGCGGGCGAGTCGCGGACTTACCATTCGACAGGACCGCTGCGGGTCACGCTGGGCAACGCCGACGGCGTCGCCGTGACCAGTGACGGGCAGCGCCTCGAGCTCGGACAGCACCAACGCAACCAGGTCGTGCGCCTGCTGCTGTTTGCACCCAAGGCCCTGACACGCGCATCCCGACGCACGCAGTACCTGGAAGGCATCCGCGGCTAAGCGGATTCGCGGCGCCAGGCCGCGAACACTCTGCACAACTGCCATCGCTTTTTGTGCCGGGTCGAAACCGGCCCGGGGCGCCGCTACAATGCGGTTTCAGCACGCATCGCCCTTCCGATGGCCGATACCCCTTCCCCGCCCGCCGACCAACCCGCTCCCGGCAAGTTGTTCATCCAGACCCACGGTTGCCAGATGAACGAGTACGACTCCCGCAAGATGGAGGAAGTACTTGGCGCCGAACGCGGAATGCTGCGTACCCACAATGTGGCCGAAGCCGATGTGATCCTGGTGAACACCTGCTCGATCCGCGAGAAGGCGCAGGAAAAAGTGTTTTCGCAGCTCGGCCGCTGGAGAGAGCTCAAGCTGGCGAATCCTGATGTGCTGATCGGCGTTGGCGGCTGCGTGGCCTCGCAGGAAGGCCACGCGATCGTCGAACGCGCGCCGTATGTCGATCTTGTGTTCGGTCCGCAAACCCTGCACCGCCTGCCCGACCTGATCGACGCGCGTCGCGCCACCGGCAAACCGCAGGTGGACATCTCCTTCCCCGAGATCGAAAAGTTCGACCGCTTGCCGGAGCCCCGCGCAGAAGGCGCCAGCGCATTCGTGTCGATCATGGAAGGCTGTTCGAAATATTGCTCGTTCTGCGTGGTGCCTTACACCCGCGGCGAGGAAATCTCGCGGCCGTTCGACGACGTGCTGGCGGAAGTGGCATCACTGGCCGAACAAGGCGTCAAGGAAGTGAATCTGCTCGGGCAGAACGTCAACGCGTACCGCGGGGCGATGTTCGACGGCGGCACGGCAGATTTGGCGTTGCTGATCCGCGCGATCGCCGAGATCGACGGGATCGGCCGCATCCGTTTCACCACTTCGCACCCGCTGGAATTCTCCGATTCATTGATTGCGGCGTATCGCGACGTACCCGAACTCGCGAACTTCCTGCACTTGCCGGTGCAGTCCGGTTCCGATCGCATCCTGGCGCTGATGAAACGCAATTACACCGCGGCGATGTACAGGGAACGAATCGCGAAGTTGCGCGCGGTGCGGCCGGACATCTGCATTTCCAGCGATTTCATCGTGGGGTTCCCGGGCGAGACCGATGCAGACTTCGCACAGACACTGCAATTGATCGCGGATGTCGGCTTCGACCAGAGTTTTTCGTTCATCTACTCGAAGCGCCCTGGTACGCCCGCTTCCAACCTGTTCGATGCAACCCCGGACAGCGTGAAACACGAGCGCCTGAAACACCTGCAGGACGTCATCAATTTCCACGCCGCGCGAATCAGCAAGGCAATGGTCGGCGGCAGCCAGCGCATCCTCGTTACCGGCCCCTCGAAGAAGAATCCGGACGAACTCACCGGCAAGACCGAAAACATGCGCCAAGTGAATTTCGCAGGCGAGTCACGCCTCGTCGGGCAGTTCGTCGATGTGACGATTACAGCCGCGCTGGCCAATTCGCTACGGGGGCGGGTGATAGCCCCTCTCCCTTCGGGAGAGGCGGCGCGTAGCGCCGCGCGCGCAGCGCGGGGGTGAGGGTACGAATCTTGCGAACACACTCACCCTCGAGAGTGATCCGAACCCTCACCCGCCCCTTACTCGCGCCATCCATGGCGCTCGCCCTGCGGGCCGGCCACCGCCGTTCACGGCCGATCCTGTCGGCCGTAGTCGGGGCACCCTCTCCCGAAGGGAGAGGGGAACATCTTTTCGCCTGAGCCTCATGACCGACACGCCTGCGCAGCACGACTTCACGCTCGAACCCGATGACAACCATAGACTGGCCAACCTGTGCGGTCCGTTCGACGAACACCTGCGCCAGATCGAACTGCGCCTCGGCATCGAGATCAACAATCGCGGCAACGTGTTCCGCATCATCGGTGAAGACGCCGCAGTGCAATCCGGCGAGCGCGTATTGCGCAGCCTGTATGCCGCGACCGAACACGAAACATTGAACGGACGCCTTCTCAACCTGCTGCTGTCCGAAGCCGGCGTGGATGCGCTTGCCGAACAACAGGCCGAGGGCGCGCAGGAAGTCACAATCAAGGTGAAGCGCGGCACCATCCGTGGGCGCGGGCCGAACCAGGTTCGTTACCTGCATGCGATCGCGACCCACGATCTCAATTTCGGCATCGGCCCGGCCGGCACAGGCAAGACCTATCTCGCGGTCGCGAGTGCCGTCGAGGCGCTGGAAAACGCTCGCGTGCAGCGTCTGGTGCTGGTGCGACCCGCGGTCGAAGCAGGCGAGAAACTCGGATTCCTTCCGGGCGACCTTGCGCAAAAAGTCGATCCTTACCTGCGCCCGCTGTACGACGCGCTGTATGAAATGCTGGGCTTCGACAAGGTCGCGCGCCTGATCGAACGCAGCGTGATCGAGATCGCGCCGCTGGCCTACATGCGCGGCCGCACGCTCAATGACTCGTTCGTGATCCTGGATGAGGCCCAGAACAGCACGGTCGAACAGATGAAGATGTTTCTGACCCGCATCGGCTTCGGTACCACCACCGTGGTCACCGGCGACGTGACCCAGGTCGACCTGCCGCGCAACACGCGCTCTGGGCTGCGCAACGTGATCGAAGTGCTGCGTGACGTCGAAGGCATCAGCTTCACGTTTTTCACGGCGCGCGACGTGGTACGGCATCCGCTGGTGGCAAAGATCGTGCGCGCCTACGAAAGGGCCGAGGATGAAGCCGGAACCGGGGACCAGGGACCGGGGACCGGAAGCAGCGTCGGCAGGGACGCGCCCTGGAAAGCGCCGTAGCAGACCATGTCGTCCCGACGCCAAGCGCGTACAAGGCCGGCTTCAACCGGTCCCCGGTCCCCGGTCCCCGGTCGCGCTGTGCACGTCGCCTACGCCACGCCCCGTCGCGGCATTCCGTCGGCCATGAGCTTCCGCCACTGGATCACGGCGGCGCTGGCCGGCGCGCATCGTCGCAAGCCGGCGGAACTCTCGATCCGGATCGTCGTCGCGCGCGAGGGTCGCGCCTTGAACCGTCGCTATCGCGGCAAGGATTACGCAACGAACGTGCTGTCGTTCCCGGTCGAATTGCCGCGCGGCGTCGCTTCGCCACTGGTCGGTGATCTGGTGATCTGCGCCCCCGTGGTCGCACGCGAGGCACGCGAGCAGCGCAAATCCCCGCGTGACCACTACGCGCACTTGACCGTGCACGGCGTGTTGCACCTGCTCGGTCACGATCACCAGAACCAACGCGACGCCAGCCGCATGGAAAAACTGGAGGCACGGATACTGGCGTCGCTTGGCATCGCCGATCCGTACGTTGAACCCGGGATCGGGGCCGGGTAGTGGCGCCTTGATGGATCTTCTTGCGGGATTCGGCCGACTCGGAGCAAGGTCTCGCGCTCGGCCGGATCGCCAACACATTCCGGGCTCACGCCCCCGCCACCCATCCCGCATCCCCGTTCTTCCGCTACACTAAACGGCCCGCCCCTTCGGGGACGTGTAAATGCCTATGTCCGCAGAACCCCCAAGTACCACCGGCCCCGCCCCCCGCTCGTTGTGGGATCGTTTGGGCCACATGCTCTCCGGCGAGCCCCGCAATCCCGAGGAATTGCTCGAGGAACTGCGCGAAGCACAGTCCAACGGCCTGCTCACCAGCGAAACCTACGCGATGATCGAAGGTTCGATCCGCGTCACCGAAATGGTCGTCGGCGACGTGATGGTGCCGCGCGCGCAGATGGTCATGCTCGACATCGACGACGGCTTGCCGGCAATCCTCGAAACCGTGATCGAATCGGGCCATTCACGCTTCCCCGTACACGGCGAGGACAAGGACGAAATCCTCGGCATCCTGCTGGCCAAGGATCTGTTGCGGCGCGGACAGAATGGATCGCTCGAGCACGGATCAAGTCCTGGGCAGGCTCTGCGTGCGTTGCTGCGCCGCGCGGTGATGATTCCCGAGTCGATGCGCCTGAACGTGCTGCTGGCCGAATTTCGCCGCTCGCGCAACCACATGGCGGTGGTGGTGGACGAATACGGCGGCGTTGCCGGCCTCGTCACCATCGAGGACGTGCTGGAAGAAATCGTCGGAGAAATCGACGACGAACACGATGACGCGGCACCACCGAAACTCATCGTTGCGCAGACAGACGGCAGCTGGCTGGTGGACGCACTCACGCCCATCGAGGATTTCAATACGCAGTTCCGCACCGCGTTTTCCGACGAGGAATACGACACCGTCGGCGGCCTCGTCACCGCCGAAATCGGGCATCTGCCCGACCCCGGCGAAACCGCAACGCTGGGCAACTACGCCTTCGACGTGACCCGCGCGGACGATCGGCGCGTGCTGCAATTCCGCGTCCGCAAGGGAACCGCTGGATAATCTGCCGCGCTCGGCAAGGCGCATCGCCCTCGTCGCGCTGCGCGCGCGTTCGCCGCACTCCGCCTTCCTGCGGAAGGGGAAAGAAGTGCGACGGCATGTGCATCTGCATACCGCTTACCTTCTTCCTGCGGAAGGGGGTCACGCGCAAGGCGCGCGGGGGGATGTCGTTGCGGGGCTCCCTTTATCATGTGGCATCCCCATTACAGGCTGAAGCTCGTCATGCGCGATTTGCTTGTTTGGACTCCCGCGCGCGCATGGATGACCTTCATCCTCTTGCTGTGCATACTTTTTTCGCCATTCGCCGGCGCGGGCGTCGCCGACGCGCCCGGCACCGATTTGCGCGTGGATCTGTACACCTACGGTCCCGGCACGGTTTACTGGGAACGTTTCGGCCACGACGCGCTGGTCATCACCGACACGTCCAGCGGTCAGGCGTACGCCTTCAACTACGGCCTGTTCGACTTCGACCAGAAGGATTTCTACCTCAACTTCGCGCGCGGGATCATGATTTACCGCGCTGCGGCGTGGCCGGTTTCCGACGACATCCGGGAGTATTCGGGCGAGGGCCGCTCGATCACCGATGAACATCTGAATCTCACGCCGGTACAGCGCGCAAGCCTGCGCGACTTCCTGGTCTGGAACGTGCAGCCCGAACATGCGCGCTACCGTTATCGTTATTTTGCGGACAACTGCACTACGCGCATTCGCGATGCGCTGGACCGGGTTCTCGGCGGGGCATTGAAAGCGCAATTGACCGGCGCGGCCGCGCATGCGGAAACCTTCCGCAGCGAAACCGATCGACTGATGTCGGGCCAGCCGTGGTTGATGTACCTGCTGGATCTCGGGCTTGGCCCGTTCTCCGACCAACCGTTGACGCGCTGGACCGGCGCGTTCATCCCGGCCCGGTTGATGCACGAATTGCGCAGCGTCCATGCAACGGACGGAATGCCACTGGTGCAATCGAAGGCCGTGTTGTCGCCGCAACGCCTGCCCTCGCCGCCCGCCACGCCACCGGATCTGCGCTGGCCGCTGCTGATCGCGGGCTTGGTACTGGGCATCGCATTCATGGCCGCGTCGTGGTTGCGCAATCAGTACGAAATCGAACGCTGGTGGTTCGCCGTGGTCGGCACGCTGTACGCATTGCTGGCCGGCATCGCCGGCACACTGATGCTGGTGTTGTGGTTCGGCACCGCCCATCGCGCCGCATGGGCCAATGAAAACCTGTGGCTGTTCAATCCCGGCGCGTGGCTGCTGATTCCCGCACTGCTGCGCGTGCGCAAGCCGGGCGGCGGGGCTTCACGTTTCGGGCTCGCGATCGCGGCCTTGATGGCCCTGTTGTCGATATTCGCGCTGCTCTCGAAGTTCTGGCCATGGTTTCCGCAGCACAATCTCCCGTGGATCCTTTTCGCGCTGCCGGCGTGGACAGGACTGCTGGTCGGCCTGTGGCTGATGCGTGCGCGCAGTCCGCGCGCAATTTGCGCATAATTGGCGCATGGACACGTCCACTTCCAAGCCCATGGTCGCCAACTGCTCCGCCTATGGCGCGGACGGCAGGAAGATACGCGACATCACGCTGGACGAGATCAGCGATTTTCTGGCGCAACCCCAAGGGTTCGTGTGGGTGGGGCTGGTCGAACCCGACGAGCCGTTGCTGGAAAAACTCCAGAGTGAATTCGGACTTCATGAACTCGCGATCGAGGATGCGCACACGGCCCATCAGCGCCCCAAGATCGAGCCGTACGGTGATTCGCTGTTCATCGTTGCCCAGACTGCGCAAACGACCGAGGGCAACATCACTTTCGGCGAAACCCACATTTTCGTGGGCAAGCGCTATCTGGTATCGGTGCGCCACGGCGCATCGCAATCCTACGCGCCGGCACGCCGCAACTGCGAACAAGCGCCGGAGCACCTTGCGCTGGGGCCGAGCTACGCGCTGTATTCGATCCTCGATTTCATCGTGGACAACTACCTGCCGATCGTGCAGGACTTCAAGCAGGAGCTGCAGGAACTCGAGCACGACGTGTTCGGCGATGTCTCCAACCGCGACGTCACCCGGCGCCTGTACAGCATGCAGCGTGAACTTCTGACCCTGAAACTCGCAGCCACGCCGTTGCAGGACATCCTGGGGCAATTGGTGCGACTGCATCCGGAAGTGATCCGCGACGAGGTGCGGCCGTATTTTCGCGACGTGCAGGATCACGTCGCGCGCGTCAGCGACGCGATCGGTTCCATGCGTGAAATGCTGGGCGCCGCGATGAACGTGAACCTGTCACTGGTCACGGTGCGCCAGAACGAAGTCGTGAAGCGCCTCGCCGGCTGGGCCGCGCTGCTGGCCGCGCCGACGCTGCTGGCGAGCTGGTACGGCATGAACTTCCGCGACATGCCGGAACTCGGCAGCCACTATGCCTACCCCACCATCATCGCCGCCACACTCATCATCTGCGTCAGCCTTTTCATCGTGCTGAAACGCGCGAAGTGGTTGTAGCGCAACGACCCCCTGACAGGCTTGACGGCGCCACAGCGGGCGCCGCCAATCCTTGCCTCATTTCCCGTCCGTACCCGGTTTCTGCCTGGGCAGCGCGATCGGCGGAATGCCGCTCTGGCTGATGGCCTGATTGAGTTTCGGCAACTCGACCTGCAGGACCGCGTCCAGCGCCTGCAATTGCGTGTCGACCTGCGTGGCAAGCTCCTGATACACCGCTTGCTCCTGTTGCGTCGGCTTGCCGAATGATCCACCCACACCGCTTGCCAGCGCGGCCAATTTGTCGTTCAGGCGGATCGGATAATTCAACGGATCCTCGCCGGAATGCGACTTCGTCTGCATCAACGCGTCTTCGATTGCGGTCAGCTTGTCCACGACCTGATCGGCCTGCTTCCTGAGTGCTGCGTATTGCTTGTCGCCCAATCTGCCCTCGTAGGCCTTGACCTGGTCGCGCGCCTTGCGCAGTTTCAGGATCGCCTTGTCGGTGGCATCCAACTTGGCGTGGATTTTCTTCGCGAGCGCCAGTTGCGCCTCGAAATCTTGCCGTGTCGCGGGGTTGCCCGGATTCTTCGCCACCGTGAAGTCGCGGGTCAGGCTCTTGTCGCCCACCGCGAGCTTGACCTTGTAGACGCCCGGCACGATCCGGGGTCCGCGCATCGAGCCGCCCCAGAGTATGGCGCCCGGCACCTCGGTCGCATCCGGATAACGCAGATTCCACACGAAGCGGTTCATGCCCGCATTCGTGCCGACCACCTCCGGCTCGCTGTTCGACTTGCGGGGATAGAAGTCGTGATTGCGCTCGATGGGCTTGCCGTGCCGGTCGGTCTGGTTCGAGAACGTGGCGATCGTATTCCCAGCGGCATCCACGAATGTCAACGAGACCTTTGTGTGCTTCGGCGGCTGCGTTTTCAGATCGTAAAAAACCACCACGCCGTTGTCCGGATTCTCGCCTGCGTCCGGCAGCGTCCCGCCGAAGTGGAACCGGTTGACCAGATACGCGGTTTGCGGAGTGAACAGGTAATCACCGGCAACAGCGACCCGCTTCGACATGTCCCGCAACGGTTGCAGGTTGTCCAGAACCCAGAATCCGAGGCCGTGGGTGGCGATCACCAGCGCATTGGCGCGCGGCTGGATGGCAATGTCCCGCACCGGCACCGACGGCAGGTTCAATTGCAGGGATTGCCAATGCGCACCGTCGTCGAATGAAACGTACGCGCCGTGGAAAGTCCCCGCGAACAACAAATCCTTGTCTTGCGTATCCTGGCGGATTGCAAAACTCGATTGATCGTCCGGCAACCCGTTGGTGATCTTCGTCCAGTGTTTGCCGTAGTCGGTGGTCTTGTACAGGTACGGCTTGAAATCATCCTGACGATAACGGCGTGCCGCGAGGAACGCCGTGCCCGCCGCGAAATGCGAAGGGTCGATGATGCTGATCGTCGACTGTGTGGGCAGACCCGCGGGCGTCGCGTCCTGCCAGTGCTTGCCACCATCGGTCGAAACATGCACCAGGCCATCATCCGATCCGGCCCACAGCACACCCGGCTTGACGGGGGATTCGGCCAGCGCGAATACCGTGCCGTAGTACTCGATCGAACTGTTGTCCTTCGTCAATGGCCCGCCCGACGGCTGCTGCTTGTCCTTGAGGTTGCGGGTCAGATCCGGGCTGATCCGGGTCCAGCTTGACCCGTCATCGCTGCTGAGCATCACGTACTGGCTGCCGACGTAGATGTCGTGCGGCGGGTACTTCGAAATCATGATCGGGTACGTCCACTGGAAGCGGTACTTCAGGTCGGCCGCGCCATGCCCCATCGGATTGTCCGGCCACGGATCGACGCTGGGACTGATACCGGTACGCCGGTCCAGCCGCTCCAGCGCGCCGCTGTAGCCGCCACCGTAGGTAATCCAGGGCTTGTCGGGCACCGGCACCACGAAACCACTTTCGCCGCCAGCCACGTCCCAGACCTGCGCCGCCGTGATCGCGAAGCGCCCGGCGCTTGCCACCTCCACCGAACCGCGATCCTGCTGCGCACCGTACACGTCGAACGGAAAGCGGTCGTCCAGCGCGACGTGATAGAACTGCGCGGTCGGCTGGTTGCGCTCGGAACTCCAGGATTTCCCGCCATCGAGGCTGATCGAGGCGCCGCCGTCGTTGCCTGAAATCATGATCTGCGGATTGTCCGGATTCACCCAGACGGTATGCACGTCGCCATGCGGCGGCTCCAGCGGCTTGAAGTTGCGACCGCCGTCGGTGGACTTGAAGATCCCTGCGACCTCGGGCGCATACACCGTATCGACGCTCTTCGGATCGGCAACGATGCGATGGAAGTACCACGCCCGCTGGCTCAGATTCGATTCGTGGTACACGCGATGCCAGGTGGCTCCTGCGTCGTCGGAACGAAACACGCCGCCGCTCTTCGCCTCGATGATTGCGTAGACGACATTCGAATCCGCGCCGGACACCGACACGCCGATCTTGCCGAGGATGCCGGTCGGCAGACCCGGATTCTTCGAAATGTTGTTCCAGTGTTCGCCACCATCGGTGCTCTTGTACAAGCCGCTGCCGGGCCCGCCGCTGGAAAGCATCCAGGGGCGCCGGTAAACCTGCCACATGGCCGCATACAGGACTTCCGGATTGTGCGGATCGATCGCGACATCGATCGCCCCGGTGTGATCATCGACATGCAGCACCAGCTTCCAGTGCTTGCCTCCATCGATCGTCTTGTAGACCCCTCGCTGCGGATTCGGGCCGAACACGTGCCCGAGTGCCGCGGCGAACACGATGTCGGGGTTGCGGGGGTCGATCGCGATACGACTGATGACATGGGTGTCGGCAAGTCCCATGTGCTTCCAGGTCTTGCCGGCATCGGCCGACTTGTACACGCCGTCGCCCGTCGCCATGTCGCCGCGGACTGCGCCCTCGCCGGTACCGGCGTAAATCACGTTCGGATCCGACGGCGCCACCGCCAACGCCCCCACGGAACCGAATGCAAAATGGCTGCCTGTCAGCCGGGTCCAGGTTGCGCCGTTGTTCGCGGTCTTCCACACGCCGCCACCGGTGTAGCCCGCGTAAAACGTGGACGGCGTCGCGGGATTGCCCGCGACGGCCAGCGAGCGCCCACCCAGAAACGGCCCGATGTTGCGCCAATGAAGCGCTGCATAGGCTTTCGCGGGAACCGCAGCCAATCCGGCCGTGCTCATCAGCATTGCACACCCGGCAACGATCCCGACCAGCGTCAGCAGTCGACGAAGACGACCCATGGCAGACCCTCCCGCAAGGCAATCCCGTCAAACTTGCACACTCAGCCCTTGATGGCAACTGCCATTGGGCAGGTATGCGCGGGCACGGCTTTCGCGGACTACGGCGCGACCAGCTGGCCCTGGCCCTGCGGCGCGATCACGCCGTCGCAGGTTCACCTTGATCCGCGGCAACGGGCATCGGCACCGGCGCGCGCCGCGACATCCACAGCAGGATCAGGCCGACGACGATCAATGGAATCGATTGCACCTGGCCCATGGTCAGCCAGCCGGTGTGGAACAGATAGCCGAGTTGCGGATCGGGCTCGCGGATGAACTCGATCGCGAAACGGAAGCAGCCGTACAGCAGCGCGAACAGGCCGGAAACCGCGAAGCGATGTCTCGGCTTGATCGAGAACACCCACAGCACCATGAACATCACCACGCCTTCCAGCAGGACCTCGTACAACTCCGACGGTTGCCGCGCGTAAACATCCAGCACGCCGCTTGGATACAGCGCATGCAACTGCGCCACCGTCATGCCCTCGAATTTCGGATTTTGCTGCAGTGCGTGCGGAAAGATCATCGCCCAAGGCAAATTGCCGAGCTTGCCCCACAATTCACCGTTGATGAAATTGCCAAGCCGACCCAGACCAAGGCCGATCGGCACCAGCGGCGCGACGAAATCCACCACATCGAAGTAATGTTTCACCGTGGCGCGATGTCGCCACCACCACCACAGGCTCGCAACCAGCACGCCCAGCAGGCCGCCGTGGAAGGACATGCCGCCGTCCCACACCCTGAACAACTGCAGCGGATCCTTCCACACCCAACTGATCGGCTGGTAGGTGAGCATGTACCAGATGCGCCCGCCCACGATGATGCCCAGCATGCAGTAGAAGGCAAGATCGAGGAATGAATCGCGATCCACCGCCAGCTTTCCGCGCCGGCGTCGGTATTCGCCGAGCGCCAGGCCGCCGATGAACCCGCCCAGATACATCAAGCCATACCAGCGCACCCCGAACGAAAAAACGTGAAAGGCGACGGGGTCGATGTCGACAAAGAAAGGATGGGTCATTGGGCTCTGCTCCCTTCTCCCTTCGGAAGAAGGGCCGGGGATGAGGGTTCAGTGGTGGCAGGAACGCCGCATTATGCTTGGAACCGCACCCTCACCCCAACCCCTCTCGCTCCGGGAGAAGGGTTTTCACGTCGGCAGCACGCGACACACAAACCCTTTCAGGTATTCCGTTTCGGGTATCGCCGGATGCACCGGGTGATCCGGCGCCTGCTGCAACTGTTGCAGAACCTGCACGCTGCGATCGAGATGCCGCGCGCCCTTCTGGATCGCATCGAGCAAGGCACTGCGCGGCATGTGGTACGAGCACGAACAGGTGACGAGAATGCCGTCGCGCCCAAGCACCTGCATCGCCAGCTCGTTGATGCGGCGATATGCCAGCGCACCTTGTTTCAAATCCTTCCTGCGCTTGACGAACGCCGGCGGATCCAGAATCACCACGTCGAAATGCTCGCGACGTTCGCGCAGGGCTTTCAGGAAATCGAAGGCATCGGCGCGCTCGGCGCGCACCAGGTCGGCAAGGCCGTTGCGGGCGGCGTCCCGTTCGATCAGTTTCACCGCCGCCGCCGACGAATCCACGCACACGACTTCCCTTGCGCCCATGGCCGCCGCGCGCAGGCCCCACGCGCCGAGATAGGCGAACACGTCCAGCACCCGTGCATCTTTCGCGAACGGTGCCAGCGCATCGCGGTTGGCGTGCTGATCGTAGAACCAGCCGGTCTTCTGGCCGCCGATCGCATCCACCGTGAACTCGACGCCGCCCTCGCGCACCGTGAGCGCTCCGGGCGGTTCCCCGAAACCGACATCGGCGTAATTCATCAGGCCTTCCAGCGCGCGGATGCCGGCATCGTTCTTCCAGATCAATGCGCGCGGCGCGAGAACCTTTTGCACCGCGGTTTCGATTTGCGGCTTCAATCGTTCGATGCCCGCGGTGGTCGCCTGCGCCACGACCACGTCGTTGAAACGATCAAGCGTCAGTCCGGGCACGCCGTCAGACTCGCCGTACAGCAGGCGGTAATACGGTTCCGCGTGCAGGCGTTCGCGCAACGCCAGCGCAACGTTCAAGCGATGGGCGAGCAATGCAGCACCCAGCGGGTGTTCCACGCCGCGCGCCACCAGCCGCGCGCAAATCAGCGAATGCGGATTGACGTAACCCACGCCGACGGGCTTGCCGTTGCAGGCGACCACGACACATGTTTCGCCCGGCTGGAACGCATGCAAGGGCGAGCGCGCGACGTCCACCTCGTTGGCAAACACCCACAGATGGCCGGCACGCAGGCGCGCATCCTCGCCGCGTTTCAGGTACAGCGCGGGATATTCGACAGGTTCGGTCACGGCGGAATCCATCAAGCCAACTCACACGTCTGGACAACACGGAAGCGGCGCGCGGATGACGCCGGTGCGTTCGAGGTTTAGGCTAGGCGTGATGAACAATCGCCTCGCCAATGCATCCAGTCCCTACCTGCGCATGCACGCCGGCAATCCGGTGGAATGGCAACCGTGGGATGATATCGCGCTCACCCGTGCGCGTGATACAGATACGCCCATTCTGTTGTCGATCGGCTACAGCGCCTGCCACTGGTGCCACGTGATGGCGCGCGAGTGTTTCGAGGATACCGAAATCGCCGCCGCGATGAACCGCCGGTTCGTCAACATCAAGCTGGACCGCGAAGAACGCCCCGACATCGATCACGTGTATCAACTTGCGCACCAGGCATTGAGCGGGCGTGGCGGGGGTTGGCCGCTGACCGCATTTCTCGATCCACAAAACCTTTCGCCGTTCCATATCGGTACGTATTTTCCGCCAACGCCGCGCCACGGGCTGCCTGGATTCCCGGAAGTCCTGCAACGCGTACGCACCTGGTTCGATACCCACCGCAATGATCTGCACACGCAATCGGCGCAATTGCTCGACTGGTTGCAGCATGCGGAAGCCGTTGACTCCGGAACCAGCCTCGATACGGAGGCATCGAACAGCAAGGCCTTGCAGCGGCTGACCGCGCGCTTCGATTACCGCTGGGGCGGCAACCAGGGCGCGCCCAAGTTTCCGCGCGCAGTGGAACTGGAATGGCTGCTGGACCTCCGCAACGATCGGGGCGCCGCACATGAAATGGCGCATCTGACCCTCGCGACGATGGCTGGGCGCGGCCTGCAGGACCACCTTGGCGGGGGATTCTTTCGGTATTGCGTGGACGCCAACTGGACGATCCCGCATTTCGAAAAGATGCTCTACGACAACGCCGAATTGCTGCCGGTGTACGCGCGCGTCGCGGCCGCGGACGGCATCGACATCGGCTTGCGCGACACGGCGACCACGGCGGTCAGCGGCATCGTCGACTGGCTGGCGCGCGACATGGCCGCGCCGAACAGCACCTTTTACAGTTCGCTCGACGCGGACAGCGAACACGAGGAAGGCAAGTTTTACCTGTGGAACCGTGAGCAGATGCGTGCGGCACTCACGGATGCGACCTTCCCGGTCGCCGAGCATGCATTCGGATTGGATCGGCCACCCAACTTCGACGGCAAGGCGTGGCACCTGCTGCGCGTGGTGCCGCTCGACAACGTCGCCTGGCAGATCGGACGCTCGCTCGACGACATCAACGCGAGCTACGCCGAAGCGCGGCGTCGGTTGCTCGAAGTCCGCGCACGCCGCCGGCATCCCGCGCGGGACGACAAGATCCTCACCGCGTGGAACGCGCTCGTGATCTCCGGCCTCGCACGTACGGCACGGCTGCTCGACGACACGCGCTGCGGCGACATGGCCGCGCGCGCACTGGCGGCATTGCGAGAGTCCGTATGGGTCGACGGGGAACTGTTTGCCAATGCCGCGGAACCGGCATTACGCATCCCGGGGTTCCTCGACGACCATGCCTTCCTGCTGGATGCGCTGCTGGAAACGTTGCAGCTCGCGTTCGATCCCCGCGATCTGGATTGGGCGATCGCGTTGGCCGAGGCGCTGCGCAAAAAGTTTTCCGACGGCGCGGCCGGCGGCTTCTGGTTTTCGACGCCTGGGCACGCCACGCCGCTCGCACGCAGCCGCACCTGGACGGATGATGCCCTGCCCAATGGCAATGGCGTGGCGATCCGCTCGCTACTGCGGCTCGGGCGTTTGACGGGCAATACGGGCATCCTCGACAGTGCAGAACGCGCGTTGCATGCCGCCGCAGGCGCGCTCGACCAATACCCCGATGCCTGCCCGAGCATGCTGCGAGCGCTGGACGAATACGCAAAGCCACGCCCGCAAATCGTGGTGCGCTGTCCGCAGGCGCAGCGAGCTGCGTGGCGTGCAACCGTGCGCGACGGCGTGCGCGCAATCGGCCTCGCGCCCGGCGGTGACGCGCTGGACGTGTTCGTGATTCCGTCCGAAGCCGGCCCGTTGCCGGGTCTGTTGGCCGCGCGCGAATCCCGCGGCAATGCGGGCACGGCCTGGGTTTGCGCGGGACTGACCTGCCAGGCGCCAGTCACTTCACCGGATGAACTCGCGGATGCAATTCGTGCCGCCGTCTCGCGGTGGTCGTGAGGCTCACTGCACCACCGATGCCTTGGGCAGGGCGTCGCGTCGGCCCGGGCCGGGTGGCAGGTACAGTTCCAGCAACTTGTGGGTTGCCTCGATCCCTGCGAGCGCACCTTCCTTCCAGTGCTCGGCGCGGAATTGCTCACTCATCAAACTGGTGATCCGTGTCCACGCGCCTTCCTGAATCCGTGCCGCAACACCGCGATCCGGGATGATTTCGATGGTGTAGTCGCCGAGCAGCACGTAGATCAATACGCCGGTGCGGCGCTCCGTATCCCAGACTTTCAAATCGGCGAACACGCTCTCGGCGCGCTCGCGCACGCGGCGCCCGCCAATCAGATAGCGCGCCGGCAGACGCGCCTCGACGGCAAAACAGATTTCTCCGTCGTGCTTTGCTTCACCCTGGGCGATCGCATCCCGGACTTCCTGCATCGCATCCGGCGGGAACGCGCGACTGGCGGGCGCATGCAGCCAATGCCGCAGCCAGCGCACCGGGTCCATCACCACGCTCCCGCGCGCGCACCCAGAATCACGATCCAGATCACCAGTACGTTCAACATCAACAGGAAGGTTGCGGCCGAGCCCATGTCCTTGGCGCGACCGGCGATCTCGTCGAATCCGGGCCACAGCTTGTCCACGATGGCTTCGAGTCCGGAGTTCAGCATCTCCGCCGCAAGCACCGGCAGCAGCGACCCGGCCAGCAGCGCTTTTTCGACCGCGCCGTCACCGAGCCACAAGCCGATCGGAAACAGGATCACGAACAGGATCGCTTCGAGACGGAACGACGCCTCGACGCGCCAGCCGGCCCGCAAGCCCTTCATTGACCAGATGAACGCGAGCCAGATTTGGCGTGGTCCGCGATTGACGTTGCTGGGCATCGATTCTCCCCCGCGCCGGGCGCGTTTGCATTCTCCTGGATCGCGCATCGCGCGACCTATTCACGACACGCGCTTGTGCGGCTCGCTGATGATCTTCTTGTTGCCGAT
>DASUJD010000002.1:0-4152 GCA_036279455.1 Rhodanobacteraceae bacterium | reverse complement strand
CTCACCAGTTGCGCGATGCACGGCCGCGCGCCGTTCGACGAGGTGCTGACGCACGGCTTCACCGTCGATGCGCAGGGCCGCAAGATGTCGAAGTCGCTGGGCAACGGCATCGAACCGCAGGACGTGATGAACAAGTACGGCGCCGACATCCTGCGCCTGTGGATCGCCTCGGCCGACTATCGCAACGAGATGGCGCTGTCGGAGGAAATCCTGAAACGCGTCGCCGACAGCTATCGCCGCATCCGCAACACCTGCCGGTTCCTGCTGGGCAACCTCGACGGTTTCGATCCGGCGCGGGACCTGTTGCTGGTCGATCGCTGCCTGTTGCTGGATCAGTGGGCAGTGCGCTCGGCGCGCGATGTACAGGATGCGGTAATCGCCGCCTACGCGCGCTATGACTTCCCAGAAGTCGTGCAGCGGGTGCAGAACTTCTGCACCAATGAGATGGGCGCGCTGTACCTCGATATCACCAAGGACCGCTTGTACACGATGCCGGCGGCGAGTCACGGTCGGCGCAGCGCGCAGTCGGCGATGTTCCGGGTTCTCGAAGCGATGGTGCGCTGGCTGGCGCCGCTGTTCGCGTTCACCGCCGAGGAAATCTGGCAGGCGATGCCCCGGCAGATGCACATGCCCACCGAGATCCGCGGCGGTTTCACCGTGCGCGACGCCTCGGTGCTGTACGAAACCTGGTACCAGGGCCTGCGCGAAACCCAGAACAGCGCCGACCAACGGCGCTGGTGGAGCGATCTGCTGGCGATCCGCGAAACGGCCGCGCGGGTGCTGGAAGGCATGCGCAAGGAAGGCAGGATCGGTTCATCGCTGGACGCGACCCTCACCATCCACGCCGATCCCGCGATCGCCGAACGTTACAAACAGGTCGCCGATGAGTTGCGTTTCTTCTTCATCGTGTCGGACCTGCGCCTGGACGTGGGCGAAGCGCCCGCCGACGCGGTGCTGACCGAACTCGAAGGCGCCAACGTGTGGGTGTCGGCTGCCGTGAGCGAAGCGCCGAAGTGCGTGCGCTGCTGGCATCACCGCGACGACGTCGGCACGCATGCGGAACATCCCGAACTGTGCGGGCGCTGCGTCGACAATGTGGCCGCATGCGAGGGCAAGGGCGCTGGCGAAACGCGCCGCTGGTTCTGAGCCCGGCCGAACCCGTAGCGGATCGGTCGTCAAACGCAGACCCGGCAGCGTGGTTCTTGCCTACTCGCGTTCCTGCCAGCCGCGCTGGCGATGGGTGCGGATCGGTTCGCGCGTACCGCGCAGGCGATCCTCGAAGCGCGCGGCTTGTTCGTCGCGCTGGTCGTGCAGCTTCAGGTAATGCCGCCAACGGGCATGGTCGAGTTCGCCTGCGTCCAATGCTTCGCGCACGGCGCAGCCGGGTTCGGTGGCGTGGCTGCAATCGGCGAAACGGCACTGCTCGATCAGTGCATCGATGTCCGCAAACAACTCCAGGTCCTCGTCACCCGTGAGTTTCAGTTCGCGCATGCCGGGCGTGTCGATCAGGCAGGCGCCGCCGGGCAACGGCAGCAATGCACGATGGGTGGTGGTGTGGCGACCGCGATCATCGCTCGCGCGGGTTGCAGCGGTGGTCATCCTGTCCTCGCCAAGCAAGGTGTTGATGAGGGTGGATTTGCCTGCACCGGAGGAGCCCACCAGCACGGCCGTGGCGGCGGGCGTGAGGAACTCTTTCAGCGCAGCGACACTGGCTGCATCCTTGGCGTTGATCGCCAGCGCACGCGCGTCGGCGGGCAGACGTTTGCGAAGCGTCGCGATTGCCGCGTCGGCGGCTTCGGCCTCCACCTTGTCGAGCTTGGTCAACACTGCCACCACGCGCGCACCCGACCCTTCGATCAGCGCAAGGTAGCGTTCGATTCGCGCCGGGTTGAAATCCCCGTCGAGGCCGGTCAACACCAACACGACATCGACATTGGCGACGATGACCTGGCGTGCGTAACGCTCGCCCGCCGCCGCGCGTGCAAGCACGCTGCGGCGCGGCAATACCTCCACGATGTGCGGCGGCGCGCCTGCCTCGACGATCACGAAGTCGCCGACCGCCGGGCGTTCGGCGGGGTCGAGGTTGCGCTTCAGGAATTTCGGTGCGGGTTGCGCATTGAAAGGGTGTTCGCCGTCGTGTACCTCGTAGCCGGCGCGGTGTTGCGCCGATACGCGCGCAAGGCAGGCCGATGCCGGAATCTCCGGCAGCTCGCCGCGCCAGCCGATACGCCGCAGCGTCGAGGCCGATTGCGTGGAACCGTTTGTCATGGCGGAGATCGCCGATTCAATCAGGGCCGGAATGCGTGTGTGCGGACAGCCAACTTCTATTAGCATGCCCGATCCTGCGATCGTTTGCAGCAAGATGCGCCCGCGTCGTTCAGCATGGCTTGTATTTTGGCGAGGCCCGCAGCCGGGTCGGCGAGCGTGGATGTGCAAGATGCCGTTACGGGCGGTAGCCCTGCCCTCGGGCGTTCCACGTGGACCAATCAGGTGGAGTTGCGATAACGGCGATACGATGTCGGCGATGGACCGGTTCCTCGCACTGGGCGATTCCTACACCATCGGCGAAGGCGTTGCGCCGGACGCCTGCTGGCCCGCGCAACTGGCCGCGCGATTGCGGGGTGGGGGAGTCGGCATCGACGATCCTCGAATCATCGCGACGACCGGCTGGACCACCGACGAACTTTTCGCCGCGGTGGACGCGGCGACCTTTGCACCATCACACGCGTTGGTGACCCTGCTGATCGGCGTCAACGATCAGTATCGCGGACGCGGCGTGGACGAATATCGCTCGCGGTTCCATGCGTTGCTGCAACGCGCAGTCGGGCTTGGCGGCGGCGACGCGACGCACCTGATCGTGGTGTCGATTCCCGATTGGGGCGGCACTTCGTTCGCGGCACGCGGGGGGCACGATGCGGCGGTTGTCGAACGTGAGATCGACGCTTTCAACGCCGTCGCGCGTGCGGAAACGGGCCGCGCGGGCGCACATTGGGTCGATGTCACCGCGATTTCGAGGGCGACCGAATCGCGCGACGAAGTGGCGGATGACGGCCTGCATCCATCCGGCGCGCAGTACGCGCGCTGGGTGGATGCGATCCTGCCGGTCGCTGGGGAGGTATTGAAGCGGCGGTGAATCGGGTTGCCCGCCATTTCATGAGATCGGCTGTCTCGATCCGTGAGACTCGGCCATTGTAAGGTTGGCCAAATTCACCGGTAGCCACAGGGGCAACGATGGAATATTGGGCGCACAGCAGGGGTGTCGATCCACCAGACAGGCCGCCCGAACCGCACTTGCTGGCGGATCACTTGCACGCGGTGGCGAAACTATCCTCGGCCTTTGCTGCAAGCTTCGATTGCGAAGCTTGGGGCCGTCTGGCAGGTCTGTGGCATGACTTGGGCAAATATCGGCCCGGATTCCAGCGCTATATCCATCAAACGCATGATCCCGATGCGCACATCGAGCGCGTGGCGGATCACGCCAAGACGCATTCCGCGGCCGGCGCTCTGCACGCCATCAATGTGCTTGGGCCGGACATCGGCCGAGTGCTGGCATTCCTGATCGCCGGACATCACGCCGGGCTGCCGGACCGGCACGAGAGCGATGGCGCCGGCGCGAGCCTGCAAGCGCGTTTGGCAAATGGGGAAAGCGAATATGCGGAAGCCATTGGCGAGAGCATTCCGGCCGACATTCTCGCGGGAACAATGCTTGCTCCAAATTCGGTTGCGAAAGCTGGCTTCGCGCTATGGATGCGCATGTTGTTTTCCTGCCTGGTCGATGCCGACTTCCTTGATACCGAGAGATATTTCACTCCGGAGAAAGCCGCAAAGCGCGACCACTATCCGGAACTGCGTGACATGAAAAAAGCGCTTGATGCGCACATGGCACGTTTCTCCGAAGCCGCCACCGACGAGGCATCGGCCGTCAATGCAAAACGCGCGGAAGTGCTTGCCGCTTGCCGTCAAAAAGCTGCGTTGCCGCCCGGCTTTTTCACTTTGACCGTGCCGACTGGCGGCGGCAAGACCTTGTCCTCGCTGGCCTTCGCGCTGGAACACGCGCTGATCCACGGCAAGCGTCGCGTCATCTATGCCATTCCTTACACCAGCATCATCGAGCAGACGGCGCAGGTTTTCCGCGACGTGTTTATGCCGCTT
>DASUJD010000001.1:0-8506 GCA_036279455.1 Rhodanobacteraceae bacterium | reverse complement strand
GCTTCGGCGGTGAACAGATCCTGCAGATAACAGGTCGGACCGAGCATCGTGGTGCTGCGGTGGAACAGGTAATGGGCGAGGCCCAGCAATTCGCCGGCGTGTTCTGCGACCAGTGCATGCACGGGTTCGTAAACATCGAAGAACCGTGTCCAGGTCGAGTGGGTAATTTCCTGCGGCAGGGAGGTTGTGCCCTCGCGCCCGTAGAACGCGTTGTAGCCGTCCCACAAAACGCGCCACCTGGGGAAACCTTCCGCACGCACAGGACGGACAAGCAAACGGTCGGTCATTGATCTTTGCTCGATCTGGCCGAGAGCTCGCCATGGTAGCGTGACGAAGTTGCGGTTTCCGTCCGCGCGGCGAGTGCGGCAGCAGCCAGGACGCGCCACGGTTCGATGCTCCAGAATCCACGCGCCTGTCCGGATGGTGACGGCAACACGAATACACGGCTATGCGCGATGGACATTGCCTGTTCGCCGTATTCGAGTCCGCGTGCGGCAAGGCCCAATCCTGCGCGTGCGGCATTCTTGCTGGTGAAGGCGATGATTCGCGGCCGGTAGCGCACAAGCTTGCGGCGCAGCGCGGCGGCATCGAATGCAGCGCCCGGCAGTTCGGCATCGGAACCGAAGTGATGCTTGGCGACGTCGGTGAGGCCGATCCCGAAGTCCAGCACGCGCGGGAACTCCAGCGGCGTCAGCCGCTGCGGGGTAAGTCCGGTTTCGAACAGCGTGCGCCAGAAGTAATTGCCGGGGTGCGCGTAATAGGCGCCCTCGCGCGCGGAACGCGTGCCGGGCGCCGTGCCGCAGAATACGAGGCGCAAGCCTGGCGCCAGCACATCGGGCAGGATGGGAGGCGAAGGTTTTGTCATGCGCCGATTCTGGCAGGATTGCTGCCTGCCATGGCCGCTCTTGTCGCCGGCCGTGGCGCAGGAGTATGTTCTGGCGGTTCAATCATCCGGGGATGCCATCATGTCGAATCATCGACGCTCGTTCGCGTTTGCCGCTTTCCTGCTGGTGGCGGCGCCGGCTGCATTGGCCGGCACGTCGTCGCCATTCCAGGGTGATCTGCACTGGCGCCTGCTGGGGCCGTTCCGCGCCGGCTGGTCCACGATGGCCGAGGGGATTCCGGATCAGCCCGACACCTACTACTTCGTCGGTGCGGGCAGTGGCGTGTGGAAGACCGACAACGCCGGCCGCACCTGGGCGTCGCTGGGCGATCGCCTCGGTGCATCGGCGATGGGCGCGCTGGCGATTGCGCCGTCCGATCCGAACGTGATGTACCTCGGCAGCGGGCAGGTTGCGGCGCGCTGGGACATCCAGTCGGGCAACGGCGTGTACAAAAGCACGGACGGTGGCAAGCACTGGCAACACGTCGGGTTGACCGATACCAAATACATCGGCCGGATACTGGTTGATCCCAAGGATGCGAACACGGTGCTGGTCGGCGCGCTCGGGCATTACTTCGGTGCCAATCACCAGCGCGGCGTGTTTCGTTCCAGCGACGGTGGCAGGACCTGGAAGCAGACGCTCTACATCAATGACGACACCGGTGTGGTCGATCTGGCGCGCGATCCCGCCCATCCGGACGTGGTGTTCGCGGCCGCATGGCAGGTGCGCAAGCATCCGTGGATGGCGTATTACCAGCATGACGCCGGCCCCGGCAGCGGGGTTTACGAATCCACCGATGGCGGCGTCACCTGGAAGCGGCTGGGCGGCAACGGCTGGCCCGCGGGCGTGCTCGGTCGCATCGGTTTGGCGACAGGCAAGGATGGCGTGGTGTACGCGGTGGTGAACGCGGTGAATCCGCACGAGGGCGGCTTGTATCGCTCCGGCGACGATGGCGCACATTGGACGCACGTGAGCAGCGCGGCATGGTTGCCGAACGACTATTTCGCGCGCATCACGGTTGCGCCGAACGATCCCGACGTGGTTTATGCGACCGGCCAATCGATCCGCAAGTCCAGCGACGGCGGCAAGACGTGGAACGAGTTCAAGGGCGCGCCGGGCGGCGACGATTACCACTTCATCTGGATCAATCCGTTGCATCCGGATCACATCATCGCGGGCGTGGATCAGGGCACCACGGTGAGCGTGGATGGCGGCAAGACCTGGTCTTCCTGGTACAACCAGCCGACCGCGCAGGTGTACCACCTGGCCGCCGACAACCAGTTTCCGTATTGGGTGTATTCCGGCCAGCAGGATTCGGGCACCGTCGGCATCGCCAGCCGCAGTGACTACGGCGCGCTCACGTATCGCGACTGGCACCCCGTTGGCGGTGACGAACGCGATTACGACGTGCCCGATCCCAACGATCCGATGATCGTGTACGGCACCGGCCTGGGCGGGCGCGTCAGCCGTTTCGACACGCGCACCGGACAAGTCGCCAACGTCTCGCCGTGGCCGATCATGAGTTACGGCGCGCGTCCTGAAACCGCGAAATACCGTTACACGTGGATCACCCCACTGGTCGCGACCAAAGACAAATCGGGCAAAACGGAACTGCTGCTCGGCGCGCAGGTGTTGTTCCGTTCCACGGACCGCGGCGAACGCTGGCAGGTGATCAGCCCGGATCTCACCGGCCAGCGGAAAAATGCGAAAGGCTGCACGAAAAACGTGTCGGTCGCCGATGCGCGCGCCTGCGGTTACGGCGTGATCTATTCGATCGCGGTTGCCCCGAACGACCCGGATGAAATCTGGACCGGCAGCGATTCGGGGATGATGTACTACACCCGCGACGGCGGCGCACATTGGAGCGATGCGACCCCACGCGGCATCCCGGGCATGACCAAAATCTCCTCGCTGGACGTGTCGGCACTCGATCCCTGCACGGTCTATGCCGCGGCCGACAACCATCGCGACAACGATTACGCGCCTCATGTCTGGCGCACGCACGACTGCGGCAAGACGTGGCAACAAGTCGATTCCGGCCTGCCTGTCGACCACTACGTCAGCGTGGTGCGCGCCGATCCGGTGCGCAAGGGGTTGTTGTACGCGGGCACCGACGCCGGCGTGTACGCGTCGTTCGACGACGGCGCGAACTGGCAGTCGTTGCAATTGAACCTGCCTACCGCGTGGGTGCGCGATCTGCTGGTGCACGACAACGACCTGATTGCCGCGACGCAGGGCCGCGCCATCTGGGTGCTGGACGACCTGTCGCCGTTGCGGCAGTGGAGCGCGACTGTCGCCGATGCGGCCGCGTATCTCTTCAAGCCCGAAACGGCGATGCGCGTGCATCCCGACAACAACAAGGACACGCCCTTGCCGCCCGGCACGCCCGAGGGCGAAAATCCACCATCAGGCGCGATGATCGACTATGCGCTGGGCGCCAACGCGCAGGGTCCGGTGACCATCGATATCCTGGATGCGAATGGAAAACTCGTGCGGCATTACGCCAGCGCCGAGAAGCACGAACCACTTGACGCCTTCCGCTACTTCACCAAGGAGTGGTGGATCGCGCCGCCGGTGAATCCGCCTGCCACACCGGGCCTGCACCGTTTCGTGTGGGACCTGCACTACCCGCGGCCACGCTCGCCCAGCTACACCTATTCAATCGCCGCGGTGTTCGGCAAGGACACGCCGATACTGCCGGAAGGACCGTTCGTGCTGCCGGGCCATTACACGGTGGTGTTGAAGGCCGGGGGCAAGATGCTCAGGCAGCCACTGACGGTAACGATGGATCCGCGCGTGCACGCCAGCACAGCCGATTTGCAGGCCGCACTGGCGTTCTCGCAGCAGGTGGACCACGCGTTGGCGCAGGCTTCGGTGGGCGCCGCGCAGCAACGCTCGGTCACCTCGCAGCTCGAAAAACTGGCAGGAAAACTGCAGGATGGCAGTGCGCACGCGACGCTGGTCGCCGACCTGAAGGCAGTGCAGGCGAAGCTCAAGGCGCCCGACGATGCGAAACTCGACGAGGCCGCCGATTTCGACGCCATCGGCGGCATCCTTGCAGGTGTCGAAGCGGACATGGAATCGGCGGACGTCGCGCCCAACCAGGGTCAGCGCGAAGTGCTGGCGAATTGCAATGCGCGCCTGCAACGCACGCAGGCCGACTGGCGGTCGCTGCAACAACACGCGCTGGCGAAACTCGATGCGGATCTGAAAGCCGCCGGCCTGCCGGCGATCATCGTGCCGCTTCCGGCTGATCTGGTCATGCCGGCAGGGGCGAATGGTGGATCCGATCTGCCATGACGCGCGGTAGATGACGCCGGATGGCGGCTGTGCCACCATCAACCGCTGCTCTCATGAAATTTGGCAGCCATGGAACCCGCAGCTGTCGACGACAGGCAGGAACTTCCCGTCCATCATCACGCGCCGCTGCTCTACGCAGGTTTCTGGCGGAGGGTCGCGGCGTGGTTCATCGATTGCCTGATCTTCTCGGTCATTGCGGGGATTCTGGTGCTGGCTTTCGGTACCTGGCTCATGGTGCCCTGGGTCATGCTTGGTGGCGACCCTGACCCGACGATGACCCGGATGGTCGACATCGCCTTGCTGCCTTTCGGAATCGTGGTGGTGTGGCTTTACTACGCGGTGTGCGAGTCATCTCGTTGGCAGGCCACGCCTGGAAAATTGGCGCTGCGCTTGCGGGTCACCGATGAATATGGCGCACGGACCAGCTTTGTCCGCGCCACTCGACGCTTCTTCGGAAAGTTCGTATCCACGCTCGTGCTGTGCCTCGGGTTTTTACTGATCGGCTGGAGCGCGCGCAAACAGGCACTGCACGACTTCATGGCGTACTGCTGCGTCGTTCGCAAGGCGGGCCTGAATGCATGGCATCGAGAGCAGACGTCGCAATCCGGTTCGATTCCGGCCGCGGTTGCTCCCGCAACACGAACCGTGATGCCGGGCTGGGCAATCGCCCTGGTCGTAATCTCGGCGACGTTCTTCATCGCCATTCCCATGCTTGCCTTTCTCGCGATCGTCGCGATCCCCGCGTATCGAGGCTACGCCGTGCGTGCCGAAGTTTCGCAGGGCGTCGACCTGACCGCCCGCGCACGCGCGCTGATCGGTGAGTACATAGGTGTGCGCGGCACGCTTCCAGACAGCAATGCCGACCTCGGCTTGCCCCGCCCCGAAGCAATGCGCACGCGTTACGTCACCAGTGTCAGGATCACCAGTGGCAGGGTGGTGGTGACGTTCGGCAATCGGGCCAGTCCGGCGATTCGTGGTGGCCACGTGGTGATTTCGCCGGAGGGCAACGCGCTCATGTTGCACTGGCGTTGCCGCAGCCCGGACATCGACGTGAGATATCTGCCGCGACAGTGCCACGATTGAGCCGCGCTCGCAGTCGGGCGCGCCGACGGCATGTTTTTCCGAGTCCCGGGAAACTCGCCGCATCCAGCCGCTCGCCCTGAGGGCCGTCGGCTGCGGCGACGTTCGCTCCGGTGCGCCTGCCTCCGCAGCCCGAGTCCCGAATCCTGGTCTTCAAGCCGCCTGTCGTGCGGCGCGCTTGCGATCGTTTTCGGTGAGATGCTTCTTGCGCAGCCGGATCTCCTTCGGCGTCACTTCGACCAGCTCGTCGTCGTCGATGAACTCCAGCGCCTGCTCCAGCGAAAGTTTCACATACGGCGTCAGCGTGAGTGCGTCGTCCTTGCCGGAGGCGCGCACATTGGTCAACTGCTTGGCACGCAAGGCGTTGACGGTCAGGTCGTTGTCCTTGGCATGGATGCCGACCAACTGGCCCTCGTAAATCTGCGCCCCGGCGTCGATCAGCATGCGGCCGCGATCCTGCAGCCCCCACAACGCGTAGGCTGGCGCGGGGCCCGTACCGTTGGAGATCATCACGCCGTTGGCCCGCTTGCCGATCACGCCTTCGGATCTTGGGCCGTAGTGGTCGAACACGTGGAACATCAGCCCGGTACCGGCCGTGAGTGTGCGGAACTCGGTCTGGAAACCAATCAGTCCGCGCGCGGGAATCATGTACTCCAGGCGCACGCGGCCCTTGCCGTCTGGCTCCATGTTCTTGAGTTGCGCGCGGCGGGTGCCGAGCTTCTCCATCACACCGCCCTGGTATTGTTCTTCGAGATCGACCACCAATTGCTCGTATGGCTCTTGAAGCACACCGTCGATCTCGCGCACGATCACTTCCGGGCGTGACACCGCAAGTTCGTAGCCTTCGCGGCGCATGGTCTCGATCAGGATCGACAAGTGCAATTCGCCGCGGCCGGACACCTTGAACTTGTCGGGATCCGCCGTGTCCTCGACCCGTAGCGCAACGTTGTGCAGGGTCTCGCGGGTCAGGCGCTCGCGAATCTGTCTCGACGTGAGAAATTTGCCGCCGGAGAGATCCTTGTTGCCGGCGAATGGCGAGTTGTTGACCTGGAAGGTCATGCTGATGGTTGGCTCGTCCACGCTCAGCTCGGGCAACGCCTCCACCGCTGACGGATCGCAGATCGTGTCGGAAATCCCGAGGGCCTCGATACCTGAAACCGCGACGATGTCGCCGGCTTGCGCTTCCGGCACCTCGCGGCGTTCCAGGCCCATGAAGCCCAGAACCTGCAGAACCCTGCCGTTGCGGCGGTTGCCCTCATGGTCGACGATCACCACCGGCATGTTGGTACGTACCTTGCCGCGCTGGATGCGGCCGACGCCGATCACACCGACGTAGCTGGAATAGTCGAGCGAGGACACGCGCATCTGGAACGGTCCATCACGATCGACTTGCGGGGCCTGCACGTGTTTGACGATGGCTTCGAACAGCGGCGTCATGTCGCCGGAGCGCACCTCCGGCTCGAGTCCGGCATAGCCATGCAGCGCCGAGGCGTACACCACCGTGAAGTCCAGTTGATCTTCGTTCGCGCCGAGCCGATCGAATAGATCAAAGGTTTGATTGACCACCCAGTCGGGGCGCGCACCGGGGCGGTCGATCTTGTTGACCACGACGATCGGCTTGAAACCCATCTGGAACGCTTTCTGGGTCACGAAGCGCGTCTGCGGCATCGGACCGTCCATCGCATCGACCAGGATCAGCACCGAATCGACCATGCTCAATACGCGCTCGACTTCGCCGCCGAAGTCGGCGTGTCCGGGTGTATCGACAATGTTGATGCGCCACTCATCGCCGCGTGGGTCGGTCCAGCGGATCGCGGTGTTCTTGGACAGGATGGTGATGCCGCGCTCGCGCTCGAGGTCGTTCGAATCCATCACGCGATCGGGCACCACGGTACGTTCCGACAGCGTGCCGGACTGCTTCAGCAGCTGGTCGACCAAGGTGGTCTTGCCATGGTCGACATGGGCGACGATCGCGATGTTGCGGAGATTCTGGATGGACATTGGGGCACGCGAAATGGCCGCAGCTTGCGGCCGGTGAACAGAAAAAGAGAGCGGCAGGGACCTGCCGCGAGCGACCATTATACCTGCGATCACCATTCGGTGCCGGATGGGGCCGGACTCGTCGTTCAGGCTGTTAGACTGAAGCGTTTCCAGCCAGGAAATCGACATGAGCCTCACCGCCACCTTCCAGACTTCGCAGGGCCCCATCCACGTCCGCTTGTTCGCCGACGATGCCCCCGTGACAGTCGCCAATTTCGTGAACCTCGCGCAGCGCGGTTACTACGACGGCTTGAGCTTTCATCGCGTGATTCCCGATTTCATGGTCCAGGGCGGCTGCCCCAATGGCACGGGAACCGGCGGCCCCGGCTACAAGTTCGAGGACGAATGCCGCGCCGATTTGAAGCACGATGCGCCGGGCAAACTCTCGATGGCCAATGCCGGCCCCGGCACCAATGGCAGCCAGTTCTTCATCACCCACGTACCGACGCCGTGGCTGGACGGCAAGCACACCATCTTCGGCGAAGTGGTTGCGACGGACGACCAGAAAGTCGTGAATGCGATCCGCCAGGGCGACACGATCGAGAAGATCACCATCGAAGGCGATCCGGCTGCATTGCTGGCTGCGCAGGCCGATCGCGTGCAGGAGTGGAATGCCACGCTCGACGCACGCTGAGCGGCGTGATTCGCCGTGACGGGGCATTCCGCAGCGCGTGGTAGAATCACGTGCTCGCTCCCGTAATTGCTTGTCGAGGCACACCATGCTGAAACTCGCCGCGCGCACCGGCCGCGCCAAACCCAGCACGATCATGCTCATCGCCGACAAGGCGAAGCAGCTCAAGGCCGAAGGCAAGGACGTGGTCAACTTCTCGATCGGGGTGCCGAATTTCCTGCCGGGCGACCACGTGTACCAGGCGGTGCGCGACTGGATGCCGCGCGATAGCGGCGGCTACGGCAGCAACCGCGGTGCACCGGCGCTGCTCGATGCCATCGCGTCACACTTCAGGCACAGCGGTCTGGATGGCTATACGCGCGCCAACGTCACCGTCGGCATCGGCGCCAAGCAGGTGCTTTACAACCTGTGCGAGGCGCTGCTGGACGAAGGCGACGAAATCGTGTTTCCGTCGCCGTACTGGACCAGCTACGTCGACATCGCGGAAATCCTGAACGCGAAGATGACCATTCTGGAATGCCCGCCGGAACAGCACTACAAGCTGACGCCGGCGCAGCTCGACAAGGCGCTG